>CANHWU010000131.1 GCA_947464415.1 Flavobacteriales bacterium
AAGCGCGCTTCCTAGAAGGAACAGGTAGTCTTATACTACAACCCCAACAAAAATCAGCTTGGCTGGCCTTGAGTCCTAGAGCACATCTCGATGTAGCGCAAGATTGGGCCCAACAAACAGGATATGCTTTACACACATTTGAGACAAGCGATTTGACAGGCAAATCTGTGTATCACACCAATGTAATCATGTCCATTGGTACTCAATGGCATTTCATCTGCCCCGAAATGATTCCTCATTTCCACACAATAAAAAATTCCTTGGAGGAACTTCACTCTACAGAGATCCAATTGAGTGCAGAGCAAGTATATCAATTCTGTGGAAATGTATTAGAAGTAAGAAACGATCATCACACCCCTTTTGGCATCCTCTCCTCTACCGCATGGAATGCACTCAATACACAACAAAAAAGGGCTTGGGAA
This sequence comes from Flavobacteriales bacterium, assembly GCA_947464415.1. GTDB lineage: Bacteria > Bacteroidota > Bacteroidia > Flavobacteriales_D > Sanyastnellaceae > CAMCTV01. Next base: position 423 of record CANHWU010000131.1, read on the forward strand.
CAATTTGTCCAGCCCTTGATTGTCGATATTCCTACCATCGAGAAAATCGGCGGTGGCAGTGCCCGATGCATGCTCGCCGAGATTTTTTTACCTCACAAGTATTCCAAATCAATCACTACGTGATGATCCTCAGCATACTTGCGTAAATTGAGCAAGGCATAGCGCATTCTGCCGAGCGCCGTGTTGATGCTAATATCTAATTTCTCAGCAATCTCCTTGAAACTCATGTCGAAATAGAGACGCATCAATACAATCTCTTTCTGCTCGTCTGGCAATACCATCATCAAATCACGGGCTACACCTAACATCTCCTTTTTGATGGCACTTTCCTCTTTGTTCAGCCCTTTGTCGGTGACATAATCCAAAGGATCATACTCCTCCGTCCCTCTGAATACAGGAATTTTCTTTTTATTCCTAAAATAGTCGATGCAAAGATTATGCGCAATTCGCATCACCCATGGCACAAACTTGCCTTCCTCATTATAAGTACCTGATTTGAGGGCAGACACCGCCTTCATCAAAGCATCTTGGAAAATATCCTGCGCGACAGCTACATCCTTTACTACATTGTAAATCTTACCGTAGATCTTAGACTGATGTCTTCTGAGCAAAAAATTGAACGCACTCTCGTCTCCACCTACGTAGGCATGGATTAACTCTTGATCACTGGTTGAATTTTTGAAACGCATTTTGACCTCCTTTTTTTTAATTGAATAAAACTTTAAAGAGTAGAGGTCAGTCTATAGGCGCGTTTAATTTTTGAGTATTGAAACAAATATAATCAAGATTTCTGAAAAACCCAACAGAAAAGTTGAAATTTAACAGAACCAATTCATTTGCTCTTTGTTACATCTTTGCATGATGAAGGCATTGAAACATATAAGAGTAGAGGGAGCACGAACGCATAACCTTAAAAATATCACCCTTGAAATTCCCAGAAACGAACTGACTGTGATCACCGGCTTGAGCGGATCGGGAAAAAGTAGCCTGGCCTTTGACACGCTTTTCGCTGAAGGGCAAAGACGCTATGTAGAAAGTTTGAGTGCTTATGCCCGACAATTCCTAGGCAAATTGGATAAGCCAGACGTTGATAAAATTACAGGGATCAGCCCGGCCATCGCGATTGAGCAAAAGGTTACCTCAAAAAGTTCGAGATCAACAGTAGGAACGAGCACAGAGATCTATGACTATTTAAAATTACTGTTTGCCAGAGTAGGAAAAACATATTCACCCGTTTCTGGATTAGAGGTCAAGTGCAATAATCCCCAAGATGTATTAAAAGTCATCGAAAAAAATAAATCCGATCGTTTTCTTTTCGTGGTGGCTTTGAACCCAAAAAATTTGATTCCCGAGAAAATATTACAAAGAGGGTTTAGTAAGATTTGGGACGAAGAACAATTTTTTGACCTCGAAACAGAGAGTGATCATACATGGAAAAAACCTTATTTATTGATTGATCGTTTGTCCGCAGCTGAGTGGACAGAGGATGATCAGTCTCGAATTATAGATTCTGCACAAACTACTTTCAAAGAAGGCAATGGAGAGTGCATTTTATATAATCACACTCAAAAGAAATGGCATCATTTCTCCAACAAATTTGAGGCAGACGGAATGACATTTGAAATGCCTTCCCTCAACTTTTTCTCCTTTAACAATCCTATAGGAGCTTGCAAGAAATGCGGCGGATTTGGATCTATTATCGGGGTGGATGAAAATTTAGTAGTGCCCGATAAAAAACTCTCTATCTATCAAGACGCCATACAATGCTGGCGAGGCGAAAAAACCAGTGAGTGGAAAAATGAATTGATTCGTCATGCCAAAAAATACAACATCCCCATCCACAAACCTTATAAAGACCTTAGTGCTGAAGAAATTCATTTGATTTGGAATGGCACTTCCGATTTTGACGGTGTGCAACAATTCTTTCAATTCTTGGAAAGAGAAAGCTTTAAAATTCAATATCGCGTGATGCTGTCCCGCTATCGGGGCAAGACCACTTGTCCAGAATGCAAAGGCACAAGATTACGCAGCGACGCTGGATATGTAAAAGTGGGTGGAATGAATTTACCCACCATGGTGCTGTTATCCATTGGCGAACTCAAGGCCTTCTTCGATCAAATACAATGGAGTAAACACGATTGGCAAATAGCCAAAAGGATTGTACATGAAATTACCAGTCGCTTGGACTTCCTCCTACATGTAGGATTGGAATACCTTACTCTCAATCGTTTATCCAGTACTTTGAGCGGGGGAGAAAGTCAGAGGATTAACTTGGCCACCAATCTTGGTTCATCATTGGTAGGGTCGATTTATATACTGGACGAACCAAGCATTGGATTGCATCCCAGAGATACAGATCGTTTGATCAAAGTGCTGTTTCAACTGAAAAATCAAGGAAACACTGTTCTCGTAGTAGAACATGATGAAAGCATCATGAAAGAAGCAGATTTCATCGTTGATCTGGGTCCTGAGGCAGGTATCAAGGGTGGTAATCTCGTTTATGCGGGGGAACCCAAGGGTTTAATGAAAAATAAAGTCTCCCTTACTGCGCAGTACCTCAGTCACAAATTGCGCGTCACAAGAGAAAAAAAATCTGTGATAGGAAAGGATTTTATTGAGCTGACAGGTGCACAAGAAAACAATTTGCAATATATTGACATTGCTATACCCCTTCACGCCTTTACTGTCGTGACAGGAGTGAGTGGAAGTGGTAAATCTACGCTGATTCGAGATATTCTTTACCCTGCACTTGCGCAACAACTCGATTCCCCGATGTCAGGATCCTACAAATACACGGCACTCAAAGGCGCTATCCGGAAAGTAGAACAAGTGGAGTGGGTGGATCAAAATCCCATCGGTCGAAGCAGCAGGAGCAATCCGGTCACCTACTTAAAAGCTTACGATGAAATCAGAGAGATATTTGCCTCACAACCTTCTGCTATCGCAAGAGGATTTTCACCCACGCATTTCTCCTTTAATGTGGAAGGAGGCAGGTGTGAAACATGCCAAGGAGAGGGGGTTCAAGTAGTTTCTATGCAATTCATGGCAGACGTTCAATTGACCTGCGAAACTTGCATAGGGAAAAGATTCAAAGACGAAATTATTGACATAGAATACAAAGGGAAAAATATTTCGGAAGTGTTGGCTATGACCGTTGATGAAGCGATTCAATTCTTCGATCACCCCACCTCTCGCATTCACAAAAATCTTATTCAAAAAATTCTCCCTTTGCAAGCTGTGGGCATGGGCTATATTGGTTTAGGACAAAGCAGCAGCACGCTCAGTGGCGGAGAAGCGCAGCGTATCAAGTTAGCGAGTTTTTTATCCAAACGAAACCAACGGCATACTGTATTCTTTTTCGACGAGCCTACTACGGGGTTACATTTACATGATGTCGCCAAGTTGATGAAAAGCTTTGAAGCATTGTTGGCAGAGGGACACACTATCGTCACCATCGAACATCATGTCAATGTGATTGAATGCGCTGATTGGATGATTGACCTTGGCCCTGAGGGAGGGGATAAAGGTGGACAATTGATGTATCAAGGGCCTGTTAAGGATTGCCAAAAAAAAGGAAGCGATTCTGTTACCGCTCAATATTTGAATTTATCCCTCGTTGATAAAACATGAAATATCAAATCGCTAGCTTATTTGTGCTGTGTATTGGATTGGCCCAATGTCAATCACCATCGTACACTACACCCCCACAAGAACAATTAACCATCCAATCAAAGAAAATGGAAATTCAAGCACCCCAATCGTTGACCAACGAAGAATGGAAAAAAATACTGAACCCTCAGCAATATGAGGTTTTGCGTGAAAAAGGTACAGAACGCGCTTTCACTGGCAAGTATTGGAATCATAAAGAAAAAGGCGAATATCACTGCGCGGGATGCGGAGCTCCCTTGTTTCAATCCGATACAAAATTTGATTCGGGCTGCGGCTGGCCCAGTTACTTTAAACCGATAGCGGACAGCGCCATCCACGAGCACCTAGATAAAAGTCATGGTATGATTCGTACGGAGGTAACCTGCAGTAAATGCGGCGGGCATTTGGGTCATGTCTTTACAGATGGTCCTGCGCCAACGGGTTTGAGGTATTGCATCAATTCGGCCTCGATTGAGTTTATTCCAGAAGAAGGAAAGGTGAAATAAATGATGCTCGACATTTCAATGACCGAGAAACTGAAGTTCTTACTTTTGCTCCATGATCATTCCACTTTTCTTGATGCTTCTCGCCACTGCAGCACTAATGACGGCAGCCTTCATTGGATCATTTAGAAAACCCATTATCGAAACATCCAGTACGCCAGGGTATGAACTTTTGGGCATCTCCTATCAAGGTCCCTATCAAAAAATTGGGCCCGCGATCAAGCGCATCGCGACACTTGCAAAAGAAAAAGGTATTCACCCTGAGATTGTCGCTGTGTATTTTGACAATCCCAGGGAAGTGAAAGAATCAGAATGCCGAGCACTCGCGGCTATCAGAGTAACCCCTCAACTGGCAGAAAGGCTCAAAGATGAACATCTTCAATCCCTGACCATCCCCAAGGGAAATGCCGCCGTATGCCATTGGAAAGGAAAATCCCTACCCACTCGCATCATGGGCGCCATCCGCGTTTATCCTAAATTACAAGAGTTTGTGGTACAAAATCATCTTTACGAAAAAGTGAATTTTGTGTACGAAGTGTACGAGCCCCTTGAAACTATTTTTGTCATGCAATACAACGACTGAATGAGCAAAGCTGATTTTTACATAGCGCAATTAAAAATGATTCCTCATCCCGAAGGAGGATATTATTGCGAAACTTTTCGCTCTCCGCATCAAGCTGATTTCATCGGATTTGAAGGACCTCGCTCCTACGCTACCAGCATTTATTTTTTATTGAAAGAAGGCCAAACTTCGGCTTTGCACCGCATCAAAAGCGACGAGATATGGTATCATCATGACGGTGGAACTTTAACGATCATTGAAATAGATGAAAACCATCAAACACAATCCATTGCGCTTGGCAAGCAGCTTCATCTAGGAGAAACCCTTCAACATGTGGTGAAAGCAGGTCGCTGGTTTGGTGCAAAGCTACCACCGGGTAGCGAATTTTGTTTAGTAGGATGTCAGGTCAGTCCCGGCTTTGACTTTCGGGATTTTGAGCTTAAACAATAGCAATCGAACGAAATCAATCATTCACCACTTTCAATTTCCTCTTCAAACTTCTAGACGATTCCCCAATTGCCCATTGGTACACTCCCTTGGGAAGGTCTTCATGTGACCAATTCAAAAAATGCTCTACCGCTGATACCGAAAAAACCACTTCTCTTTCCTCATTGGGCTGCAATAAAAACTTTTGAACGCCCACTAACCTCAGAACGGGCTGTAATTGAGGACTCCATACATTTTGTAAATACAACTGCGGCACAACATATCCAGCGCGAGGTGACAAATTTTTTATTTTACATGACAGCTCACTGTGCTCCGCATCTTTCCAGGTGAGTTCACCCCATTGGAATTTTGCATAGGACAAACCATAACCAAAAGGAAACAAAGGAAGTCCCGACCCATCGATATAATCATCGCCACGGCCAGTGGGTTCATGCCAATAACTCAGGGGCAATTGACCCTCTCGCATAGGAAAGGTAATGGGCAACCTACCGCTTGGATCGACCTTTCCCGCAAGCAAATTGGCAAAAGCAATTCCTTGTTGCTCTCCGCCATACCAATTCATCCAAATCACATCCGCATCCTCTTGCCATTCCTCCATGGTAATAGCACTTCCTCCCACCAATGCCACAATGACGGGCGGTTCTTGCTGCCCCAACATTCGAATCATTTCAACGGCTGCCGGTTTCAATCCCAATTTACTTCGATCTTGAAATTCACCTTCCTCAATTCCGGCAAATACCATTACGTAATCACATTCCTTTGCTAATTGTAAGATTCCTTGCTGATGAATTTGCTTTTCCGGTGTAGGGATCCATTGACGAATATGCAATTCGGGATTAGAACAACTTTCATAATATGCTACTTTCCATTGAACGGGCTGACCTGCCTTTACTTCGATGG
>CANHWU010000132.1 GCA_947464415.1 Flavobacteriales bacterium
AATCAATAAAATCAGGAATACCAAAATCAAAGGGGACAATCCAATCCACCAAATCCATTGATTGTATTTGTGAATTTTCTCTTCGTCTAAGTTTTTCATTCAAGCAAAGATAATGTGGATGTTCATAGGGTTTTAATTCATTTGTCCTTGTATTAACATGCATTTGCTCATTATTGAGCGGCTGAAAAACCGTTAAAATAATGTTGAATCAATTGTGCTTGTTTGAGGTTTACCACCTCCGTCAATTCAGCTATCGAGGCCTTTTTGATTTTCTCGACACTTCCAAAGGATTTTAAGAGTTTCTCTGCTGATTTGGGGCCGAGGCCTTTGATTTGTGTTAATTCGGTTTGAATAGCGGCTTTGCTTCTGCGGTTGCGGTGCTTAGAAAGTCCGTAACGATGTGCCTCATCTCTGAGGTGTTGTATCAGTTTTAATGACTCTGATCTTTTGTCCAGATAAATAGGGTCTGAATCTCCCGGAAAATATATTTCTTCCAACCTTTTTGCAATCCCGATCACGCCCATTTTCCCAATCAGATTCAATGCATTGAGGCTTTCCATCGCGGCGCTCAACTGGCCCTTTCCCCCATCAATGATGAGCAATTGCGGCAGGGGTTCATTTTCTTCGATGAGCCGGCGATATCGTCTGAAAATAGCCTCCCGCATGGTGGCAAAATCATCTGGTCCCTTTACGCTTTGCACATTGAATATACGGTAGGAGGCCTTGTCGGGTTTGGCGTTTTTGAAAACAACACAAGCACTCACGGGATGGGTTCCTTGAATATTTGAATTATCAAAACACTCAATATGCCGAGGTAATTGAGACAAATGCAGATCTTTTTGGAGCGTTTCTAAAATTCTGTCGGTATGACGAGCAGGATCTGTGATCTCTATTTGCTTGTAGTGATTCAATAGACTCTGTTTGGCATTTCTTTCCGACAACTCTACTAATTTTCTCTTGTCTCCTCTTTGTGGAATAGTGATGGTGATGTTATCCCAAGGCAATGTGGTAAGAAATGGCAATAATATTTCTTGAATGGTAGTACTGAATTTCTGTCGAATTTCCACAATGGCATATTGTAAAATTTCTTCGTCTGTTTCTTCCAATCGTTTTTTGATTTCTAGGTTGTATCCCATAGAAATAGAACCATTCATGATTTGGAGATAATTGACAAAAGCAATATTTTCATCCGAAACCACTGAGAATACTTCTGTATCTGAAATGGAGGGATGTACGATAGTATTTTTCGCCTGAAAACTCTCTAAAGCTTGGATTTTTTCTAAAGTCGATTGCGCTTCCTCAAAGGCATATTTTTCTGAAAAATCATGCATTTGTTTTTTCAAATCTCTCAATACATCGCCATAATGACCCTTGATAATCCGTCTAATGTTTTGAATGGTAGATTGGTAATCCGTTTCCGATTGGTGACCTGCGCATGGTCCTTTGCAGTTGCCTATGTGATACTCCAAACACACCCGAAATTTCTTTTTACTGATGTTGTCATGATTCAAAAGTAAATTACAAGTCCTCACAGGGTATAGTTTTTTGGCCAAATCCAATACTTGATGCATGGACTTTACATTGGAATAGGGCCCTAAATATTCCGATCCGTCTTTGATGATTTTTCGGGTAGCAAATACACGCGGAAATCCCTCTTTTTTAATCACGATACTGGGATAAGACCGATCATCTTTTAGGGCGATGTTGTATTTCGGTTTGTACTGCTTGATAAGCGAGTTTTCCAGCAGCAGCGCATCGGTTTCGGAATGGACCACAATGAACTGAATCTGATCGATTCTCCTGACCAATTGCAGCGTTTTGGCACTATCATATTTGATTTTGGAAAAATAACTGCTCACCCTGTTTTTCAGCACCTTGGCTTTTCCAATGTAGAGCAGCTCGCCTTGCGCATCAAAAAATTGATATACCCCCGGTTTTTCCGGCAGTGTTTTCAATATTTGCGCAATATGGGGTTTCGTTTCCAAACTTTGGCGAAGTTAATTCACAATGTTCTTACCTTCGCTGCATGTTTTGGATCACGGGGGCAACGGGATTGGTGGGCTCGCACCTTTTGTTGGAATTGGTAAAAAATGGCCATCAAGTAGTGGCTTTTTACCATCGCCAAAATCCGGCATCCTTGAAACCATTTTTTCAATTTAAAGATGCCCTTGCTTGTTGGGATCAAATTCACTGGAGAAATATCGAGGAGATAGATTGGGAAGAGCACCCCGTCCATTGTGAAGGACTCTTTCATTGTGCTGCGATGGTTTCTTATCATCACAAAGATCATGAAAAGATGAATCAGGTGAACGTTGAAGGTACAGCGCAATGGGTAGATTGGGCATTGGAGTTTTCAATCCCTCTTTGTCATGTGAGTTCTATTGCCGCTTTGGGCAAAGCGGCATCTGACGGATGGGTGGATGAACATTGTTTTTGGCAACCCTCCAAGGATCATACAGAGTACGGAAGAACTAAATTTTTATCTGAAATGGAAATTTGGCGCGGTGTGGAAGAGGGGTTGTCTGCGGTGATTGTGAATCCGGGTGTGGTGATCGGGGCTTGCTCACCGCATCAAAGTTCGGGTCAGCTGATCAAAACCATTGCTCGCGGCTGGAACGCCTATCCCGCTGGCGGAACCGGATTTGTAGCGGCAAGGGATGTGGCCATGGTGATGATACAATTGATGTTGCAAAAAAAATGGGGGGAGCGATATGTCATGGTAGGTGAGAATTGGATGATGAAAGATTTTTTTCAACAAACATCCTCAATTTTGGGTATCACTATTCCGCAGAAGGTCGTGAGCGAATCTTTGCTCTGGTGGTTGCAAAAATTGGATTCGGTACGTGAATTTTTTACTGGTAAGAAGGCGGTGATAACGCGGGAGACAATCCAAAACACCAGTAAAGTAACCATGTATCGTTCTAAGAAAGTAGAAGACGAGTTGTCTTTTGTATTTACCCCTATCAAGAGTGCGATATCGGAGGCCGTTGAGTTTATGCGTCCTGCCTTACCTTTGCGCTCCTAAGGAAATTGGTTAATGGAAGCGATTAAGAAAAAAGATGCCCTGGATTATCATGAGCAGGGGAGAAAAGGCAAGTTGGAGATTATTCCCACCAAGCCACACAGTTCACAACGAGATTTAGCGTTGGCCTATTCACCAGGAGTGGCAGAGCCGGTTTTGGCCATTGCCAATAACCCGGAAGATGTGTATCGCTACACGGCAAAGGGTAATTTGGTGGCGATTATTTCCAACGGAACCGCCATTTTAGGTTTGGGAAATTTGGGTCCAGAGGCCTCCAAGCCGGTAATGGAAGGGAAGGGCATGCTTTTTAAAATCTTTGCAGATATTGATGGGATGGATATCGAAGTGGATGCCACGGATGTGGATGAGTTTGTAAGAACAGTAAAGAACATTGCACCCACTTTCGGTGGTATCAATTTGGAAGATATCAAAGCGCCAGAAGCTTTTGAAATTGAAGAGCGTCTCAAAGCGGAATTGAATATTCCCATCATGCACGATGATCAACACGGTACAGCCATCATCTCCAGTGCGGCATTGATCAATGCCCTGGAATTAGCAGAAAAGCAAATCGGACAGGTGCGCATTGTGGTGAGTGGAGCCGGTGCCGCTGCATTGTCATGTATCGACATGATGTTGCAATTGGGAGCCCGCTTGGAAAATATTTTTATGTTCGATTCCAAAGGTTTGATTACGCAGGAGCGGCAAGATATCGATCATCGCAAAAGAAGATTTGCCACTGCCCATAACATTGGAAGTCTTTGCGATGCGATGAAGGGAGCGGATGTGTTTTTGGGATTGTCGCAAGGTAAATTGGTGTCTCAAGAAATGATCAGTTCGATGGCGCCCAATCCTATTGTTTTCGCATTGGCCAATCCGGAGCCCGAGATCGCTTATCAAGAGGCCTTGGATGCGCGTCCTGATGTCATCATGGCCACTGGAAGAAGTGATCATCCCAATCAAGTGAATAATGTTTTGGGCTTCCCATTTATTTTTAGAGGAGCTTTGGATGTGCGCGCTCGGTGTATCAATAATGAAATGAAATTGGCTGCCGTGCATGCTTTAGCGGCGTTGGCCAAGGAATCAGTGCCAGAAGAGGTGGTGGAGGCCTATAACCTTCAATCCCTCAACTTCGGACGGGATTATATCATCCCCAAGCCGTTGGACCCTCGTCTCATCCATGTTGTTTCTACGGCCGTAGCCAAGGCCGCAGTGGAGAGCGGAGTGGCTCAATTGCCAATGCCCAATGAGGAAGCGTACAAAAATGATTTGCTCAAAAGAATTGGTCGGGACAATGCCCTTACCCGAGGAATAGCCGAACGAGCGCGTAAATCTCCCAAGAGAGTGGTGTTTGCCGAGGGGGAAAATATAAAAATACTGAAGGCCGCAGAATCCGCTAAAGATGAAGGATGTGCCATCCCCATTTTATTGGGAGATGTCCATCGTATCCAATCGCTGATCAAAGAATGGGACATTGATTTGGAAGGAGTGGCGATTTTTGATCCCAGAGATGAGAGCCAAGACGAGAATAGAGATCGTTTTGGAAAAATATATTTTGAAAGAAGACAACGCAGAGGGGTTACCCACGCGGATGCCGTGCGTGCCATGCGAGAGCGCAACTATTTTGGTGCGATGATGGTGGAAACAGGGATGGCGGATGCCATGATCAGCGGAATGACCCGGAATTACGCTAAAGTGATTCGTCCAGGTTTGCAAGTAATTGGACCACAAGAAGGAGTCAAAAAAGTATGCGGGATGTATATTGTACAGACGCTCAAGGGACCTCTCTTCTTTGCTGATACCACTGTGAATGAGAATCCCACTGCGGAGGATATTGTAGAAATCACCTTAAGAGTGACGGAGGCCATCAGCAAAATGAAAATCACTCCACGAGTGGCTTTGTTGAGTTATGCGAATTTCGGCTCGGCTAAAGGGGCGGATCCAGAAAAAATGGCCAAGGCGGCTGCTATTTTGCAAAAGTCTCATCCCAATCTCATCGTGGATGGGGAGCTACAAGCCAATTTCGCGCTGAATAATGAGATGCTGAAGGAGAATTTTCCCTTTTCAAAGTTGGTAGGTCAACAGGTGAACACCCTGATATTCCCCAATTTGTCTGCGGGAAATATCGCCTATAAATTGTTGCAGGAGTCGGCGGGTTGTGAAGTAATTGGCCCTGTCTTGTTGGGAATGAATCATAGTTATCACATTTTGCAAATGGGTTGTTCTGTGAGAGAAATTGTCAATATGATCCGCATAGCCGTAGTAGATGCGCAATTGAAGGGAACGGGCCGCGCCTAGTATTGATTTTTTGATTATTTTCACGCCTTTCTTTATACCAACATGATTCATAGCGTTAGAGGAAGGTTATTGGAGAAAAGTCCATTTCATGCGGTCGTTGAGGTCGGTGGTTTGGGCTATCATATCCAAATACCCTTGAGTACTTTCAGTTCTCTCCCGGATACGGGCGAGGTAACTTTGTTTACCCATCTGCATATCAATGGAAATGATTTTTCTTTGGTAATGTATGGTTTCATTTCTTCTGATGATCGGGAGGTTTTTAAGAAGTTGATTTCTGTGAGTGGGGTGGGGCCTAACACGGCGCGAATGGTTCTCTCTAGCTTGTCTGCCGATGAGTTGAGAATGATCATTGTCAACAAGGAGGTAGCTGCACTCAAGAGAATCAAGGGTATTGGAGAAAAAACAGCGGAGAGGATGATCATCGATTTGCACGACAAAATGGGCAAGGTGGACATGACGATGGTCAGCGGAAAAATCGAGTCTGGACACAATATACAGCGTCAGGATGCGTTAATAGCCCTTTCCTCATTGGGATTGGATAAGTCCAAAGCTGAAAAGCATTTGGAGCGTGTGATGAAAGAATATCCATCCGCCAGTTTGGAAGAATGGATAAAATGGGTATTGAAGCAAATTTAGGTGTCGGCTAACGCAAAGCATATCGGTGTTTGGAGTCTATTGGCAGCCATTGTCTGCCTCTCCTCATGGTGGGCATTTTCTAATTCCGAGATTACCTATGGTGATATTTCTGAGTTGAGTAAATTCAAGATGGAGCGCACAGTAGTGGTGGATACTACGATCACCCCCATCTGGCCTAATCAAGATCCGATTAATCCTCAGTCTTCCCCCGGTGGTGTCTCCATACCGCTTCCTAAGAACATCAAGTACCACGTGGAGTACAATCCAGAAACGGGTATGTACGAGGTCTCTCAAAAAATCGGAGATCGCATCGATTTCCGAAATGCTACCCAAATGACTTTGCAGGAGTATTTGGATTTTCAGATGAAAGACAATGTTACGGCTTATTGGAAAGAATTGGTAAAGGAGGAGGACGAAGCAAGTCGTGAATTTGCCCCAGTATTTAAAATTCAAAGTGAGGCGTTTGAAAATATTTTCGGTTCAAATGAAATTGAAATTCGTCC
>CANHWU010000133.1 GCA_947464415.1 Flavobacteriales bacterium
CGTGACAGGTACATTCAGCGGAATCCAATGGGGAACAGGAAGCAAGTTCTTGCAGGTGTTGATGAATGCGGGAAACGGGGTGGTTGATTTGGGCACACAGCAGATGATGTCTGTGCCGTATGCGTTGTATGCGGAGCAAAGTGGGAGTTCTTCAACACCGGGACCGCAGGGACCATCTGGAACGAATGGAATAAATGCACTAATTAAAACGACTGCTGAGCCCGCCGGTTCTAATTGCAATTACGGGGGAACCAAAATTGAAACCGGATTGGATGTGAACGGAAATGGAACATTAGAAAATGCAGAAATAAATCAAACTCAAACAAAATTTGTTTGCAATGGCGCACCGGGTTCTACCGGGCCACAAGGACCTGCAGGTAACAATATCAGTAGTGATAACCAACAATTATCTGTTTCATCATCAGGCGATACATTAAAATTACAAAACGGAGGTTTTGTAATCATTCCTGGAATCAGTGCTGCCAATCCCACAGCGAATACATTTTTTAACGTTGGTAATGGGGTTACGGATATTGATGGCAATTTTTATCCCACTGTCTGGTACGAGGGGCAATTTGTATACGCTGATCCTGGAGCTACCCAAAGTCAAGTTTACAGTAAAATGGAATGGATGGCTCAAAACTTAAGAACTACCACTTATTCCAACGGAGACCCTATTCCTTTGATACAAGATAATAGCTGGGACGCATTAACTTCAGGAGCTTGGTGTTGGTATGAGAATAGCTCGAATTATGACACCCCTTATGGAAAGCTATATAATTGGTATACGGCTACAGATACAAGAAATGTTTGTCCTATTGGTTGGCATGTGAGCACCATGGTGGATTGGAACAGGTTTACTAATATTGTTTATGCAAACTCCAATGTACCATCGAGTGAATTTGGTGGAACTTTATTAGGTACATTATTAAAATCTCAAGCAGGTTGGGACAGTAATTTAAATGGAAATAATGCAAGCGGTTTTTCAGCATATCCTGCAGGATCTCGTCTGCCAGGAAGTTGGTATTACAATTTGGGATTTCGAACGGATTGGTGGAGAATAGAGGAGTTTAGTTACTCCAATGGGGGTGTAATTACATTGACTGGAGACTATGGCTATGGTGTTTCAAATACCCAAAAATATCTCGGCCTTTCTATTCGGTGTGTCAGGTATTCTAATTAACCTTTATTATTCAGAAGACTTAACAGGGAGCTTTCAAAAATACCGGCAAATAATAGGTCCGGAGATAAGATACAATAAGTTTTTTTACGCGAATATGCTCAGCAAAAAGTTAAAACAATCATCATTAAAAAATGAAAAACTTAATTAACCTCATCTTTCTTTTTACTGCAACATGTGTTTTTGCCCAAGCTCCACAGAGCATCCCCTATCAAGCGGTAGTCAGAAACAATGACGGAACGATAATGTCCAACGCGGCGGTGACCATCACTTTCAAAATCCATGACAACAGCGCCAACGGAACGGTGGTCTATGAAGAGACCCACGCCACCACCACCAACGCACAGGGATTGGTGAGTTTAAACGTGGGAGGAGGAACAGCCGTGACAGGTACATTCAGCGGAATCCAATGGGGAACAGGAAGCAAGTTCTTGCAGGTGTTGATGAATGCGGGAAACGGGGTGGTTGATTTGGGCACACAGCAGATGATGTCTGTGCCGTATGCGTTGTATGCAGAAGATGTGAATGTGCGCGTGAGTGCAACGGGAGATAGTTTGTTCATTGGAGATCAGGTGAGTATTGTGCCTGGCGTGAGTGAGGCTAACCACCCAGTGGTCGTGCAAACCGGTGCCACACTTTTACCCGGTAATGCATTGTGCACCACCATTCCGATTTCCGTTTCTTCTTGTAACGGACAAACCACACTCGCCTACCAAGGGGTCAATTATGATTTGATAGAAATCGGAGGACAATGTTGGTTCGGGGATAACCTGAGTGCCACCACACTCAATGATGGCACGCCCATCCCTTTGATCACGGACAATACGGCTTGGAGCACTACCACCACTCCCGCTTATTGTTATTATCAAAACAACACGGCTTATCAAACCTTGTATGGCCATTTGTACAATTTTGCCACTGTTCAAACCGATCAACTTTGCCCCACTGGTTGGCATGTACCGAGTGATTGCGAATGGATGTACATGGAGGGAAGTTTAGGCATGAGCATCGCTGACCAACAGATAGGCACGGGCTTCCGAGGCACCACAGAGGGAGATGCATTAAAATCTTTAGACGGATGGAATGTGCCACATACCGCCCACAACAACAGTACAGGATTCACGGCTTATCCCGGCGGCTATCGATTTACCACCGGGACATTCAACGGGCGCACCCTGTATGGTTATTGGGCCACCTCCACCCCCGACGGAAATACAGGTAATGTATGGAACCGAAAGCTCAATGTGGGCAATTCCAACATCAGTAGATTTGCCAATAGTGCGGTTCAGGGTTATTCTGTCAGGTGTATCAAAGACTAGCTTCATAAAAGGCAAGCTATACGCTTCTTTCGCGTTGTAGTCTTTTAAGACAATTTCACATTCCCGCATTTCGCCTCTGCGCGGAGGGATTCGCAGAGTGAGGTCAATCAAGCAGCCAATCAATGACATTGATTTTTTGAATGCCATTGATATTCGTTTTGTCAAAGTCCATGGTTAAAAGATATTTCGGATAGCTATCGCGGATGTTTTGAAACGCCGCAAGTTCTCGTGCGAGCGTTTTCTCGTCACTTACCGTATAGGCAACTTGGTAATACTCATATTCATTGTTGGATTTTTGAACAATGAAATCAATTTCTTTTTCGTTGTTTTTACCCACATAAACTTTACCCCCTCTGCGGAGCAACTCAAAGTATATCACGTTTTCTAATTTGTGT
This sequence comes from Flavobacteriales bacterium, assembly GCA_947464415.1. GTDB lineage: Bacteria > Bacteroidota > Bacteroidia > Flavobacteriales_D > Sanyastnellaceae > CAMCTV01. The sequence continues at coordinate 2,895 of CANHWU010000133.1, forward strand.
CCGAGATTTCCGTCCATTTTATTGGTGATAGTAATGTTCTTTAATCCAAGATCGATGAGGTAATATTTTTCATTGGTTTTGAGTAGTTCTTTTCCTTTTATATCGAATCGTGCCGCCGGATAAAGGATATATGATTTAACGAGGAAGTCAAGATATTTGGTTATTGTGTTGTGCGAAATGGTTTTGTTCCCTTTGCTTAACTCCTCTGCAATATTTCCCGGCGAGAGATAAGAACCAACATGTTCAAAAACGAAATTGATTAAACGTTTAAGGTTGTGAAGATTTCTTAGTTTATATCGTGTAGCAATGTCTTTTATGACAACAGTATTGTAGATGGTTTGCAGGTAGTCATTCACTAAATTTTCATCGATTTTGGACAGGTTAATGGCTTCAGGAAATGAACTTGAATTTATGTATTTTCTGAACAGCCTGTCTGTATTTCCATCTTCAGGAAATGCTTGGATGTATTCTTTAAAAGAGAATGGATGAATATTGATGGCAATGTATCTTCCAGAAAGTAAAGTAGCCAATTCACTGGAGAGTAAATAGGCATTGGACCCCGTGACATAGAGGTCTATATTTTTTTTGGTGAAAAGCGCATTGACTAATTTTTCGAAGTCAGGGATCAGCTGAACTTCATCGAGAAAAATATAATGTTTTTCAGTTTCAGAAGTCTTTTGAATAATCTCATCGTAAAGCGTTGACCAATGATTCAAATGAATGTTTTCTCTTTCTTCAAAATTGAAAAACAAGATGTTTGCATCTGATATTCCGTTGTTTTTCAATTCAAGACAAAAGGCTTGCAACAACGAAGATTTTCCAGATCTTCGAATACCTGTGATCACCTTAATCAAATTTTGATCTTTGAGTAATCTCAGTTTTTCCAGGTAATCTTTTCGGGCAATCATTACACGCTATAAATAGTTGAATATCACAAAGATAATATCCTTATTGACAAAAAGTGGTGAAAACTGGAATTTCCGTCAATAAGAGGTGTAAACCACTGATTATCAAATATAAATTTCATTTTATTAGTCGTTAGTTCTCTGCTTAATGAATAGCTCAACCCGCCATTAAAAGATCTTTCACTTCAATCAACAATGATGGAAGTTTCTAATGTCAGCATTCATAAATCAATACTTTGGATGGGTTGACTTTTTCAATAAAATACGGATTGGATAATGTTCTTTCAGTAACAATATCCACTTCCCTTTTTAACAGCTCCCTTAATTGGTAATGCAATTCGAAGTAATTATTGGAGTACTCATCAATACTCAATCGATCATCAAAACTTAAAAGAAAGTCGATATCACTTTGCTCATTGAAATCTCCGTTGGCAGCAGAGCCAAAAACATAACAGCGCTCTGCAATGATTTATTTCAAAATGACAACGAAGGCTGCCAAAATTGTGGGGTTGTATAAAAAACGGTATCAATGAAATAGAGGATTCCATTTTTGGTAAGCACATTTTCATCATGTAGATCTTCGATGATAATTCCGAGCTCATCCTGTATGTAATCGTTGTTACGGTTATTGCGAAAACCATTTGCGGACATAAACGCTTTTACATGCAAGATGTCCGTGATCTCAGTAGTGGCAACAAAATTCTGTTGGACGGCACAGTAAAGTTGGTTACCATCGAGCGTGAAACCCAATATTTCATATGCCGTATCTTGGAAAAAATAATTATGGAGCAATAGATTTTGAAAATAGTCCAACCAACAACGATAATAAATAGCGTCGTTGAGCTTGATAACATGGCGTGTATCTTTTAGATAAACACGCTGCTCTGCCCCTTCACTCACATATTGACTGAAATCAATATTACTCAGCCAAAGGCGATGTGTGGTGATAAATGAAATTAATCTCTCTTCTTCTTGTTTTTTGAAGTGCTTTTACTCTTCAATCGCTCCGCCTGTTGCCTGGCTATTTCCAAGGTAACCTGTGTTTGATTGGAGAGCTCCTCCAAACCTAACTGCGCTCTTTCCTGAAAGGACATGTTGTAGTTCATTGCGAAGAATTTGAACGTTCATTTACAAAGATAGGGAATCAGCATGCAAACTTTTTATCAAAGCCAGCATGATGAACAAAGATAGACCAACAGCATATAAAATGTACATTACAATTCTCTATATTTGACCTATGAAACCACTCCTCACCTTCCTGTTCCTAGCCATTTCAGCAGTTGTATTTTCCCAAGATCCCCAGAGCATCCCCTACCAAGCCGTTGTGCGCAACACCGACGGCAGCACCATGGCCAATGCGGCGGTGACCATCACTTTTAAAATCCATGACAATAGCGCCACGGGAACGGTGGTCTATGAAGAGACGCACGCCACCACCACCAACGCTCAGGGATTGGTGAGTTTGAATGTAGGCGGCGGAACAGCCGTGACAGGTACATTCAGTGGAATCCAGTGGGGATCAGGAAGCAAGTTCTTGCATGTGCTGTTGAATGCGGGAAATGGTGTAGTTGATTTGGGTACACAGCAGATGATGTCTGTGCCGTATGCGTTGTATGCAGAAGATGTGAATGTGCGGGTGAGTGTAACGGGAGATAGTTTGTTTATTGGGGATCAGGTGAGTATTGTGCCAGGGGTGAGTGCTGCGAATGACATTGTAATTGGAGACAACTATCAAGGAGGAATTGTCGCTTATGTTTTACAGCCTGGCGATGTTGGGTACGATGCAAATCAGCGTCATGGATTAATCGTTTCGGTATCTGATTTAGGGTCTACCCAATGGGGCTGTAATGGCACTTTTGTAATAGGAACGGATTTCGGATTGGGGTTAGGACAGCAAAACACAAACGCTATCACCTCTTATCCCTGCGGACAGGGAAATACAGCAGCCAACTTATGCAGTAGCTATTCTTTTCAAGGCTTTAGTGATTGGTTTCTTCCGAGTTTTGATGAGTTGATGTTGATTTATATCAATCTCAATAACATTGTTAGTTTTTCCTATGATTCTTATTGGACTTCAACGCAAGAAAGTAACGGATGGTCGAAATCAATAGGTTTCGATAATAATGGAAGTAATGGACACTCCACGAAGGATGCTATTTTAAAAGTTAGAGCCGCGAGATCATTTTAACGCCCCCTTGTTTTAATGAATGGTTACTAGTGTTTTATTGAAACACCCAATATCAAATTGCATTTTACATTCTTCCCGATAGCCATCGGGAGGGCTCGTAGCGAGGCTTCGCTACAGGGACCCCATAAAATTTTCTCATAAAAAAGGCTGCGTTATGCAGCCTAGAGATAGCGATGCTTCGCTACTCTCTATCCGCTCCTCTCCCGATAGCCATCGGGAGGGCTCGTAGCGAGGCTTCGCTACAGGGACCCTATAAAATTTTCTCATAAAAAAAGGCTGCGTTGTGCAGCCTAGAGATAGCGATGCTTCGCTACTCTCTATCCGCTCCTTGTCTCGTCCTAAAATAGGTTTACAAAAAAAAAGGACAAAATGGAGAAAAAATGTAAACCTAAACTAGGACAATGGTTCAACAACGGGATCTATCTAACGGATGATGAAAAGAAAATCATCATACAGGA
>CANHWU010000134.1 GCA_947464415.1 Flavobacteriales bacterium
AAATCCAAGCGATGGTGGACATGAAGAATGTAAGGCTCATTTTGAGTAAATCTTTGACAGACGGAAAAAAAGAATTCTGCCCCACAACCTCCAAATTTTGCCTGTTTCTGTTGAGCAGAAGCAAAGGAATAAAGTACAAGGCATTTAAAAAACCCCACATGATAAAGGTCCAATTGGCTCCATGCCAAAATCCGCTGACCAAAAAGATGGCAAAGGTATTGCGCACTTGCATCCATTTCCCCCCTTTGCTACCGCCCAAGGGGATGTACAAATAATCTTTAAACCATGATGAGAGTGAGATATGCCATCGGCGCCAGAACTCTGCCATATCACGAGAGAAGTATGGATAGGAAAAGTTTCTCAAAAGCTCAATTCCAAACAATCGTGCTGTGCCCAGCGCAATGTCTGAGTACCCTGAAAAATCGCCGTAAATCTGCACGGAAAAGAAAACCGCTCCAAGGAATAATGTGCTACCATTATAGTTGGCGTGATCATTGAAAATCATGTTGGCGTAAAAAGCGCAATTGTCGGCAATTACTACTTTTTTAAACAACCCCCATAGTATTTGACGAAGTCCATCTACGGACTGTGGATAATTGAAAACTCTGGCTTTTTTTACTTGTGGCAATAAATGGGTAGCACGCTCAATGGGTCCAGCCACTAGCAAAGGAAAGAAACTAACAAAAACACCATAATTCACAAAGTTTCTCTCAGGTTCGATACGGTTGTAATAAATGTCAATGACATAGGAAAGTCCATGAAAAGTGTAAAAGGAAATTCCAACGGGCAATATTACCTGAAGCGTCCAAAAATCAACATGAAGGCCCAATTGTCCTAAAGCCACTTGTAAGTTATCCGCGAAGAAATTGTAATACTTGAATATGCCGAGGAATCCTAAATTGATGATGATACTGGTCCAAAACCAAAAACGTTTGCCGGTTAGGTTGGCGGCATCAGCCATTTTTAGTCCTGTGTAAAAATCCAATATTGTTGAAAACATCAACAGAAATAAAAAACGCCAATCCCAACAACCATAAAAATAGTAGCTGGAAACCAAGAGCAAAATGTTTTGCCATATCAATGGCTTTTTGCTCAACAGCCAATAAAGCGCAAATACGATTGGAAGAAAAATTCCAAAAGCAATTGAATTGAAAAGCACAGCTTATTGCTTAATCACTTTCAAAGAAGAAGAATTATTCTTTTTGAAATTTAAGAAGTACAAACCGGCCGGCCATCTTGTGGTTTCAATCCAATCTCCATTTTTAACCTTCAACATATCGACTAGAATTCCAGTAGAATTATAAATTGAAATTTCATCGTTTTGCATTAAACCGGAAAGGTAAAATCCATTTTCAGCGGGATTGGGATAAATTGAAAGTTCAGGATTTTGATGATCAATCGAGGTGACATTTGTTGCGATGGTTTGGTACTCACAATCATAAGTAGTATTGCAAATTTGAGATGCCAAAAATTGTGTCATCATAGACAAGGTGGTGTCGGCATAGGCAGGTGAAGCCAGCGAAGGAACATGATCTTGACCTTCATGGATCTCAAAGCAATGTTCTAATCCAATCTGATTCATTTTTTCATTAATGCTGTAACTACCATCGACATCGGTAACAGGAATTCCCAAGACACTGAGCATGGCGGATCCATAGGGTACAGTATTGTCATTGGTGCCATGAAAGTGACAGGCGGGCTCATCACCGGGTTGAATCCACGCTGTATCACCTATCGCACCGCAAATGTTGACAATGGCCTTGACATCGGATGAATAACCGGGATTACCGCTTTGTCCATCCAAACCGCCTTGAACCCCTGCGGCATTCATGTCCAGAAATGAAGGAAGTTCTGACTCTTGATCCAAATAGGCCAAATGAAGCGCGATAAATCCACCAGCGCTCACTCCAGCAGCATAAATTTCATTAGGGTCAATGCCGTATTGGTTGTTGTTTTCTGCTACATCCTTTCTGAAATATCGGATGGCGGCTTTCATATCTTGTGTCCCTCTCATCACCGCCGCAGTGGCTCCCGCTTGCATATTGGTAATGGGGAAACCTAGACGATAATTGATGGAGGCCACTACGTAACCCATCTTGGCCATGCTCACGCAAAATCCCACCACATCTGGACCTGTTTTAGAACCGGTTAAAAAAGAACCTCCATGGGCCATCATGATCAGGGCTCGGGTGGTGGAAACATCCCCAACCGGACGATAAATATCCAAGGTTAAGTCTTGGCTTACTCCCAAATAAGTTTGGTTATTGCCATAGACAATATTGGAAATAACTTCATAATCTGAGAAAATAAAAGACTGATATCGGCCATTGTCACATTGTGCGAATCCGATTTGGGCTATTAAGCAAAACAAAAGTAAAAATCGTGTCATAATGAATTTTTTGGGCAATGTAATTAAATTATCGATAACGAAGAAGTCTTAATCTATTTTTTGAATAAATCCTGATTGCGGAGAGGGCAGTTCTAAGAGGTTTTGAAGTAGGAGAGAGGGTTGCAATGGACCCATCTCGAAATAACTAGTTACACTCGTATTGATGTAATATCCATGGTTTCCAAAACGCATTTTCCAGTCTCGCAATTGTTTTTCTGCTTGATCTTGCTGCATGGCTGTGCCTATCAAAATTACATGTTGTATTTGAGGTAGCAACTCCCAAAGTTGCTCTTGGTCCAGGGGTGTATTTCCTTTGTTGGAATTGAGTGTCGATAAATGTCCGCTATCCTTGATGATTTGATGGACATGACTCTTGTTGGAATTGATCCAAAATTGTTTGTCGTCAAAGCTCCCAATCAAAACGCTTTCATTGGAAGCGCTTTTGATCAAAGATTCATATTGATTCTTTTCTTTCTCAAAATACGCGCAAGCACTGGGGAATTTTCCATTGAGCCATCCGATTACTTTGATCCACTCCAGTCGACCTAAAGGGTGTGGTTCGAGATAATCACAAAAGGGAACGCATGTCATAGGGTTGGATGCTAGTCTTTCGCAAGCACTCTCATCGAATGGGCTGTACAAATAATAGTCGGCAGGATAGGTAAGGAGCCATTCCCAATCCATTTCGGCGCCATTGATTTGAAGGTCTTTTATTTTTCCGCTGGAGACATATTCAGATTGAAATTCTTGGTTTTCTATGGTGTTCGGAAAGGTCATTCCCGCAATGCGATTTTCTAGTTCCAATACATGAAAATATCCCCATTGAGTGGTACTGCCTAAGCAAAAAGTAGGTGAACTTTTCTTTTGGATACTGATGGTGTCTGTTCCGTTGAAAATGTACAATGTGGTATCTGTATTTTCAATGCGCAAATGAAATAATTGTGCATAGGCATTTGGAGACATGGGTGCAGGATTTTCACTTTTATTGGGCAACTGACAGGCCACAGTGATCAAACACATCCAAAACACATTTCTCATGTCTCAAAAATAGGGATGTTCCGCCGCTTGATGTAAATTCGCCGAACTAAAATTTTCTTATGGCTGATCCACAAATGCTAGAGCGCAATCGCAACGAGGATAAAATGTCGCTCATGGTAGTAGACCTTCATAAACGACTATCGAAAATCATGGAAGGTGGCGGAAAGGCCCGCCAAGACAAGGAGAGAGAGAAAGGAAAAATGACCGCTCGCGAGCGTATTGCCTACTTATTGGATGAGGGTAGGGATCAAATAGAAATTGGAGCTTTTGCCGGTGATGGCATGTATGCTGAGCATGGCGGTTGTCCCTCTGCTGGAGTGGTGGTAGTGATGGGATTTGTCAAAGGAAAGCAATGCCTGGTGGTAGCCAATGATGCCACTGTTAAAGCAGGTGCTTGGTTTCCGATCACGGGAAAGAAAAATTTGCGGGCTCAAGAAATTGCTTTAGAAAACAACTTACCGATCATTTATTTGGTGGACAGCGCCGGGGTGTACTTGCCCATGCAAGATGAGATTTTTCCGGATAAAGAGCATTTTGGTAGAATTTTCAGAAACAACGCCAAGCTCAGTGCGCAGGGTACGGTTCAGATTGCCGCCATCATGGGGTCATGTGTCGCGGGAGGTGCTTATTTGCCTATCATGAGTGATGAGAGTTTGATTGTGGACAAGACAGGCACGATTTTCCTGGCAGGTAGCTATCTGGTCAAAGCAGCCATCGGAGAAGATATAGATAATGAAACTTTAGGTGGAGCTACCACGCATTCCGAAATCAGTGGAGTGACCGATTACAAGGCCAAAGACGACAAGGATGCCTTGGATAAAATAAAGAGCATTATTTCAAAAATAGGGGCTCAAAAAAATACAGCTGGATTTGATAGAATCGAATCGGTGGCGCCGAAAAGAGCGGCTAAGGAAATGTACGAGATTCTTCCCGAAGATCGTTCCAAGCCTTATGATGTTAAGCACATCATGGAATGTTTGGTGGACAATGGGGAGTACACAGAATTCAAGGCGGATTATGGAAAAACCATCGTCTGTGCTTATACTCGAATCGATGGTTGGGCGGTGGGCATTGTGGCCAATCAGCGGTTGATTGTGAAAAGTAAGAAAGATGGAATGCAGTTGGGAGGAGTGATTTTCAGTGATTCTGCAGACAAGGCGGCTCGGTTTATCATGAATTGTAATCAGAAGAATATCCCATTAATTTTCCTTCAAGACGTTACGGGATTCATGGTGGGCTCCCGATCAGAGCACGGAGGAATCATCAAGGATGGCGCTAAGATGGTGAATGCACAAGCCAATAGCGTAGTTCCTAAGTTTACAGTGATTTTGGGAAACAGTTATGGAGCGGGGAATTACGCCATGTGCGGAAAGGCTTATGATCCACGACTGATAGTGGGCTGGCCCACTGCGCAAGTAGCAGTAATGGGCGGCGCCCAAGCGGCCAAAGTGTTGATGCAAATAGAAACCGCTGCGAGAAAGGGAAAAGGCGAGGTTTTGGGTGCAGAAGAGGAAGCGAGATTATTCGAGCAAATCAAGTCGAAATATGATCAACAAACCACGCCCTATTACGCTGCTGCGCGGTTGTGGTTGGATGCAGTGATTGATCCAGTAGAAACACGCAAGTGGATCAGCATGGGAATTGGAGCTGCGCAACTAGCCCCTCCTACACCGCCTTATCGAACAGGGGTGATTCAGGTGTAATGGCTCATTTGAGCCAAATGATTTCCCCAGGGATAGGGGCTAAAAATGCATCCGAGTTCGGTTGTTGCTTTTTCTCCTTCAAGTAAACACGCAGTGGATCTTCCATGCTTTCATCGCTCAAGTCAAAACAGCCGTAATGCATGGGAATCATATATTTTCCCTTCATCTCCTGAAAAGCTTTCACTGCATTGGTGGGACTGATATGATTGCTTTGCATAAACCACTCAGGTTGGTAGGCACCAATGCCCATGATGACATAACGAGGTTGAAACCAATCACCCGCTTCCTTGAAGTGCCTGCCATATCCAGTATCACCACTGAAGTAAATGGAGTTTTGGTTGTATTGTATGACAAAGCCCCCCCACAAATGATCATTTTGATCAAATAATCCTCTCTTGGCCCAATGTCGGGCGGGTAGGTAGGTAATTTGTAATGGCGAAAAATCGTATTGTTGATACCAGCCGGCGCATTGGATGTTTTCTTTTGGGAAGATTTTATCAATCAGTTGATCAATGTTCAATCCAGCAAAGACTTTGATCTTCTCGTTTTTTTTCTTCAAAAAGCGCAGTGATTTTTTGTTCAAGTGATCGCGATGATTGTGGCTTAACAATACTAAATCGATGGCTGGTAATTTTTCAATCGCAAAAGGCAAATCAGATTTACGCGGATGCACGGCAGAGGCCTTTCCGAATACAGGATCCGTGATCAGGTATATTCCGTTGATACGAATAAAAAAAGTAGCATGACCCAACCACATGATAAAATCGAGATTGTTTTCTCTCCAACTATTGTCCTCTACTGTGGCCAATTTCCATTTACTGGTTTTCTTTTCCTCAATGTAGGGATTTACCTCTTTTTTCCACTTTCGGAAATCCTGAAAACTCGGACCGAAAGGGAATTCTTCATTCACAAACTTCCCGTCTTCTTTCAAAGGTGTTTTTCTAGACTTTCCTATTTCATTGCAATAGGGAAGCGCAGGATTTTCTGTGGTGGACATGGAGATTTGCGTCTTTACGGGTGTTGTCAATAACGACAACAAAAGTAAAAACAGATAGGGGTGTAGGATTTTTTTCAAAGTTAAAATTCGTTACTGAAACGTGTATTGACGACATTGTTGAAGATGGAACCGAAGCGATAATTGATAGAACCAAAATAATAGTAGGAGAAATTAGTGGCTAACACTTGTTGTTGCAA
>CANHWU010000135.1 GCA_947464415.1 Flavobacteriales bacterium
ACTCAATTGGCCTGATATGTTGATCACCTTGAAACCGCTCCATTCTGCCATCATCTCCTCCAAAAAAGCGCGATCACCCGGCCCTCCCAATAAATAAATGGTCAGATCTTGATGTTGATTCACCACCTGATTCCACACTGAAAATGGAGCTTGCTTGGTAGCCCATACTGAACTTGGGCTCATGGTGATATAAGGAGCTGCTTGCCATTCCAAAACTTTCGTAAAGTCCGCTCTCGATGGATAGATCTTTGGCATTACGCTGGACCTTTGCCCAATCAAATCCATCAAACGCTCTACCTCATGCACCCCATTCCCCCAGCGATGTGTTACGGACAAACTAAATGCCCTTGACCACCATCCCTTCCTATAGCCGATTTTTTGTCTGGCTCTTGAAAGCAAAGTAAAAAGACCCATGGTAAAAAATCGCTGTGCTACATACACCGTATCAAATCTTTGCTTCCGAATAGTCATCAACAACCGCCACCAAGAACGCCATTTCTTACTTTTATCCCACACCCATACCTGCTTCACATGGGGATGAGAGGTGTAAAAAATCTCATTTCCTTTCCTTACCATAACATGTATTTCCACTGTCTCAGCAGCCAATGCCTCCACCACCGCAGTACCTAGCACTGCGTCTCCAATGAATGCTGTTTGTATGAAAAGGACTTTTCGCATAGTGCTATACCGCTACCTCATGATCACGCAAGGCATCATTGAGCGAAGTTTTTAAATCAGTACTCTCCTTTCTCTTTCCGATGATCAAAGCGCAAGGAACACCATACTCTCCGGCCGGAAATGCCTTGTTATAAGTTCCAGGAATCACCACTGAGCGTTCAGGTACTTCGCCGACATAGGTAACGGGATCCGGTCCCGTTACATCAATGATCTTAGTACTCTTAGTAAGTACCACATTGGCGCCGAGCACTGCCTCTTTTTTTACATGCACACCCTCCACCACAATGCAGCGCGATCCGATAAAACATCCATCTTCGATAACCACAGGGGCCGCCTGCAAGGGTTCTAAAACTCCGCCAATTCCAACGCCTCCGCTCAAATGCACATCCTTTCCTATTTGAGCACAAGAACCCACCGTAGCCCAAGTATCCACCATGGTTCCACTATCCACAAAGGCCCCTATATTGACGTAGGAAGGCATCATGATCACCCCTTTTGCCAAATAGGCACCATATCGTGCAATCGCATGTGGCACCACACGCACCCCAAGGGAAGCATAATCACGCTTGAGTGCCATTTTATCATGAAACTCCATAGGCCCCGCCTCCATCGTTTCCATTTTCCGTACAGGAAAGTAAAGCACCACCGCTTTTTTTACCCATTCATTCACTTGCCACATACCTTCCGCTGATGGCTCTGCCACTCTGATTCGGCCTTTGTCCAATTCCTCTATCACCCACTCAATGCATTGAATTACTTCTTGATCTTGAAGTATTGAGCGATCATCCCATGCCTGCTCAATTCGCTTTTTAACCCATTCCGCGTTCATCTGTTGTATTTTGGTCAAAAATAAGCAAAGCATGGGCAGACTCATTGCCATTGATCATGGAGAAAAAAGATGTGGCATCGCGGAGACCGATGATTTAAAAATCATTGCCTCGCCATTGACTACCGTTCCTACCCCAGAAATTTGGACTTTTTTGCAGCAATATCTCACGAAGTACAAGGTGGACGGCATTGTGGTAGGCGAAGCCAAATATCTCAATGGAGAAGCCTCCACCACTACCCTCCAACAAGCTGCCTTTGTCAACGAGTTACAAAAAAAATTTCCACATTTCCCGGTACATCGGGTGGATGAAATGTTTACTAGCAGCCTAGCCGCCAAGGCCATTTTGGCCAGCGGGGCTTCCAAAAAGAAACGTGCCGATAAAGCATTGGTAGATGCTGTGAGCGCAGCCATCATCCTCCAACAGTTCTTAGGTTAATTTAACCTTTCAATTTCCACCACCATTGATTATCTTTGCCAACCGTGAAAAATTTTTGGATCATCGCCCTCATCATCTTAACAGGAACTTCTTGTACGGAGTACAATAAAATCTTGAAGGAAAAGGATTTGAACAAAAAGTATGAAGCCGCTGTAAAGTATTACAATGAGGGGGAGTGCCATAAAGCCATGCCATTGTTGGAAGAATTGCAAGGCCCCACCCGAGGTAGCGCTATCTCAGAAGATGTGCAATACTACTTTGCCATGAACCAGCTTTGCATCAAAGATTATTACATGGCGGGGTATTTCTTAAAAGCTTTTGCTAAAAATTATAGTCGCCATCCCAAAGCAGAAGAGTGCCTGTTTCAATCTGCCTACTGCAGTTATCAGCTCAGTCCTGATTACACACTAGATCAGACAGACACCCACAATGCGATTGATGATTTTCAATATTTCTTAGACCGCTACCCCAATTCCACCCTCAAGGACACCGCCAACGTACTGATCAGTATTTTGAATGCCAAGCTGGAAAGAAAAGATTTTGAAAATGCCAAATTGTATGTCAAAACAGAGCGTTTCAAAGCGGCGAGCATTGCACTCAAACAATTTATCACCAAATACCCCTCCTCACAGTATCGGGAAGAGTGCCAATATTTAATCGTTAAAAGCAATTATTTATTAGCGATGGGCTCAATTGATTCAAAGAAATTGGAGAGATTTCGTGGAACTATCGAATCTTATATTACCTTTGCCAACTCTTATCCAGAAAGTATTTGGTTAAAAGAAGCCCAAACCTTTTTTGACAAGAGCACCAAACAAGTTGAAAAATTGACACAAGCATCATTATGAGCAAGTTCAAAAACAGTACCGCAGAAAAGTCTACTATCACTCGTGATACAGACAAATTATTCAGCCAAGTAGATGGCAACTTATTCGAAGCCATCGTTCTACTTTCCAAGCGTTCTAACCAATTGGGCAAGGAAATGAAGGAAGAGTTGAGCCAAAAATTGGAGGAGTTTTCTTCTTCCACTGATAATTTGGAAGAGGTTTTTGAAAACCGCGAGCAGATTGAAATTTCTAAGCATTATGAAAGAATGCCCAAACCTCATTCCATTGCGATGCAGGAATTATTGGATGGTGAGGTGTATTGGAGATATCCAGAAAGCAACCCAGATCAGCATTGATCTCAAAGAATATTGAAAAAGAAAGATGGCTTAGCCATCTTTTTTTATTTTTAGCACGATGAAAGGCAAAAAAATTATAGTAGGGGTAACGGGCAGCATTGCGATCATTAAAACTACGCAATTGGTTCGATTGCTTACTAAATTGGGCTGTGAGGTAAAAGTGGTGATGACATCTGCAGCCACGCAATTTGTCACTCCCATGACCTTCGCCAGTCTGTCCGGACATCCCATTTATTCTGATTTTACCGAAAACAAGGATACCGGAGAATGGACCAATCATGTTCATTTAGGATTATGGGCAGACGCCATTGTCATAGCCCCTTGCTCTGCCAACACACTGGCTAAATTGGCAACCGGGCAATGTGATAATTTCCTGATGGCAGTGGTAATGAGTGCTCGATGTCCGATGTTTGTCGCACCTGCCATGGACCACGATATGTTTCTCCATCAAGGGACTCAAAACAACCTCCAACAGCTCACCCAAAGGGGAAATATTCTCTTGGATCCGGCAGAAGGCAGTCTAGCCAGCGGTTTGGAGGGTAAAGGGCGGATGATGGAGCCAGAGCAGATGATAGTGAAGATTCAATCTTACTTCCAGCCCGACTCCAAATTGGAAGGAAAAAAAATCCTCATCACCGCAGGACCTACCTACGAACCCATAGACCCTGTGCGATTTATCGGCAACCATTCTTCCGGGAAAATGGGCTTTGCCTTAGCGGAGGCCGCAGCCCAGCGCGGAGCGAATGTTACTTTAATAGCGGGTCCCAATCATCTAAAAGTGAATCATCCGCTGATTACCTACATCGGGGTTACCACCGCTGCTGAAATGGCAAAACATTGCTGTGCCTTATTCCCCAATATGCATATCGGGATTTTAGCCGCTGCGGTGGCAGACTACACCCCAGCAGAAATGGCCTCGCAAAAAATCAAAAAAACCCATGCCTCGCTCAATATCCAATTGAAACCAACTCTCGATATTCTGCAAGAACTGGGAAGACAAAAAAGCTCCGAGCAAAAGCTCATCGGATTTGCCTTGGAAACAGAAAATTTGATTGAAAATGCCCAAGAAAAAATCAAGAAAAAAAATCTAGATTTTATCGTAGCCAATCCCGCCAACGAAAAAAACGCAGGATTTGGCGGTGACATGAATACAGTTACACTAATTGACTCCGATTTGCGTTATACGCCCTTACCCACACAAACCAAAGAAAAAATTGCACATCAAATTTTAGATCACCTATGTTCTCAGCATTTATAAAATACTCCACCCTATTTCTTTTCATTGCATGGAATGTACTTGCAAGGGCGCAGGAGCTCAATTGCAACGTCACCATCATTCCACCCCGCGTCATCATTTCTGACGCGGAGATTTTCAAAACCATGGAAAATGTGGTAGAAGAATTCATCAACAATAGAAAATGGTCAAAGGACAATTGGGACACCAAGGAGAAAATTGAGTGCTCCATACAAATTACCATTGAGCAGCAAGTGAGTAACCGACAATTCAAGGGGAGTATTCAGGTGAGCAGCAGCCGCCCGGTGTTCAATTCCAATTACAAAACACCCGTACTCAGCATCAATGATAAAAATTTTGAATATTCCTATCAAGACAATGCCAACCTGCAATGGTCGCAAGATCAACACAGAGATAACCTCACCTCAGTGATTGCCTTTTATTGTAACCTCATTTTAGCCATGGATTACGACACTTTTTCCAATGAAGGAGGTACTGATCATTACTTGCTTTGCCAAACCATTGTCACCAATGCTCAAAATGCACCTGAGTCAGGTTGGAAAGCCAGTGAGAGAGGGCAACAAAACAGATATTGGCTCATTGAAAATATCCTCTCACAATCTTTCAAACCGCTGCGGGAAGGACTTTATACTTATCACCGCCAAGGATTAGATGTGATGTATTACGACATCCAAAAAGGCCGGGATAATATCGGACGCGTTATTGATGACCTCAAAAGCATTCACAAAATCAGACCTGCCTCCTACAATCTGCAGACCTTCTTTTACGCCAAATCCAGTGAGATCGTATCTATCTTTCAACCGGCTGTTGAAGAGGAAAAAAAGCCCATTTATGAAACCTGTAAGTTGATTGATGCCGGAAACATCACGAAATATGAAAAAATAATGCAATAGAATAAATTATGTGCTTAGCCACATAATGTTTTCCATCATTCCGCATTAACTTCGTTGAAATTGCTTCCTATGCTCAGTAGTATTAAAGTACAAAATTTCGCTCTTATTGACCAGGCCGATCTTCAATTTAGCGAAGGTTTCACGGCCATTACCGGCGAAACTGGTAGCGGAAAATCTATCTTATTAGGTGCTATCGGATTATTGTTAGGTCAAAGAGTAGAAGGAAAAATATTCAGGAACAATGATCAAAAGTGCATCATAGAAGCCACCTTTTCCATCATTGAAAAGGATTGGATACCGTTCTTTGAAGAATCTGATTTAGACTTAGAGCCACAGATACATATCAGGAGAGAAATTCTTCCCAACGGTAAGAGCCGTTCCTTCATCAATGATACCCCTGTGAGCGTGCAAATATTGAAAAGTGCAGGAGAAAAATTGGTGGACATCCACTCACAGCATGGTCAATCTTTGATTGGAAAAAGAAGCTTTCAATTAGAAATACTAGATACTGCTGCCGTCAATGAACCCATCCTTGAGAAATACCAATCTCAGTTCAATCATTGGCAAAATACACAAAGAGAACTCGATAAACTTCTCCAACAACGGGCGGAGTGGATGGCCGCCACTGATTTCATTCAATTTCAATTGGATGAAGTTCAAAAAACCGATTGGAACAAAATAGATATTACCTCCATGGAACAGGAGGTGAATCAATTGCAACATACCGAGGAAATACAAAACGTTGCCCAACATGTGCAAAATGTGGTATCCAATGACAACGGAATACTCTCACAACTGCAGTCATTGACTCAACTTCTGCAAAAAGCTTCAATGCATAGTCCTGCGCTCGGTAACATTCATGAACGCATCAAATCTTGTTTGATAGAATTAAAAGATCTTGCTTCTGAAGCAGAAGA
>CANHWU010000136.1 GCA_947464415.1 Flavobacteriales bacterium
CAAACAATAAAATCGCAGAGGCGGTAGAGCCCAAAATAAAATATTTGAAGCCGGACTCATTGCTGGCTTTGTTTCCTCTTTTGCTCGCCGCCAATACATAAAGTGGAATACTCAAAATCTCTATGGCTAAAAATAGCATCACCATATTGGTGAAATTGGTCATCAAAAGCGCACCACAAAAACTGAATGCCAACAAGGCATACAAATCGGCACTATTACCTGTTTCTTCGATGGCCTTGCGCTGAGTAATGAACCAACCCAAAGCGAGGAGGGTCAAAATGGCGATGGAACGCAAAGCAAAGGCATCATTCATCATCATGTTTTGTTGCATGATGTTTTCGCTAATGCCCCAATCGATGACCGTTCCTGCCAAAATACCCAACATGGAAAGTACAATCACCGGAAACATCAAGGAGCGCATCTTGAAAATTTCAAGGGCTAAAAGAATAACGCCTAATAGTGCAGAAATCAAAAGTATAGTCATAGCGAAGGCCGATTAAAAAGTCATTTGAATTAAGTTCAACAGGGGGGCAGGATAAATACCTAGAATAATTACCAAGACAACACTACCACCCAGTATCCAAAGCTCTTCATTGCTCAAAGTGGCAAATGGAGTGGCATGGTTTCCCAACATCATTTTTTGGAATCCTCTCAACATGTAGGCAGCTCCTAAAATCACGGAAAGACCGGCAATACCCGCCCACAACAAACTGATATGGGACAATCCTTGGATCAATAAAAACTCACCAACAAATCCGGAGGTAAAGGGCAATGCAACTGACCCCATCACCAATATAAAGAATAGGAAAGCAAACGTAGGATTGGAAGTTCTAATACCTCCCATCTCATTCATCTTATCATGTCCCACTCGATTTTCAATGATAGTATAAACTGCGAATAAGGCGATAGCCAACAATCCGTGTGAGAACATTTCAAAGTATCCTCCTACAGTCCCTTGATCAGTGTTGGATAATAATCCGGCTGAAATCATCCCTACGTGAGCTACGGAGGAGTAGGCAATCAACAACTTCAATCTCTTCTGGTTGATGGCCATCAAGGAGGCGTAAATGACACTGATAACAGACAATACCACCGCCCATTGCCCGTGTTCCTTAATTCCTTGCGGAACCATGGGTAATACCCAATAAGCCAAGCCAAAAGTAGCCATCTTCAACATCACTGCAGCGAGCAACATGGTACCTTGAATAGGAGCATGATCGTAGGTGCTGGGCTGCCAAGAGTGAAAGGGAAAAACAGGCATCTTCACAGCAAAAGCGATGAAAAATCCGGCCAATATCCAACCCTGTTCTGCGGAGCTTAACGCATTAGCCGCTTTGATCATATCTGCCATTTCAAATGAAGCTACTTCCATCGTGCTCTGCACATACAAAATCGAAAGCAACATAAACAGGGAGCCAAACAATGTATATAAGAAAAAGCGAGTGACAATTTTTGTCAAATGCTCACCCTGTCCCCACTTTAAAATCATGAAGAAAATAGGAATCAAAGACAACTCATAACACAAGTAGAAGAAAAGCGCATTGGTAGTAATAAAAGCTCCCATCATCGCCCCGATCATCACCATCATCCAGCCGTAAAAACGATGAGGGGAGTCGTGATCCTTTCCAAACGCGGTAATAGGGATTAAAAATGCCGCTACAGCGGTAAGCAAGGCCATGGCCAATGAAGGTCCGCTCAATAGAAAGGAAGCGTTAAAACCTACTTTTTCAATTAAACTCAGGTGAAACTCATCTGTAATACCGTAGGCAGATCTTATCCATGCTGCGGAAACGATGAGGATCATGACCAAGCCAATAGCAGAGGCTAATCTTTTTGCAGAAAGGCTGGGGCTATTGAGCATTACCAAACCTGCCAAAATAGGAAGTATAAAAAGAGATAGTGCAATCATAATGTCTTATATAAAATAGAGGATAGCGATTAAACCAACGACAATGGCAATTAAATAAGTCAGGATTTGTCCGTTGTGCCAACCCTTCATCCAGTGTCCCAATCCCTTGGCAGCGCTTCCGGTTCCATCCACCATCATCAACAAAGCTTTATCTTCGATCCAATGTTGAATTCCATGACTGAGTTGATCAACAGGACGACGGAAAATATTCTCATACAGCTCGTCAAAAGCATATTTTCTCCAAAGTAATCGATGGATACCGGCAGGTATTTCATCGTCTTCTAGCGCCATTGTGTTTTTAACAATGTAAGTGGTGTAAGCATAATAAATCATGCCACCCGCAATCGCCATGGCGACAAGGGCGAGCAGTATTTCGGTCATTGCACTCATGTGAGAGTGAGCCAATACCACTGTACCATCTAAAAAATGATCCAGCCAATGGTGAAAATGAATACTTTCTCCAATGGCGTGTGGAAATCCCATAAATCCTCCAACGGTGGAAGCAATGGCTAACACGATCAATGGTAAGGTCATGACAGCGGGCGACTCATGCAAATGATGCTCTTGTTCATGCGTACCTCTGAAATCACCATGAAAAGTCAAATAGAACATTCTGAACATATAAAAGGCAGTACCAGCCGCCGCTAACATTAATAAGATGAAGACGGGCATATTGTTTTCTAACGCATGCGCAAGAATTTGATCTTTAGAAAAGAAACCGGCAAAGGGGAAAATTCCAGCTATAGCAATTGTTCCGACTAAGAAAGTCCAATACGTTGTTTTCATATGACCTTTCAAGCCACCCATTCTACGAATGTCTTGCTCACCTCCCATTGCATGAATGACCGATCCAGAACCAAGGAACAACAACGCTTTGAAGAAGGCATGTGTAACCACGTGAAATACAGCAATGGTATAAGCGCCCATTCCTAAAGCCGCAAACATAAATCCCAATTGACTGACAGTGGAGTACGCCAATACTTTTTTAATATCATTTTGGGTCAATGCTATGCTCGCTCCCAAAATAGCCGTAATCACTCCCGCCCAAGTAACCACAGAACTAGCGATTTCCGACATCGCGTATAAATCACTACAACGCGCCACCAAATAAATTCCGGCCGTCACCATGGTAGCAGCGTGAATCAAAGCAGAAACTGGAGTAGGTCCGGCCATGGCATCCGGTAACCAAGTGTGAAGAGGAAACTGAGCCGACTTACCCATGGCTCCAATAAACAAAAGAATTGCGGCGAGCGTGGTGTACTTTCCGAGACTTGCAATACCGCTGCCGTTGATGAATAAATCTTCATACCTCAAAGAGCCACATTGTATGAAGATCAAAGCCATTCCTAATAATAATCCTAAATCTCCCACACGATTCATCACGAACGCCTTCTTAGCAGCGTCATTGTTGGCGTGATCTTTATACCAGAATCCAATCAACATGAAAGAGCAAACTCCAACGCCTTCCCAACCCACAAAGAGTAAAAGCAAGTTATCTCCCAACACCAATAAAAGCATAAAGAAAACAAAGAGATTCAAATACGACATGAATCGGTGAAACCCTTCGTCTTCGTGCATATAGCCGATAGAGTAGAGGTGGATCAATGAACCAACTCCCGTTATAAATAGCACATAGAGCGTGCTCAGCGGATCTACTACAAATGAAATATCTACATGAAAACTTCCTACATGGATCCAATCCAACACTTTTACCATCACAGGATGGGCGCCATGCAATTGAGTAGTGAATACTGGAATCGCAAGGATAAAAGATATTCCAATCATCGCCGTTGCCAAAGCTCCGGCTGCATTTTTACTTAAATTCTTTCCAAAGAAGGTGATGAATAAAAATCCAATCAATGGAAACAAGGGAATGAGACTGACTAATTTTTCCATGATTTATCCTTTCAATGAGTTGAGTTGATCTGTATCTGTTGTGTGCATATTTCTGTACAACATCATCAAGATGGCTAGACCAACTGCTACTTCCGCAGCCGCGACCACCATAATAAAGAATACAAATATCTGCCCATCGGTATCTCCATGTATTTTGGAGAAGGCCACCAAAGCCAAATTGACGGCGTTTAACATCAATTCGACACACATGAAAATGATGATCGCGTTTTTTCTGAACATCATACCAAACAGACCCAAGCAGAATAAGACTGCACTTAAGCCGAGATAATGTTCAATGGTAATATTAGGAAGCACTTGCATATTAAGCTGATTGGGTTTCGTTTAAGTTTTTCTTGGACAAATACACCGCTCCGACCATCGCCGCGAGGAAAAGTACAGAAGCCAATTCAAAAGGAAGTAAATAGTTGCGGTAAAGAGCGATGCCCAAATTTTCCACCATGCCTGCAGCGCCTACTTTACCAGATACAGCAATTTCGTCTGCTTTTTGCACGGCTCCAGATAATACCAATAATAGCAGACCCGCAGCAGATACTGCCAACAACTTGATGATGTTGTGCCGCTTTTCTGTTTCAATATTGTTTAAGTTCAACATCATGATGACATATAAGAAAAGCACCATGATGGCTCCCGCATACACGATGATGTGCACTGCCGCCAAGAACTGAGCGTTCATTAAAAAATAATGACCTGCAATAGAGAAGAAAGTCATGATCAAATACAACACGCTGTACACGGGATTTTTGCTGATGATCACCGCAATTCCGCTAAATACGGCGATAAAGGAGAGAAGCCAAAAGGCATATTCTGTTAGCATATTATTTCTTCTTGTCTAAAAAAGTTTGGTTGTGGTAGTGTTTCTTATCTTGCTTAAAAGCCAATACCTGAGGGGTTTGTCTTTTGGTAACATCTACACGATTTTCAAGGCTCTCTACCAATGTTTCTTTACCGAAGATTTCCTCACCACGGGTAAAACTGCTGGGCACAATGCGATCCGTTAAGAAGATGGCCTCTTTGGGACAAGCCTCTTCGCATAGACCACAGAAGATGCAACGAAGCATGTTGATCTCATAAATCTTGGCATATTTCTCATCGCGGTACAAAGACTCTTCGCCTTTTTTTCTTTCAGCTGATTCCATGGTAATCGCCTCCGCTGGGCAGGCGACAGCACACAATCCGCAAGCGGTGCATCTTTCAGCGCCTGCCTCATCGCGCTTCAATACATGCTGTCCGCGATAAACGGCAGACAACTCACGTTCTTGGTCGGGATATTTTACAGTGGCTTTTCTTTTAAAAAGATGCGAAAGCGTGATCAACATTCCTTTTAAAATAGCAGGAAAGTATAGACGCTCAGAAAAGGTCAATTCCTTTTTCGCTACGGGTACCGCTCTGTTGCTTAATGACATCATCTTATCCTAATTTTCCTAAAAATAACATTACAAATCCAGTGATGATGATATTGGCAATCGCCAACGGCAACAACACTTTCCATCCTAAATTCATCAATTGATCATAACGGAAACGTGGTAAGGTCCAACGTACCCACATGAAGATAAAGATGAAAATGAAAATCTTACCGAAGAATACCGCAGTTTGTACAATGGTCAACGCATTTCCACTCAATCCCAATTCATGTTGAAATGGGAAATTGTAACCGCCGAAATACAAAGATGCCATGATTGCTGAACTGATGAACATATTGATGTATTCAGCAAATAAGAAGAATCCTAATTTCATGGAAGAGTACTCAGTATGATATCCTCCTACCAACTCTGATTCGCACTCTGGTAAATCAAAAGGTGCGCGATTGGTTTCTGCGAATGCACAAATAATAAAGATGACAAATCCAAGCGGCTGATAAACAACATAAGCTAATCCCTGATCTTGTTGCGCCACGATTTCTTTCAAACTCAAGGTTCCGGTCATCATGACCAATGCAATCAGCGCCAATCCCATGGCTACTTCATACGAGATCATTTGTGATGATGCACGAAGCGCACCCAACAAGCTATACTTGTTATTGGACGCCCATCCACCCACCATTACACCATAGACTCCAATAGATACAACGCCTAGCAAATACAAAAGACCAATATTGATGTCGGTCACTTGCATGGGATAAATAGTATCACCGGCCACCCAACCAGCACCCCAAGGAATCACCACACCCGTCATACAGGCGCAAAGCATGAAAAAGGACGGACCAAAAACAAACAACCAACGATTGGAATGGGTGGGAATCATTTCTTCTTTGAAGATCATTTTCAATCCATCC
>CANHWU010000137.1 GCA_947464415.1 Flavobacteriales bacterium
CGGCGCACAGTTGTTGATTGAATCTCAATCTTTAGATGCCGTGATTTGTTTGGGGAGTATCATTAAAGGGGAAACGCCTCATTTCGATTTTGTTTCTCAAGCCACCGCACAGGGTATCATGAATGTAGGACTGCAATATGCTCTTCCTGTTGTTTTTGGAGTACTCACCGATGCTAATCATGACCAAGCCAAAGCAAGGAGTGGTGGTAAATTGGGTAATAAAGGCGTGGAAGCTGGAGTAACAGCCATTAAAATGGCCCTGTTACGCGATAAATTGAATGCTTAAATTCAGTTTAATTTTTCCGAACTGATCAGAACTTCTTTCCCTTTCTTAGTGAGAGTATATCCCATGCCCGGTTTGTTCAATAACAAACCTTCCAAATAGAGTCTAGAAATTCTCTCCCCTAATTGAGCACTTTGGATTTGAGAATTCGCATCTCGCTCAATTTTGACCCAAAAATTGGCTTCAAGTTGTGACAGCTTAATCAACTGATTTTTGTTGTTCTTTTTAAAATTGAATATTATATCCAATATCACAAAATCGTAATGATCTATCATTTTCCTTTGGTTCGTTTCGGTGAATGCTAAACTAAACTACTCGCTTGGGAGTTGAAATACTTTTTAAAAAAAATGATAACAAGTTTTCAACGCTTTCTTATCTTCGAAAAAAAAATACATATGAGAAGTACTTTGCTTTTTTGGAGTTTGATTTTCACGAGTAATATCATCGCACAAATCACGATCACTTCCAATGATATGCCAAACGCGGGTGATTTGTTATTGCAGCAAAATGCCACGCTTAACGGAACCATCAACTTGGAGGAAAGTGGCGCCAATCTGTATTGGACTATTGATGAGAATTTCTTGACGCTGACAGGTCAAGTAACCAGTACGGATTGTCAACCCATCGCCAACGCACCATTTACTTATCAGATCTTTTTTAATTCGCCCTTGGATGCGGAGCATAACAGTGATTACGCTATCATTGCCGCCGCGCCTGCTATCCCATTGGATCAACTGCCCATTCCCATTCCTATCACCATTGAAGATACTTATCAATTTTATCAAACCAGAAGCGATCGATATGCCCTTACTGGTTTTGGTGCCACCATTTCAGGATTTCCAACGGGTGCGGCGGGTGAGCCTGTAGATGTTATTTATCCTCTTCCCTTGACATACGGGTTGTCTGATCAAAGCAGTTCTTATTTCCAATATGATATTCCTACCTTGGGAACCTACATCACGGCTCAAACACGAAACACAGAGGTAATGGCATGGGGCACGATGAATTTCTTTGGCCAGGAATATCCCGTACTCAAAGTTCGTTCGGAAATAGCCGCGAGTGATTCCTTGTATGTTTCTCAATTCAATTTTGGATTTCCTTTTGATCGTCCATTGGCAGTAGAGTACAAATGGTTGACCCCGGGAATCAAAGTGCCTTTATTACAAATTAACACCACTGCTGGAACGCAATCAGGCGTCCTTGTATATCAAACACCCAGCCCTGTTGTTGAGGTGTCCCCCTCAGCAAGTTGGGTGGGTTTTCCCAATCCGATGCAGACCACTTTGATGATCGATGGAATCCAAAACACCGAACTATTTGTGATGTATGATAGATTGGGAAAGGTGGTATTAAAAGGCAAAGTAACCAAAGGCGAGGCAATAGATGTTTCTGCCTTGACGGAGGGAATTTATCTGCTACAAGTAGCTGGACAGAATATTAAATGTGTAAAATAGATTGATCAATGAAAGCGTATGTTTTTCCCGGGCAAGGGGCTCAGTTTCCTGGAATGGCTGAAGATCTATATCAGCAGTCATCCATTGCCAAAAAAATGTTGGAGGATTCCAATGATATCCTTGGATTCAAGATTACCGAAATCATGTTTCATGGAACAGAGGAGGAGTTAAAGCAAACCAATGTCACTCAACCGGCTATTTTTATTCACAGCGTGGCATTGGCCAAAGCGTTGGGTGATCATTTTCAACCGGATATGGTGGCAGGACATAGTCTAGGAGAGTTTTCGGCACTAGTGGCAGCGGATGCGCTGACATTTGAAGACGGATTGAAATTAGTAGCTGCGCGTGCTGAGGCGATGCAAAAGGCCTGTGAATTGAATCCATCCACCATGGCGGCAGTATTGGGATTGGACGATAGTACAATTGAAGAGATTTGTGCCGGTGTTGAGGGCATAGTGGTTCCCGCTAATTATAATTGCCCCGGACAATTGGTGATTTCGGGTAGCAATGAGGCCATCGATTTGGCTTGCGAAAAATTAACAGCAGCGGGAGCCAAGAGAGCTTTGAAGTTGGCAGTGGGAGGTGCGTTTCACAGCCCTCTGATGATGCCGGCCCAAGAGGAATTGGAAAAGGCCATACATGCCACGGCCATCCAGTCTCCAAGGTGTCCGATCTATCAAAATGTGAATGCAAAGGCTGTGACTAATGCAGAAGAGATTAAGCTTAATCTGATTCAGCAACTGACGGCTCCAGTGCGTTGGACGCAAATCATGGAGGCCATGTTACAAGATGGTTGCTCGGGAGTAGTGGAAGTGGGGCCGGGTAAAGTATTACAGGGATTATTCAAAAAGGTAAATCGTGATTTGAACACTGAATCAGCTTCCTTGTCTCAATAAGGGAGTTCAGTTTATCATCTAGGGTGCGGGATATATGTGCATGGATTCAAAATATTAACTTAAGATTCTCTTGAAATACAGTTGGCATTGCGAGTTTAATTTGGTTTCTACCATTACAGCTACGGACCTATCAAAGCATGGAATGAAAATTGGGGGAAGTAAGAGAATGAAAGCGTCAGCGAAATACTTACACGCTGTTTTGGCCATATGGGTTGTATTATACAGCAACCTTATTTTGGGTCAGTTTCAGGTAAGAGATAGTGTTCTATTCAATCCTCACGTGGAGATTGGTGGAGGGTATCAATTTCCCTTTGGTGATATGGCGCGTCGTTTCGGTAATTCGGGTGTAGCGGGTTTGGGATTTCATATCAAGGCTAGAACCCAGTGGTATTATGGACTACAAGGGAGTTATTTCTTTGGTAATAAAGTGACGGAGCCGGGGTTAATGCAGAATTTGTATACAGATGCGGGCGAAATTTTAGATAATCAAGGTCAAAAATCCATTGTGTACATTCAAGAAAGGGGTTGGATGTATTTTTTGGATGCGGGTAGATTGTTTCCAATTGTAGGCCCCAATCCTAATAGTGGTGTACTGGCATACGCTGGGGTGGGCTACATGCATCATAAAATCAGAATTGAGCATCAATCCAATGAAATTGCGCAGTTAGAGGGAGAGTATTTGAAAGGGTATGATCGCTTGACCATGGGTCCCGCGGCCCATGCTTTTTTGGGTTATTTTCATATGAGTAATAATAAGCTCATTAATTTTTTTGCCGGTGTTGAAGTGGCCCATGCATGGACAAAGGGAGTCCGTACCATTCATTTTGATACTCGCTTAGTGGATCACAGTTTACGCAGCGACGGATTAATAGGAGTGAGGGCGGGTTGGGTAGTTCACTTGTACAGAAGGGCTCCCGATGCCTATTATTTCAAATGATGTCGCTATATACTTTTTTACTTTTCCTGTATAGGGCTTTGTTGAAAGGAGCCACTCTTTTCGTGCCCAAGGCGCAGCTGCTGTTGGAAGGCCAAAAGCGCTCTCAAAAGGATCTGGATCAATGGTTGAGTACTTTACCATCTAAAAGAAATTTGATTTGGATGCATTGTGCATCCTTGGGCGAATTTGAGCAGGGAAGGCCTGTATTGGAAAGGATTCAACAGGAATATCCGTCGGTGTTCATTTTGCTGTCTTTTTATTCGCCGTCTGGATTCGAAGTGCGAAAATCAACGCCATTAGCGCATCAAGTGGTTTATCTAACGCCTGATTTTCCCGCGAATGTTAATGCTTGGGTGAGTAAGATAGCACCTGATTTTTTCATCACCGTTAAGTATGAGGTTTGGCCGAATTTATTTTACGCTTTGAATCGCAATGGAGTTCCGATTTTTATGTTATCCGCGATCTTCAGAAAGGATCATCGCTATTTTGGGTGGATGTCTTTTTTTTGGAAACCTGTTTTGCGCAATGTGAGTCACTTTTTTGTTCAAAATACTATTTCTGGTGAAATGTTGGATCGCATCGGGATTACCTCTCATACTTTAATAGGAGATACCCGTTATGATCGTGTTTTTGCGTTGTCAAAAAATACAGTACTGCCCGCAGTGTATGAGCATTGGATAGGAGATACTCCGGTAATTATTTTAGGATCTAGTTATTCCATAGAAGAGAGCATTGTCAAGTTTATTTGGAATGATTGGAAAGGTCGTTTCAAGTTGATCATAGCCCCTCATCACATAGACGATGAAAATATTTCGCGCATCATGATGGAGTGGGAAGGAGATATTTTTTTAGCCACAGATTTAAAAGGGAACAAGTCTATAGACATGAGAAAAGGAGTGATGTTATTGAACACGATGGGAGAGTTAGGCGGCCTTTATTCAAAAGGGATATTGGCGGTGGTGGGAGGAGGTTGGGAAGGAGGTATTCACAACACTTTGGAACCGGCAGCTCACGGATTGGCGGTGGTTTGGGGACCCAAGGATCATGGATTTGAGGAGGCAAAAAGATTATCGGACGAAGGAGGAGGAAATCGATTCGGAGCGCCACAGCAATTGAAGGATTGGCTTTCTGTGCATTTGGGAGATCATGCGGTATTGAAAAAAATGGGGCAATCGGCGCAGCGACATGTGCAAAGCAATACGGGAGCTACTGAGCAGTTCATGAAGTTTTTCCGTCCGTTACTGGATGAGAAAAAAAACTAAGAAAAAAAGTTGTTGCGGTACAAAAAAGGTGTATTTTTGCACTCCAATCGTTCTTTTATAAGCGGGAGTAGCTCAGTTGGTAGAGCATAACCTTGCCAAGGTTAGGGTCGCGAGTTCGAGTCTCGTCTCCCGCTCAGGATGGATCCCGAATGGCGGCACTTCGCTATCGGGATTTTTTTTTGAGCAATTACAGCGTTCCCCATGCCCTGGTGGTGGAATCGGTAGACACGCAGGACTTAAAATCCTGTGGCCAGTGATGGCTGTGCGGGTTCAAGTCCCGCCCGGGGTACTAAGTTAAATGCAGAAACCCTTGATTCTCTAAGATTCAAGGGTTTTTTGTTTCTCAACTTTCCAAACATTTTCCAAACTATTTCTAAGAATTTTTACTTTTCTTTCCATTTATTATTACCTCTGAATCCTTTTAGGGTAAATTTGAATTATGAGATGCACAAGATATTTTTTATTATTTCTGCTTTGCTTTGCGCTTCAAATAGCAAAGGGGCAAGATTATAAGAATTTAAAAGTTTTCGTAACGGAAAAGTTCGATGCCCGCGCAAGCATATCCGTTGAAAATCTATACTATGATCCGTGCATTGCTGCAGATGCATTGCGAACTTCCCTGGTAATGAATGGATTTAAAGTTATTTCCGAAAAGGTTGCGCGAGAGAAAATTGAGTTGAAGAATTCAGGTCAATTTGATAATAATTCATTTCAGCAAGATGTTAGTGTAGAGAAAAGAGAATATTTGAATTCCGTATACCTTATTACGTTGAATTATCAGAATCGAGCCAATACGGGAAGTTGCAAGAATGTAATGAGTGCGATGTCTGGTCAAATTGTAGACTTAGCTTCTGAAGGAGAAATCGTTGCTACTTTCTCCTTCAAGCAAAGTAATTTTGAAGGAAAGTGTCCATCCGATATTATGGATGCTTTGGCCGTTAAATTGAGGGATGCTAAGAAATAATAAAAATTAAAGTATATCGATGTCTGAAGATGATGTCAAAGCAAGTAACGAGGATTTATTTTTGAATTTCTCGCTTGATGATTGGCTTTCAGGGAAGTTTATAATTTTGCAATCGGTACGTCATTATTCGTCCCATTTAATAGAGACAATACCGAAATGTACCTTTGATAAATTGAATATTGAAGCGCAGGCCTCAATTAAAATTGAGCAAGAGAAAATTTTTAAAAGCCAGATCGAAATTCATTCGGAAAGAGTAATAAAAAAGGCTCAAGAATTATTGAGAAATTCAATGAA
>CANHWU010000138.1 GCA_947464415.1 Flavobacteriales bacterium
AAACTCAAAAATCAAAGGCATGATCAAGCCACCCACATTTTCCACCGTCACCTGATAATAGTATTTCTTGGCATCCATCAGAGATTTTTCTTCAGCAGAAAGCGACTTCAAAAATTCATCGTAGTTTTTTTGATCTGTCTTTGTGACTTTGTATGGATCAAACGAATTGTAAAAATCACGAGTAGCCGGATCCAATTCTACCAAAGTCTTTATGCCTTCTTCACGATCTCTTCTCAAGCTGATATCTGCGGGCGCTTCTGACCTCGTCTTTTGATCTTTGGCTTTCTCTACTGTCGGATTTTCAGAGTCTAACACAAACAATTTGATTTCCTTCAGCGCCATATCGCAATGATCTGTTCCATAAAACCACCCCCTCCAAAACCAATCCAAATCCACCGCACTCGCATCTTCCATCGTCCTAAAGAAATCCTCAGGAGTAGGATGTTTGAAGGCCCATCTTCTGCAATATTCTTTGAATGCGTAATCAAACAACTCTCGCCCCATGATGGTTTCTCTGAGTATATTCAATCCTGTAGCTGGCTTCCCATAGGCATTGTTTCCGAATTGATAAATACTCTCGCTATTCGTCATGATCGGCGACATCTTTGTTTTGTCTCCTTTCATGTAATCCACGATATTGCGAGCAGGCCCTCTTCTTGTTGGATAATTGGCATCCCATTCTTTTTCTGCGAGATATTGTACAAAAGTGTTCAACCCTTCGTCCATCCAAGTCCATTGACGCTCATCGCTATTGATGATCATTGGAAAAAAGTTATGTCCTACTTCATGGATGATTACCCCCAAGGTGGCATATTTGGTACCTTCAGAATAAGTTCCATCCGTCTCCGGGCGCCCTCCATTGAAACAAATCATAGGATACTCCATTCCAATCCATTTAGAGTGGATGGATTGAGCTACAGGGTATGAATATTCTACAGTGTATTTACTGTACACTTTGAGAGTATGCGCCACAGCCCTTGTGCTATACTGCTCCCACAAAGGATTGCCCTCCTTGGGATAAAAGCTCATGGCCAAAGGAGAATGATGCTCTAGCTTAACCGCCATCGCATCCCAAATGAATTTGCGTGATGAGGCAAATGCAAAGTCTCGCACATTATTGGCTTTGAAAGTCCAAGTCTTTTCTTGACTTGCCGGTGTCTTCTCATTGGCCTCCGCTTCTTCCTGGGTAATGATCAGTACGGGAGCATCGTATGATTTCTTTGCCTTCTCGAAACGATTCATCTGCTCTTGCGTCAATACATTCTTGGCATTTTGCAATTCTCCGGTTGCGGCAACAACGTGATCCTCTGGAACGGTAATGTTCACCTCATAATTTCCAAAATCCAAGGTAAACTCACCCGCACCCAAAAATTGCTTGTTTTGCCAACCGCAATAATCCATATAAGCCGCCATTCTGGGGTAAAATTGAGCCATGGTATAGAGGTAATTTTTGTCTTGTTCAAAATACTCATAACCGCTTCTCCCACCAAGGCGAATACGGTCATTGATATTGTACCACCATTTTATTTTAAAGGAAAACAACTCACCGGGTTTGAGCGTAAAAGGCAAATCAATGCGCATCATCGTTTGGTTAATAGTAGTTCGCAAATCCTTCCCCGCCTTATCCTTCACCTCTATCACTTTAAAACCACCATCGTACCATGGCTGCAAATCCTTGATGTCGTTGGCGCTCATCTTATCATTGATCCTGTTCTGCTCAATCTTTTGAGCATCACTTTCCATTGACATATTATTTTGATCCAATTGCACCCACAAATAAGTCAATCCATCAGGAGATAGATTGTGATAGGTAATCCACTCTTCGCCATATAATTTTTGGGTGGCATCTTCAATCCGGATATTCATTTTATAGTCCACTTGTTGTTGCCAATATCGAACTCCCGGTGCTCCACTTGCCGTCCTTTGTTCATTGGGCGTAGCCAACTCCGGACCCAATTGCTTAAACTTATCCTCCCAATAAGATTTCTGTACTTGTCCATTCATCGTCAAGGATGGAATGATTAACCCACTTAATACACAAAAAAGTTGTAGTTTCATATCCAACAAAAATAATAGAAGTCATAATATCCAATGGGAAATTTATTTTTTCTATTTATCTTCGCTCAGCAGATGATACTATGACGCAGCACCAGTCCCAAATTTCCCCTTGTACTGATACCGTTGATGACCATACGGCATCTTTGATTTTACACAATGATTTCAACACCTTTGAACATGTGATTCAATCTTTGGTGACCGTTTTGGACTTTGAGCCAATACAAGCAGAGCAATGTGCCTTTATTGTTCATTACAAGGGTAAATGTGTTGTAAAAAATGACAATCTAGAAAAAGTGCTACATTTCCACCATATTCTATCGACGCTTGGTTTAACCGTTTCTGTGGAAGATAAAAATGGAAAATAGAAAAAAGTGGATTGAGAATATGCTTCAATCCCAGCCCAACGATCCCTTTTTATGGTACGCCTTGGCGCTTGAACATCAAAAAGAAGAAAATTACCCCGCCACTATTGAAATTTTCGAAAACCTTGTACAAAAGCATCCTGATTATTTACCCACCTTTTATCAGCTTGGTAAGGCCTACGAAATTATAGGAGAACAAGAAAAGGCGGTGGATACCTTCTTGGAGGGAAAACGATTGGCCAAAAAAAATGGAGATCTCAAAGCTGCTGGCGAGTTGTCTGAGGCGCTCATGATGCATGATATTTTTGATTGAACATTATCAGAATGAAAATTGCATTTTACAGCTCATCGTTGAGCAAAGGTGGCTTGGAACTCAATAGTATTCGATATGCTCAATATATGAGAGATGCAGGATTCGACGTACTATTTTTCTGCATTGAAAATTCTCCCCTCGAACAAGCATGCAAGGAATCAAAAATAGCATATCAATTCATCAAACGGAACAAACGATATTGGGATTGGAAATGCGCAAAAAAAATAGCCCATTTTCATCAGTCGTTGAACATTGATTGGTGGTGGTTTCGAGATCCAAGAGATTTAGATATGATGGCTTGGGCCAAATGGTGGAGTGGTGGTAAAATGAAATTACTCTATCATCAAGGCATGCAAATGGCCCATCCCAAAAAAGATCCTATCCACTCGTGGCGATTTAAAAAAATCAATCAGTGGATTTGTCTTTCCGAGGAGTTGGCCCATCAAGTAAAAACCTTCACCCACTTTCCTGAAAAGCGCATCCAAGTGATACCGCTCGCATTAGTGGATGGTCCGCAAAGTAAACCGTATAAAGGCGGAACTTTCAAGACCTTGGTAATCGGCAGATGGGATCCGCAAAAAAATCAGCATATAGTGGTCAATGCTTTTCACATGCTACATCATCGATATCCTCAATTAGAATTGACCTTTATTGGAGAATCCACCGCAGGAGAAAGTGAAGCATATGAAAAGGACATCAAAAAAAAAGTGCGCCATTGGGATTTACAAAATGTCATTCATTTTAAAAAATTTCAGTATCAGCTGACTGATTTTTATGCCGATGCCCATTTGTTCATCATTCCCAGTTTAAAAGAAACCTTCGGCATGGTCACGATTGAAGCGATGCGAGCTGGGCTACCTATTCTCGGGGCCAACACCGGTGGCACTCGAATGTTGATTGAGGAAAATCAATGCGGCGATACTTTTGCACCGGAAAACGCGCAAGAGCTTTCAGAGCTGTGGGAAAACGCCATTCAAAATGCGGACTGGAGACAACAAAAAAGCATCGCCGCTCGAAGTGCTTACGAGAATCAATTTTCTATTGAACATCAAATACACCAATGGAGAAGCGTATTGCATTCCTAATATTCGGGGCCATTTTCTTGCTTCTTGGTGAAACCCTGCAAACCCAAAAGCCATTGGCCATTGGAGATACAACGGGAAAATATCATCTCAGTCCTGGCATCCTTGTTGGGAGTATTGTTCCCCACCGTTCCTCTATGCAAAATGTTATCAAAGGTCACAGTGTGGGATGTGCCGTGCAGATTTTGCACCGACCACCGCACACCTTTTGGAGAATGGATCACTACCAACCAATCGATGGTTGGGATTTGTATTTTAGCACAACAGGTAACCCACAACAATTGGGTTATCAATTCGGTCTTGCCTATATCATCTATCGCCGAATACTTCCCCAACATATTAAAAATTGGTGGTGGGGAAATGGCCTGGGCATCGGATACTCCACTCGTATATGGGATCTGAAAGCCAACCACCAAGCCCCTATACTTTCCACCCATTTCAATGCCGAAATGATTTTGCACCTACAATATGAGCTATTGCATTTGCAAAAATTCAATGTAATGAGCGGACTGCGTATTACCCACCTCTCCAATGGAGCCTATCAACTTCCCAACTTAGGGACCAACAATGTGCAACTCACCTTGGCCCTTCAGCCCAGAATGAGTCTTCCCGTTGGCAACTACTCCTACATCGACATTTTACCTGCCTATCAATCGTCGCAAATACTGAGTTATATAGGATCCTCAGGAATCAAAGAAACCTTTCAACCCCTAGGTAAAAAATACGGCGTTTGGAATGCTCAATTGACTTACGCCAAGCGCATCAATGAGCGACATAGATGGGTGGTTGGCTTGGACTACCTCTACCAACCCGCATTGAAAAAGCTATGGGCAGAGTACAAGGGAATTGAAGCCACAGCTCAACAATGTATGCAGTGGGGAATGAACATCGGATACCAAACTGTTTTTGGTAAAACTTGGTTTACGATTCATCAAGGCTATTACCTGTATTCACCATGGAAAGACAATGGAAAGTTATACCACCGATTGTCCATCAGAAGAAATTTTGATCTCTATAATTACGGTATGAAAAACGCATTTATTTATGCCGCATTATTTACTCATTTTGCCAAAGCAGATCACGCAGAAATAGGAATTGGATGGGACCTATACAGAAGATAATCCTCGGCAGTGTATCGCTCATGCTTTTGGAAATGGCTTGCCAACCTTCCCAAATACCGGATTGCTTTCAAGCAGGAGGAAACCATGGCACAATAGAAATGTCCATTCCCGCATTTGAAGAAATCGTTTTGCAAGATCACCTTCATTACATCCTTCATCAAGACAGTGTTTTTCATTGTGCTATTGAAGGGCCTGAAAATCTCTTGAATGAAATTGACTTTCATTTGGAGGACCAAACGCTAACGGTATCTAACCAGAATACCTGTAATATAGTGAGATCTTACAACCGCAATATCAGTGTTCATATATATGCCCCTTATTTTTCTAAAATCACCAATGAATCAACGCTGCAAATAGACTGTGCGGATACTTTGAAACAACCTTATTTATATTTTCATCAAAGCCAAGCCTCTTCCAATACGACGCTACTTTTACATTGTGATAGTGTTTGGGTAGAAATACCCACAGGACATGGAGATGTATGCCTTAAAGGCCAAAGCAGTGTAACCAAACTTTATTCAGGATCGGTGGGTATATTGGATGCAAGAAATTTATTTACCCGCCAATTATTCTGTAACCAAAGTGCTATTCAGGATATGTTTGTCCGCTCCACAGATTATGCCTACATAGAAATTACCAATCTGGGCAATGTATTTTTTGCAACACCCACCAACCAGGTAGATCTAAACCTTTCCGGTGAAGGTCAATATCTCGCCTTACCTTAATGGAGAAGGTCTCCAATTTTTTTCTATTACCTCCTTCAAGGCTTTTGGACATCGCACTGGTCTTTGACTCACCTTATCCACAAACACCAGCGTAGTTTGCGCTGTATTGATCAAAAGTTCGCCGCAAAGTGTCACATATTCAAAGATCATTCTTGAGGAAGGCATTTCTTTTACCTTCACCTGAATCGTCAATTCATCATCATAACGTGCAGGATTTTTGTATTGGACCTGGTATTCCATCACCGGCATCCAAATTCCCATTTCTTCAATTTGCTTGTAGCTCAATCCCATTTTTCGCAGAAGCTCAACACGAGCTACCTCAAAATAAGCCGCGTAATTACCATAATATACAAATTGCATCTGATCCGTCTCCGCATATCTCACTCGAATCTTGATTTGGTGTTC
>CANHWU010000139.1 GCA_947464415.1 Flavobacteriales bacterium
TAATATTCCAGCTAAATGTTCTTGCAAGTGATCAATGATTTGTTCATTTACATCGAGGGAATCAGTAAATTCTTGCGATTTAAATACATCCCGAGCCCCTCCTATGAGCACTTGTTTACCAATACTTCTGAAGTAGATATATCCCTTCCTTTGATGAAAAGAGCTTCCCCATGGATGATCTAAGATTTCATTCGTCACCAGCACCTGATTTCGAGCTGGGATCACATCTAATCCCTGCAGCAATGAAGATGTCAGGCCATTGGTACAAACAATCAAGTGCTGAGGAGAAACTATATGGTCTCGTAAATGCACAGAGCCGTCGTGTAAATTGACCCCATCTACATTCAAGCCATACAATACTTCAACCCCAATGCTCCGACATCGTTCTTGCCAAGCTCCTAACATCTTTGCAGGGTGAAGCACTCCCTCTCCTTTGATTCTGATCACTTGCTGAATGTCTTTAAATCTCCAATGATCACGATCAAATGAAAATGGAAAATGTCCCAAAAACTGTAAACAATTTTCACTCAAGGTGGACCAATGGTCCATAACCGCCTCCAATACTTGAGCATCTTGACTTTGGAAAATTTCAAAACCATCATTTTGCTCCCCGTCCATTTGACTGAATGGAATATACTCTTTCAACAATGCCAGTCCTTGCATTCTGAATTGAACTGTCTCCAAAGCCGCATCCCATCCCCATTGCATCGCATCTTCTATAATTTCGGATGGACTACCAAAACAAGCGAAGCCCGCATTTCTACTGGAAGCTCCCGCTGAAATGAAGTCACGCTCCAGCAGGATTACTTTCGCATCTGGAAACCGTTTCTTAATGTGGAATGCACTGCTCAACCCTACAATTCCACCCCCTATGATCAAAAAATCAACATTTTTTAACCGAAAATCCACTTCCCAGTAACTAAAATTCATATATTTACGTTAGAATCATGCGAAGTTACAGGTAAGTACAAAAATTTGATGCTATGAACCAGCACTTAAAATTTATTTTGGCCATGTTTTTTTGTATCTCCTACGGATCAGGTTGGAGTCAAAATAACATCATCAAAATCAATGGAACCTTGCGGGATGAAGATTCAGGCGATAAACTCGCCAAAGCCAATATCATCATATACAAAAATGGCGGTCAATTCCAAACCATTACGGCTGGAGACAACGGAAAGTTCAAAGTTGAGCTTCAACTGGGAAATACTTATGACATCAAGTTCAGTATGGATGCTTATGCCTCCAAAATTGCCCGTTTAGAAACCAGAAATGTTCCTAAAGAAGAACAACCCGGAGGATACGAGTTTGATATGCAGGTGAATTTGTTCAAAACACCCCCTAATTTCAATCTTGACATTCTGAAAGAACCTGCTGCCAAGGCCATTTACATGAGCGAAACGGATAATATCGCTTGGGATGAAGCCTACATTATCAAACAAAAAGAGAAAATTGACGCTGAGTTCAAGCGTATTGCCGACATGAACAAAGCCGATGCTCAAAAGAGAAAGGAATTTGATAAAATCATTCAGCAGGGAGACGAGAAAGTGATCAAGAAGAGCTACGATGAGGCCATTGCCAAGTATGAGCAGGCACAGCAAATGTTTCCCAACGATCCATTACCGAAAGAGAAAATTGCCAAGGTGCAAGCACTAAAATCAGGGGATGATGCCGCTAAAAAAGAAGAAGCTCAATATGCACTGCTCTTAGTGGAAGGAGATGAGGCGATGAACAATCGAAGGTGGGAAGTGGCTCAAGCTAAGTTCAACGAAGCAAAAAAAATGCGACCCAAGGAAAAAGTTCCTACAGAAAAATTGGCGGAGTTGGAAAGGCGTAAGAAAGAAAATGCCCAATTTAGTCAATATGACAGTTTGATTCGAGAGGGAGACAGATTGATGAGTGCTGAAAAATATGAAGCCTGCATCGCTAAGTACAAAGAGGCCTCCAACATTCTCTCTAAAGAAAATTATCCCAAAGAGCAAATTGCCAAAGCCCGTGAGTTGATGGAGAAGGCCAAAATGAATGCCGCTGATATTGAAAAGAAAAATAAAAAATATCAGGAGTTGGTTACCGCCGGTCAAAAAAATATCGATCAAAAGAATTACTCAATGGCCTTGAATAATTTTGAGGAAGCGGGCACTCTAAAACCAGAAGAAGAGTTGCCTAAAACTAAAATTGAGGAAATCAAAAGATTGATGAAAGAGCAAGAAGACGCTCTAGCGGCTAAGAAAAATTTGGAGGAGCAAGAAGTAGCCAATGCCGCTAAGCGTAAAGAATATGACAGAATTATCAAAGAAGCAGATAAAGTATTGTCAGATTCCAAAAACAAAGACATCAACAAACTGAATCAAGCTAAATCTATGTTTGGTCAAGCACAAGATATACTGCCCGCTGAAGCCCTTCCTAAGGCAAAAATCGCTGAGATCGATGCCACATTGAATACATTAAAGGAAAAAATGAATGCCGAAGAATTGGCCAAACAACAAGCAGAGGAAGAGCGTTTGAGAAAAGAAGCAGAATGGAAAAAAGCTCAGCTCGATCAAGAAGAAAAAGCCCTTGCGGATAAAAGAAGAAGAGAAGAGGAAGAGGCGGAAAGAAAGAGGAAATTGAATGAAGCGTTGGCCAATACCGGTACTCCAAGATCCAACAACAACAAAAATGGATCCTCTGCAGAAGACGCATTGGACGCATTTTATCGAGAAGCCAGAAGACAGCGAGCTCAATTCAAAGCTGATTCCATAGCGCAAACCAAAAATACTTTTGATGATTATGATCAATTCTACACCAATAAGAATAATGATCGCAAACAACAAGACATTGACGAACTCAATGGTCAAGTAGAAAAATTAGCTACGATTCATTCAGAAGGTATGTCTTGGCATGAAAGAAGGATTGCCGATACTGATGCAGAAATTTCTGAAATTGAGAATGCTCAGAGAGATATGATTATTGGCGCAAGCAAAGATAGAGCAGAGCGTTTAGAGGATGTCGCTGATATTAAAAAGGCACAAGCTTCTTTGACGGTCAATGATGAGCAAAGAAAAATTCTAAGGAATCAACTCGATAAATCAAAAGAGGACTTTAAGGAAGCTGAAGAAACCTCCAAAACCCGCTCTAATGCCCGTCGTGAAGGAAATGAAAGAACTTTTGAAATGCAAAAAGAGCAAGCCGCAAACGGCGTGAGCTTTGGCAATGAGATTCAAAAAAGAAATGCCAAAAATTATCAAGAGCAAATAGCTCATTACAACGAAAATGATGAATATTTAAAAGAAGCCGCTGATTCCAGATCAGAAGTGAAAGCCGCTGATGTACAAAGCCAAAAAGAATCTTTGTACGCCTTCAGTGAAGATCGATCAGAAAACAGAAATAATAATCTCTCTGATTTAAACGATAGTAAATATCAAACCCAAATTACCTTAAGTGAAAAAAAGATAACCGCAGCAGAAAAGTCCTATCAGAAAAGAGAAGAGCTATTTGCGGGAGTGCAACAACCCAAGCAGCAGACCAGAGCTCAAATCGAGCAAGCTGTGCTGTCTGATGAATCGTCAATAACAGAACGATCTTATGACATGGGGAATAAAAAGGTATTAGAAAGAACCATGACCGTAGGGGGCAAAACTTATATTTACAAGAAAATTGTGTCCACCACGGGAGCTTATTTTTTCAAAAATGGAGTCAGTATCACTGAACAAACTTGGAAAAATGAAACCACAAAACTGATGGTTCAAGAATGAAAATTCAAATCATCAACGGACCTAATTTGAATTTACTGGGCTCCAGAGAAAAAGCAATTTATGGAGACAAAAGTTTGATGGACCTGGAAGAATATCTCGTCTCTCAAAATCCAAAAGTTTCGTTCTCCTTCTTCCAAAGTAATATTGAAGGGGAAATCATCGAAGTGATTCATGATTGTATCCGCAACTCCAGTCCGTTGATCATCAATCCGGGGGGGTATTCACATACCAGTGTAGCCATTCATGACGCGCTCATGGCCATGAAATATCCCAAAATAGAGGTTCATATCAGTAATATTCATCAGCGAGAGCATTTTCGGCATCACAGCCTAACCGCTCAAGCCTGTAACGGAGTCATTGCGGGACTGGGAATGGAAGGGTATTCTCTGGCGGTAAAAGCCCTTGAGCTATTGCTTTCTAAAAGCGCGAATAGCACTATCTAACACCTGAAGCAACAATTCCGATTCTCTTACATTTAATTGTTTACCAATTCGATATTGTGTGGATCCGTGAACAAACCCAATTCTCTCCCCCCCCATCACCCAAAACCTATCTTCCAAGAAAGCGAAAAAATTAGCCGAGTCGGATTTTATCAAGCCCATCTTTTGCATGACCGATAGCTTTAAAACTTCTTTTCTCCCCCAACTACCAAATGCATTTTGAATGGTCAATTGATTAGAGGAAATAATCAACTTCTCTTTCCCCATCACTCTCCATAAAAACACCTTTACAATACGGACAAAAAAGTATAAGAAAGCGGAGCTGGAAATAATGAAAAATATTTTATCCGAGGTGGCCTGAGAGACGACGGCATAGTAAATAAATACACCCCCGCAATAAGTCCAACCGCCCAACCATGCTAAAAGTAAAGACTCCTGCCATCTGGGGATTCTTTGCGAAATTTCTACTTGAATGGAGACATTGCCATCTTTAATGACCTTTATTCGATCTGAAATTTGCTTTTCTTGGATAGGCATAAATTCTATATACTTTGATAATACAAATTTAAATATTGATTAAGTACAATTGGGAGATCAAACCGGCTCGCCGTCTCTCTAGCTCCCTGCGAAAATTGAGCAAAATGACGAAGAATATGAATCGACTTGTCTGCCATGCCCCTGACATCCCCAACCTCACAAAGACCTCCTGAAATCCCTTCCTTGTTCACTTCGGGGAGTCCTCCTGTATTAGAAGAAACCACCGGCACCCCCAATGCCATAGCTTCCAATGCAGCTAGTCCAAAACTCTCTGACTCTGACGGTAGCAAAAACAAATCAGCACCCGCTAAAATCTCCTCTGGTTCTTTGACATTTCCAACAAAATAAACAGATTCAGACAGACCATTTTCACGAGCAAATTGTTCTGCACGATATCGATCAGGACCATCACCTACCATCACTAATTTGCAATTCACCTGTTCCCGTATGAGCCTAAAAATCTCCATTACATCCAATATTCGCTTGACAGGCCTAAAATTTGAAGTATGTACAATCAATTTTTCATCCCCTACCACCAATTCATTTCGACACTGCTTTCTCCAAATATCACATTGATCACGGAATTGAATGAAGTTGGGAATTACTTCAATAGGGATTTTTGTATCAAAAAAACGTTCAGTATCCTCTTTTAAACTTTGAGATACAGCCGTAACCCGGTTGGAATGATTAATGGCAAAAGTGATAACAGGTTTAAAAGAATCATCCTTTCCTAAAAGAGTTATGTCCGTTCCATGCAAAGTAGTGACAACAGGAATATTGATTCCTTCATCTTGTAAAATCTTCTTGGCCATATAAGCAGCCGAAGCGTGAGGAATAGCATAGTGCACATGCAAAATATCCAATTGCTCATACCTCACAACATCCACCATTTTGCTGGCCAAAACCAATTCATAAGGAGGGTAAACGAATAAGGGATAATCACTGACATTCACTTCATGAAATCGAATGTTCTTACTCACTTTATTCAACCGTACAGGTTGACTATAGGTAATAAAATGTACGGAATGGCCTAGTTCGGCCAACGCCATACCTAGCTCTGTTGCCACTACTCCACTCCCACCAAAGGTGGGATAACCCACCATACCTATACGCAACAATTTTCCCGTCATGTAGATGCAAAGTTAATCACTTCGATGAATGCTCAGTCAACAATTGACGATAGATCACAGAATGCATCTGTGTGCGAATATTCAAATTCAATAATTTCTTATTATCCGCATTCGGATGAATTCGATTGCTCAGAAAAACGAAGACAATTTCATTCTCTGGATCCGCCCAACACATGGTTCCTGTAAAACCCGTATGA
>CANHWU010000140.1 GCA_947464415.1 Flavobacteriales bacterium
AACTGGTTTTATCAAAATGATCCACTAACAATTGCCCATCCTGCCAAAATCGATATCCATCATTTCCCTCGATTTGCAAAATCAACTGTTGCGTTTTTTCGGGAGTCCATGAAGCCGTTGCGATCAAAGAAAAATAATCACGGCTAACATTGGGAAAAGGATCCATAAAGGTGTAGTGGAAATCGATGGTTTTTCTATTTTCTTGGATCTGACATTTCCCTTCGAATTGGGTATTACTCCACCATTGCACATTCCAATCTTGTTCAAATGGAGTGAAGTTGGATTCGGCACTCCATCCAGGATGATACTTCAAATCTGCTTGGTCGCCCATTTGACTTTTCAACCCTTCCCAATAATTGATCACTTTTACGCCTGTTCCACTGTATCCCCCTAATCTTCCCTTCTTGGCCTCCTCTCCTACTACTAAAATTTTCTTTTTATTGAAATTGATAGGGCAAACATCCCCTTCATTTTTTAAAAGCACCATGGATTGCTCCGCTGCGTGCAGAGCGATTTGAATCATAGAATCTTGATTCACCTCAAAGTATTGTGCAAACGGCTGTTCAAACAAACCCAGCTCAAACTTCACCTTGAGCACTCTCGACACTGCTGAATCAATGGCAGAGGGCCTCACCTTTCCCTGTTCAAACAGCGGCTTGAACAATACATCGTGATGAATGGACGTTTGAAAAATAACATCCATACCGTTCTCAATGGATAATTTACCCGAAGTGGGATAATCAGGAGAAGTATTGTGCAATACATTAGCACCTCCTACCGCCCCGGCATCTGAAATCACAAAACCATCAAACTGCCATTGGTCTTTTAATACAACCTTCAACAACTGATGATTCATGCTATTGGGAGCACCGTTTAGTGAGTTATAACTTGTCATCACACTTCTTGATCCCGCATCGAAACAAGCCCTGAAAGGTGGGAAATGAATCTTTTCCAACTCCAATTTATCCGAATGAATAGGATAGCTGTCTCTCCCTCCACTGCCCACATTGGCCACAAAATGCTTGGGTGTAGTAACTATGCCCTTTTGCTCAAACGGCTTGACAAAAGCCGCCCCCATGATCGAAGAAAGAAAAGGATCTTCCCCATAGGTTTCCTCCACTCTTCCCCAGCGCACATCAGTTGCGATATTCACCACCGGAGATAATACTTGCCGCCAACCTCTTTGTTGAGATTCAGTGGCAATGGCATTGGCCACTTCACTCATCAATTTCGCATCAAAGGAGGCCGCCAAGGCGATGGATTGAGGATACGCCACCCCACCTTTTCCTACTACCCCATGCAAAGCTTCACCAAAAAAAATAGCAGGAATTCCTAGGCGAGTGTGGTTCACCAAAAAATCTTGGATCTTGTTGATCTCCTCAATTTGCCTACGCGCTGTCCAAGTTGCATTATAATTCAACATTTGTTGACCCGGCTGATCGTCCATTCCTTGGATACTGATTTCAATACCAAAAATCCCATTTTGATAATCCTTGGCTTGAAAAGCCTCGTCATGAGCAATCATGAAAAGCTGATAAAACTTTTCTTCCCATGACATTCTCGAAACCAGGTCTTTGGCCCTCTCTTCAGCAGAC
The DNA here is from genome assembly GCA_947464415.1 of Flavobacteriales bacterium. Classification (GTDB taxonomy): domain Bacteria; phylum Bacteroidota; class Bacteroidia; order Flavobacteriales_D; family Sanyastnellaceae; genus CAMCTV01. Next base: position 1,596 of record CANHWU010000140.1, read on the forward strand.
AATTGCGGATTTTTATAAGGGAGCACTTGAGAAAAGACAGCGCCTGCTAAGAGAAAAGCTCCTATCGTCCAAATCACTTTCATTTTGGAAAGATAGTGGGAATTAAAAGAAAACTTTTCTACTTTTGCACAGCATTGCCCAGGTGGTGAAATTGGTATACACGTGCGCTTGAGGTGCGTATGGAGCGATCTGTGCAGGTTCGAGTCCTGTCCTGGGCACAAAGTGAGCATGAGCTCACTTTTTTATTTAGTCAAATAACCGACGTTTTTCAAATCTACTGGTGTGTGCGTAGCGCTGAGAATAGCGGGAATCACCTCATGGGGTTCATTGACCACCCTCCAAATATCCTCGTTACCATTTCCCATAAAATCCTCTTGCACACAATGATCTAAAAAAGACAACAATCCATTGTAAAAACCTCTGGTGTTGAGTAAAACGATGGGTTTGGTAATTTGACCCAATTTCTTTAATGTGATGGCCTCCATCAACTCCTCGAGGGTTCCGGTTCCCCCCGGCAATGAGATGATGGCGTCAGTTCCTTCTAAAAATTTCGATTTGCGCTCATGCATCGTTTGAGTGTAAATAAAATCAGTGACTCCCCTGTGTCCCCATTCTACCTCATTCATAAATTGAGGCATGATTCCTCGGATACTTCCTCCCTCCTGCAGCATGGTATCCGCCAATTGACCCATCAAGCCGGTACCCCCGCCGCCATACACCACCTCCACCTTGGCTTTGACCAATTCAATGGCCAACTTTTCTGTGGCTCGAAAATATTCCTCATGGATTCTCGCACTTGAAGCGCAATAGACACATACTTGCATGGTTTTTTTTTCAAAAGTAACCAAAATCAAAAGGGAAATTGCATTTGTGCATCATTCGCAAAGATTACCTTTGCTGCATGACTCTTTTCTCTTTGTCCACTATACTTTCCGGCCAGCAACCTATGCTCATCGCAGGACCCTGCGGAGTGGAAAGTCGGCAGCAGTTGCGCCAAACAGCAGAGGGAATTGCCAAAATACCTGGGATTCATGCCCTTCGGGGTGGATTATGGAAACCACGTACCCGCCCCAATAGCTTTGAGGGAATGGGAGAAGCCGGTGTGGCCTGGATGACCGAGATTAGAGAGGAGTTTCAACTTCCCATCATCACCGAAGTGGCGCGTGCGCAGCATGTAGAAATTTGTTTGAAAAATAATTTCGATGCATTGTGGATTGGGGCTCGCACGGTGGCCAACCCCTTCAGTGTTCAAGAAATTGCAGATGCGCTGAAAGGTACCAACATTCCGATTTTCATCAAAAATCCCATTCATGCCGATCTTGCCCTTTGGATCGGCGCCATCGAGCGCATTCAAAACGCAGGCATTGGAGAAATAGTGGCTATACATCGAGGTTTTTCCACAGGAGCACCCACCTTATATCGCAACCAACCCTTGTGGGAAATTCCCATTGCTCTGAAAACAACCATCCCTGAAATTCCCATTATTTGCGACCCTAGTCATATTGCAGGAAAGCGAGAACTGCTACAACCAGTGGCCCAGAAAGCCATGGATTTGGGAATGAACGGTTGGATGATTGAATCCCACTTTGCGCCAGATGAAGCCCTGAGCGATGCACAGCAGCAGATCACACCCGAAGCACTCCAAGCACTCATTGCCTCCATCACCCTTAGAATCGAATCCGATAGCGAAACAGAAAATTGCGTTGAGCTCAATCAATGGAGAAAAAGCATTGATGAAATTGATCAAGAGATCATTCAACTATTAGGAGAGAGAATGAAGATTGCAGAAGAAATTGGTGCTTTCAAAAAAGAAAAAGGGATAACCATCTTCTCCTTACCCCGTTGGAAAGAGATTTTGGAAAGTCGTCAAGATTTGGGGGAACAATCAGGACTGACCTTGCGCTTTCTGAAAACCTATTTAGAGGCGATTCATGCTGAGAGTATTCGCCATCAGGAGAGAGTGATGAATTCTAAAGAATAAGAATAAAAAAAGCCGAATCCTCGGCTTTTTCAGTTTTTATTTTCATTCAATCAAGATTTCGGATGCAGATGAGAATTTCTTCTGCTATAGAGGAAATACACCAAAATACCTACCGCACCCCAAATCAAAAACGCATACCATGTATGGGCTCGCACATAGGACATTAAAAAGACATTGAACAATGCGCCAGCAGGAGCCACGAAATACAAAAATGGCGTTTTGTACGGACGGTCCAAATTGGGCTGTTTTACACGCAAAATCAAAACGGCCACACATACCATCGCAAAAGCTAAAAGTGTTCCCATGGAGCACATCTCAGACACTGTATTGATTGGAGTTAATGCTGAAACCAATGAGATAATAAAGCCCACCAAAATGGTAGAGCGATAAGGAGTCTTGAAAGTAGGGTGCAATTTCCCAAAAATATTGTGAGGCAATAACCCGTCTTTGGACATGCCCAAGAAGATTCGGGTTTGTCCTAACATCATGACCAGCATTACTGACATCAATCCAGCAGTAGCCGCAATCGTAATCAAATACACCGCCCAAGTAATGCCCGCACCTTCAAAAGCAGAGGCAACAGGTGCTTTCAAATCTAAATCAGTGTAAGGCACCATTCCAGTAAGAACGAGAGACACAGCAATGTAAAGCAAGGTACAGATCACCAAGGAAGCGATGATCGCAAAAGGAACATCTTTCTTCGGATTGATGGCCTCCCCTGCTTGCGTAGATACCGCATCAAAACCGATATAGGCAAAGAATACAATGGTAGCGGCGGTCAACACTCCTCCGAATCCAAAATTCACCTCTCCCGTTGGATTTCCAAGAGCGTCAAGGATTGGAGTTTCAGCAGGAATAAAAGGTGTCCAATTGGCGGGATCCACAAAGAACGCTCCCGCAAAAATGACAAACAAAACAACCGCTACTTTTAAAACAACGATGATATTATTGGTTTTGGCAGCTTCTTTAATGCCTTTCACCAAAATGGCCGTTATCACCCAAGTGATAATGAAAGCCAGTAAATTAAAAGAAGGACCTCCATGAGATACGGGGTCGTTAGTCAAATAATCTGGAATATGGATATTGAACAAATGCAACAATTTATTGAAATATCCGCTCCATGCCACCGCCACAGTAGTAGCTCCCATCATGTATTCTAAAATCAAATTCCAACCGATAAACCATGCGAACAATTCGCCGATGGTACCATACGCGTAAGCATAAGCTGATCCCTCTACCGGTAACACCGATGCAAATTCCGCATAACACAAAGAGGCAAAAAGACATCCAATCCCTGCGATGATGAATGACAAGGCCAAAGCTGGACCTGCATGATCATGAGCTGCTATTCCCGTAAGGGTAAAGATACCTCCCCCAATGATCGCCCCAATTCCCAATGAGGTCAATCCCCATCGTGTCAATACACGATTCAACTCACTTTTGTTGGCATCTGCGTGATAAGCCTCTACTGGCTTCTTTCTCCAAATTGACATAGTCTATACTTTAAATTTATGAAAGGCAATGATAATCAAATTTCTTGAACTTTTCTGCATACACCTTGTTTAAGGAGTATGGAAAGAGAACTTTTGATTGAAATCGAGGAAATGGGCAACCAACATGTCATGACCTCTATTGATACCCCTTTGTTACCCGATGCATTTGACATGGACGACAATACCAAGATCTTAAAAATCGAAAAGCATTTTGCCGCCATCATGGATATTCTAGGCTTGGACCGCAATGACGACAGTCTCTCTGGAACTCCCCACCGTGTGGCCAAAATGTACGTGAAAGAGATATTCTCTGGATTGCATCCAGACAATAAGCCTGCCATTAAACTTTTTGACAATAAGTATTCATACAATGAGATGCTTGTGGAAAAAAATATCACCTTCTACTCCAACTGCGAGCACCACTTTGTACCCATCATTGGAAAGGCGCATGTAGCCTACATCTCCGCAGGAAAAGTAATTGGACTTTCAAAATTAAACCGCATTGTACAATATTTTTCAAGACGTCCTCAAGTACAAGAGCGATTAACGATTCAAATTGCAGAGGAATTGAAGAATGTGCTGGAAACGGAAGATGTAGCTGTGCTGATTGATGCCACTCACCTCTGTGTGAGCAGCAGAGGGGTGCAAGATATCAACTCTTCCACTGTCACTAGCGCTTATTTTGGGGCTTTTCAACACGAAAACGCTAAGAGTGAGTTTTTGAAGTACTTACAACTCTGATCAATCTTTGTCGTAATTAAAGTCGTCTGTATTCAGTTTTCTGGAGTTTCTGCGTGCTACTTGATAATCAAGGAAGCGGTCTTTCACAAAGACCAAAAATTCGTATTGAGAACTTTGAATGAGAAATTCATCCGAAACATTGAGATAGGTAATAAAGTCGTCAAATTCTTCATTGGTCAAATCGATGATTTTATAATCCACATAAATTCGAAACAACTCCTTTA
>CANHWU010000141.1 GCA_947464415.1 Flavobacteriales bacterium
TCGATATACATTCAAACGAATCTTTAGGAATAAATGCATTGAGCAAATCTCGCTTCTTTTGATACATGGGCGCAATCAAATCATACCTCTCCATGTCTTCCATGTATTCTGCTATAGCGTATTGAAACGGGGCATTACAAGTAAATACGTTGAACTGGTGTTGTTTGCGAAACTCCCTCATCCAATCCTCAGGTCCTATTGCATATCCCAATTTCCAACCAGTTGCATGAAATGTCTTTCCAAATGAATAGGTCAGCATGGTTTGTGACTGAATTTCTGGATAAAGACACATGGAAATATGCTTTTCGCCATCAAAGACTATATGCTCATACACTTCGTCGCTGATCAAATAAATGCCTGTATCCTTGACCAATTTAGCCATCTGATCGGTATCATCTCGCTTCCATACTCCCCCTGTTGGATTGTGGGGATTGTTCATCATGATCAATTTTGTTCGATCATTCACCGCTGCATATACCTTTTGCCAAGGAATAGAAAAATCGGGATAATCCAATTCAATCCATTGAATTTTTCCACCGTTTAAGGTAATGGCTGGCGCATAGCAATCATAGGCAGGTGCAAATAAAATCACCTCATCACCCGGCTCTATCAATGCACCGATGGCTGTAAAAATGGCTTGGGAAGCACCTGCAGTAATGGTAATTTGTGTCTGCGGATCAAAATTGACATTCCAAAACCGCATCATCTTTTGGGCGATTTGATGGCGCAACTGCGGAATACCCGGCATGGGGGCATATTGATTGTGTCCGGCGCGCATGGCTTGCGTCACCTTGTCAATCAATTGAGGATCTACGGGAAACCCAGGAAATCCTTGACCTAAATTGATGGCTCCATGTTCAACTGCCATTTGGGACATGATGGAGAATATGGTGGTGCCTACTTCTGGTAGTTTATTGGAAGGAAATGACATTTATATGCATTTGAAGTGATCAAAAGGCTCCAAGCACTCTTGGCACTTGTAGAGGGCTTTACAGGCCGTAGATCCGAATTGAGAAATCATGGTAGTTTCTTTTGAAAAACACCTGGGACAAGCAATCTCTCTGATTTTTCCCATCAGCAATCCTTTGTCACTCGCGCCTCTTTCTGGAGGGGCTATGCCGTTCATTCTCAACTTGCTCAAGGCATCATCGGTCATCCAATCTGTGGTCCAAGCGGGCGACAATACTGTTTTCACTATCGCTTCATGAAAACCATTTTCGGCCAACGCTTCTTGAATATCCTCTTCTATGGTCTTCATCGCTGGACATCCGCTGTAAGTAGGTGTGATAACGACTTCAATTCCGTTATTCACCTTAACTTCTCTCACGATACCCATCTCCACTACATTCAAATAGGGAATCTCTGGATCTTCCACGCATTGTAGAATCTGCCAAATTTGATGTTGCAAATCTACCATTTAGCTCCAGGATAGGACCTTTGTAAATACTGCATTTCTGCTAAAATGAAACCAAAATGTTCGGAATGCTTGCCTTCCTTGCCTCCCTTTTGCATCCATCCATTTTCTGGTTTGATCAATTGTGCCTGCTGGAGTGTATTTTCCACCAACTCATTCCAAGCATCTTGAAATGATAAATGATCTACTCCAATGCCTTCCTCTGCCGCTGCCAATTCTGCCTTTGTCGAAGTAAACATTTCTCCAGTAAAAGTCCAAATCTCATTCAAGGCATTTTGCATTCGAGTGGCGCTCTCCTCTGTGCCATCCCCCATTCTGATTACCCAATCCCGGCTGTGTTGAAAATGGTATTTCACTTCCTTCAACGATTTTGCAGCAAATCCTGCTAAAAATTCATCTTTAGATGCCATCAACTGCTCTAAATACAAGTAATACCAGGCCGAAAATAAAAATTGGCGTGCTATGGTATAAGCATAGTCACCGTTTGGAAGCTCTGACAAAAGCAAATTCTTGTATTGGCTTGCATCTCTTAAAAACGCCCAATCATCTTCTGTTTTCCCATCCTTTTCTTGAGCACAAATTTCTTTATACAATGAGGTGGCTTGACCGATATAATCCAGTGCGACATTGCTCAACGTTATGTCCTCTTCGATTGCTGGTCCATGACCACACCATTCGGATAAACGCTGACCTAAAATCAATGAAGTGTCCGCTAGTATCAAATACAAATCTCTGTTCTTCATGCGCATTACATATGTCCGATCTCCGGCGGAATTTCGTAAAAAGTAGGATGGCGATACACCTTATCATTGGAAGGATCAAACAATACCTCTTTATCACCGGGTGATGAGGCAGTAATGGAAATACTCGGTACCACCCAAATGCTCACTCCCTCCATTCTTCGGGTATAAACATCGCGTGCATTCTCAATCGCCATTTCCGCATCCGCAGCATGCAAACTTCCTACATGTTTATGTGCTAATCCCGCTTTTGAGCGTATGAAAATTTCCCAAACAGGCCAATCTTTCTTTTCCATTGTTGTCTCTACTTTATGGGAACGAAAATAAGCATGAATGACAGGGACAAAGGAAATTTTTATCAAAAAAGAATGTGAACAAGACTGATATGAATCAGATAATACTCGCTGATAGCAATCCTAAAATAATGAATAAAAACTTCATCCTGTTGAAGCGATGTCCCTCTTCTGACTCAAACAATATGGTGGTGGAAACATGTAAAATAATACCAATCAACAAAGCAGTGACCAAGGAAAGCGAATTTTCTTGCTGCAGAAAGGACAAACCATCGGAAAAATGAAAAACCAAAGCACCTACGGGCGCTACTAACGCAAATAAGGTCAACCAAATCATGGATTTCCATTTATCTTGAACTACCTGAATCAAAAGTGCGGCAAATACAAAGGACTCTGTGAACTTGTGCAAGGTAATTCCCCACAAAAGGGAGTGCTCATGATGATGATGTTCATGACCAATATGCGCCTCTTCACCCGCACCAAAAGGCATTCCCTCGATGAAGGCATGAATCCACAAAGAGATACTCACCATCCAAATGAATTTTTTATCCAACCCATGGGTATGTGCATGGGCGTGACCATGTTCAACACCTTGAGAAAAGTAATCTAACACAATCTGCAATAAAAACCCCACCAGAATCATCACTCCAACACTTCTTCCGCCATCCTCCATGGCTTCGGGAAGCAAATGAAGAAAAGTCAATGACAAAAGGTAGGCAGCACTGTAAGACAAAAGTAATTTCATTCGGATAGGCGTGATTTTGATGCCGAAAAACATCAAACTACCCCCTAAGATGGCTACACCGAATAATACCCCGCATGTGATGATTAACTCCATTGACCTATTTTTTTTGGAAGACAAAGATACTTCGTGGTGAATCAACTTGATACTCGTTTGCGTTGTAATCCCCCAAGTGATGAATCAAATCGAATGAAGTAGGCTGTATCCACTCGAGAAAATCGTCTTTATCGAACAAATACACTTTTTCTTGGAATGAAAAAAGTTGGCTGTTGTATTCAAAGTCAATGGATTTTATGATCTGGCGCTGATGAATTTTTCGTTGAATGCAATACTCGGTTAACTCGCCTTGAACAATTTCGCTTGGAATCAAGTTTTGAATGACTTTAGGAGCATTCAAAAAATCAAGCATCATATACCCACCTTCACCCACTTGATCTAGCAAAGTCAAAAACAATTTTCTATTTTCGCTCGTTTCATTGAAATATCCAAAAGAGGTAAATAAATTGGTTACCAATTGAAAGGGCATTGGCCATTGCATATCACGGGCATCCCCTGCTTTCCAGCGTTCAGGAAATTGAGAGTTTGATTGGGCCTTTTGGATATTATCAACGCCAATGTCAATACCAAATATTGAATACCCTAATTTTTCTAAACAAAGGGCATGACGGCCATTTCCACAACAAACATCTAAAATCGGCAGGTCTTTTTCAAGCGGCACAATTTCCAATATTTTGTGCATCCACTTCATAGCTTCAGCATGATCTCGATGTCGATAAAGATCGTGATAAAAAGGAGTATTGAACCAATCTACAAACCAATTATCCTCCACCTTATTTATCATTTAGCAAAGATAGGTTGATATTCAAAAAATCGTTTATCTTTGCTACTCATTCAAGTGTATGGAAAATTTGATTTTAGCAGGAACTCCTAAAACTCCCACTGTGGAGTTAAATGCGGGCAACGGAACCTTATTGTTAAAAGGACGTTCCATTCCGGAAAACTCTATAGAATTCTACAAGCCCATTCTTGCTTGGATCGAACAATACGGCACCAATGCCAATGCACAAACCACGCTTCAGATACAATTGGAATATTTCAATACCAGCTCTAGCAAATGTTTATTGGATGTTTTCAAAAGAATGGAAACCATTTCAGGCAACGTAGTCATCGAATGGTATTATGAAAATGATGATGAGGACATGTTGGAAGCTGGGGAGGATTATGAAGCCATCATCCGAGTGCCATTCAAGAAAATTGGCGTAGATCAATTCTAATTTTTCCTTTTGAGCGTCGATATCCAATCGCTCAATTTATTCAATCCGTCAAACAAAAGTAAGACGATCATGGCCATGGCCATGCCCCATAGTACTAGGATATTGGCCCATAACGTTTTTATTTCAAAAGGACCTATTTCTTTCACAGGTGCATAGAAATGGGCGGATAAAATCGATGGCTCTTCAGGATAAATATAAATTAGATTTTGTTTTTGAATTAAATCATTTTCCTCACGCACTACTCTTTCCAAATCATTTTTACTGGTTACTATATCTTCTAAACTCTCATTGTGATACTCATCTTTCAATGTCAAAAAATCTCTTTTCTTCTCCGGATTTTGCATCCATAAAGCAATACGCGCTTCCTTTTCTTGATTGATTTGATTGTACAGTCGCACATAATAACTCTCCAAATCTTTTGCAGACTGCATCCATTGTTGGCACCGTTGATTCCAAGCAGCAGTATCGTGGAAAGGAATGAGCGAAGTCTCTACGTTCAATCCATTTACTCTGTTTTTTTCTTTGTTCCATTCATTTTGGATCAGTAAAACATCATCATCGGGATTGCCTCCGTTATGAATTTCATCTCTTAGGTCCTGAATATACCCTTGCAGATCCTTCAGCCAATAATCCTTCTTCCAACCGTAATATTTCAATTTCATTTCCAAGTCGAAGTTGATTTGACTGTAAGGATTTTGGGTATACTGCTCCACCGCCATCGCCTCAAACGCCCATCTAGAAGCCATTACATCTCCAATCCATGGCACACTGGATTGCTGTGTGATACTTGGAAACAATCGGTCAAATCTCACGATAACGCCACTAAAGAGCAATTGAGGAATAATTAGAATAGGAATTAAAATGTAGATGACCTTGGCAGAGTTGAAAGTGGCACTGATGTTCAATCCCAGCGCGTTGGCAAAACAAGAAAGCGAAAACAAGGTCAACCAAAATGGAATAAACATCCCTTTTACCTCCAAGATTACATTACCCACCAAAATAAAAGTCGCCGATTGGACAGCAGAAATGAAGAATAGAATTCCAATTTTAGAAAATAAGTAGGCCGAATAACTTTGGCCCAAATACATTTCTCTTTTCAATATTTTACGATCTTTTAATATTTCCTCGGCACTCACGGTCAATCCCAGAAATAGCGCCACCACCACAGAGAAAAACAAATATTGAGGAAAGTTAAGGTTTTGTCTGAAGGTATATTCCCCAATTCCCCTTTCGTTCATTGGAAAATATTTAACAAACAAGGATAACACCAATGCTAATGCGGGAGCTTCGAGGAAGTTGATCAACATGTATTGGTGATTCACCCATTTGCTTTTCGCGTCTCGCATCAAATAGGTTTTCCATTGTTTCCATCGATCGATCCAGCTGGTTCGGACTTCTACAAAAGGTTGCCCTTCGGCAACGGCTATTTTTGCCTGATGCTGGAGATTAAAATGCGCGTTCCATTCTTTAGGAGTCACCTTGCGAATGTCCGTGAGCATTCCGTATTCATCGATCAATTTAGATTCGATAATATTGAA
>CANHWU010000142.1 GCA_947464415.1 Flavobacteriales bacterium
CTCCACCATGGTGCAGGAAGCGTTCAGTGGCATCCGCGTGATCAAGACTTTCAGAAGAGAACAGTTTTGAGCTGACCGATTTAAAAAAGAAAGTGATCAATACAAGCTACACCAAATGGAATTGGTGAAAGCAGATGCCTTGTTCATGCCGGTCATCAGCATTCTGGTGGGTCTTAGTACCATTCTCACCATTTATATTGGCGCTCAAGAGGTGGCCGCTGGTCATATCAGCATTGGCACCATCGTTCAATTTGTATTCTATGTCAACCAACTTACTTGGCCCTTTGCCAGTGTGGGATGGGTAACGAGTTTGGTGAGAAAAGCAGAGGCCAGTCAAGGCCGAATCAATGAGTTTTTAAAAACGACGCCCACTATTCAATCTTTCAATGGAAGTAAGCCCTCATTGCAAGGAGATATTCATTTCGATCATGTTTATTTTACCTACGCCGATACCCAAATTCAAGCGCTCAAGGACATTCACTTCCACCTCCCAGCGGGTAAATCATTGGGAGTAATCGGAAAAACAGGAAGCGGAAAATCTACCTTGGCTCAATTGCTCACGCGCACCTTTGATCCCACTCAAGGAAAGATCACCATGGATGGCCATGCCCTGCCAGAATTGGATGTAAAGCATTACCGACAGCACATTGGTTATGTACCACAAGATGTATTTTTGTTTTCCGATACCATCGCTAGCAATATTGGTTTCGGTTGTACAAACGCTACCGCCGAATCCATAGAACAAGCGGCCAAGGACGCGGCCATTTGGGAGGATATTCAGGGGTTCCCGCAAAAAATGGAGACCCTATTGGGCGAGCGAGGCATCAATTTAAGCGGCGGACAAAAACAACGTGTGTCCATTGCCAGAGCCATTATTCAAAATCCGCCGAGTCTATTATTGGACGATTGCTTATCCGCAGTGGACAATGCCACTGAAGAAAAAATTCTCCAAGGCATTGAAAGACGCATTCAATCCAGCACCGCCATTATCATCGCCCATCGCGTCTCCACCGTCATGCACTGTGATTATATCATGGTATTGGATGAGGGAAAAATGGTCCAATGGGGACAACACGAAAACTTGATCAAAGAAAAGGGAGTGTACTCCACATTGTTCGCATTACAAAACGACCCCACCGCCGAGTAATGCATTGATGCACGCTACTGATTTCTATCATAAAGAGAATTGAGTATTCTCAAATCGGCTGATTGTCCTTTCACCCATCTTTGCTACTGTATGGAGATGAAGGCGGATCCAATCGACATTCCTTATCATGGAAAGATTACTTTGACAGAGTTGAAGTTGGCATTCAACCAACGGTTTCCTTATCTCAAGTGGGAATTCTTCTATCCTCATCATAGTCCTAACAAAGCCAGCTCAAAAAAAGAGATGATCACCACCAACCCTGAAATTGAGCAACTTAATCCCCACATTCAAATTGGCTCTTTGCAATTCACAGCTGAGACCACGGTAAAGGAATTAGAAGAGCTCGTGTGGAATCAATTTGGATTAGCCATACAAGTTTTTAGGAAGAGCGGTGATATGTGGCTCGAAACCACTATTACTGATCAATGGTCGTTGGATTTTCAGAATGAGCAGGGCCAAGAATTGAGTGAACAATTAGATCGTAAAAATTGAGTATGGCCAGCTGTTATCACTGCGGAGATAACATATTAGGAAAGGCCATTCTTCATCAAGGCCATTCTTTTTGTTGTCATGGTTGCGTTTCCGTATTTACACTGCTCGACGCTCAGGGGATGTGCACATTTTATGATGAACCCAAATCTCAACCTTTGAGCAAGGCGCCCAAAACAGAGAAATATGCCTTTCTGGAAGAGGTTCAAAACACCCTTCCATTTATTCAATTCGCCTCTGAAGAATACAACATCGTTTCTTTCCGATCTCCTCATATTCAATGCGCTTCTTGTGTTTATTTGCTAGAAAAATTACCCCAATTGCAATTGGGTATTCTTCAATCTCAAGTCAACTTCTCACAACAAACCATTACCCTACACTATCAACCTCAACAAATTTCCTTTCGATCACTGGTAGAGTGGCTGACCACCATTGGATATGAGCCCATCTTGGATCCAGAAACATCGTCTTCCGAACAATGGAAAAACCAAAAAAAACAGCATCTCATCGCCATCGGCGTTGCAGGCTTTTGCTTCGCCAACATTATGCTCCTGAGCTTTCCAGAATACTTGGATCTTGATATGACTGATGCGCCGAACATAACTCTTCTGTTCCGTTATCTCAATCTCTTCCTTTCGCTACCCGCCCTTTTTTGGGGAGCTCGCTCGTTTTTCATCAAAACCATTCAAGGCCTTCGATTGCGTACACTGCCCATTGATGCCCCTCTAGTGTTGAGTTTATTGATCACCTTTGGTCGATCGGTGTATGAGGTAATCAGTGGCTTCGGTGGCGGCTACTTTGATTCTATGACGGGCATTATCTTCTTCATGCAATTGGGAAAATATTTCCAAGAAGCCACCCAGCATCGATTGCACTTTGGACGCACTTACCAAAGCTTCTTTCCCATCTCTTGTCAAGTTGTCAAAGAAAACAACACACAATGGAAAATGCTCGCTCAGCTTGAACGGGGAGATATCGTGATTGTGCACGGATATGAGATGATTCCATGCGACTCCATCTTGCTTTCCGATCATGCCTTGATTGACTATTCCTTTGTTACAGGGGAGTCCAAGCCCACAGCGGTGAGCCAAGGACAAGGGCTCTATGCGGGCGGCAAATTGTTGGGGCAATCCATTCAAATCGAGATCAACGCGCCTGTTTCTCAAAGCTATCTCACCTCGCTCTGGAACCATCAAAAAAAGACTTCAGAAAAAACACCCACCCTCACTTGGGTAGATCAGTGGGCGCAGCACTTCACTTGGTTTTTATTATTGCTCTCCGTGATTTCAGGTTTGTATTGGTGGACACTTGATCCGTATCGGGCAATGCATGCCATGAGTACCATTCTCATTGTTGCCTGCCCCTGCGCCCTGCTGCTTTCGGCCACATTTACACAAGGAGCCGTTCTCATGCACCTCTATCAAGTGGGCTGTTATGTAAAAAACAATCGAGTACTGCACCAGCTCGCCAAGATTGATCATTTGGCTTGGGACAAGACCGGCACACTCACCAGCAAAGAAGCACAGGCCACTTGGGTGAAACCAGCCCCGCCCTCTCATTACCCCGCCATAGTAGCGCTGTGCAGCCAGTCCGTTCATCCGCTGAGCCAAAGCGTGGTGCGCGCACTGCGCCATGAAGTGGATGATTTACCCTCTCTTGAACACTTTCGTGAACACATTGGACTGGGCATTGAAGGGATGGTTAAAGGGCTGCACTATCAAATTGGATCAGCCGCCTTTACCAGTCATCCCGATCGAACCAGTTCCGTTGTTATTAATGCCAACGGCGAGTGCATTGGTACATTCAGCATGTCCCATCCCATCCGACCGCACATGGCTAAAACACTTCACACCTTGGCCGCAGACTATAGCCTTTCGGTGATCAGCGGAGATCCATTGCCCACAACGCCAGAAATACGCGCCATGATTCCCGAGGAATGCCCCGTTTTTCATGGTTTGAGTCCCCAAGAAAAAAAGCAACACATTTTGCAATTAACAGAACATCACGCTGCCGTAGCCATGATTGGGGATGGGCTCAATGATGCCGGTGCGTTGGAAAGCGCAGCAGTAGGAATTGCGATCACGGAACAATCGCATCCCTTTTCGCCGGCCTGTGATGTAATGTTGGAAGCCGCATCACTTCCCTTGTTGCCCGCTATACTAGCTTATGCGAAACGACATGAGCAAATTGTACAATGGAGCTTCGGCATCAGTTTGTTGTACAACCTCATCGGACTGGGCTATGCCGTGAACGGCACCCTCCATCCCCTGATTGCCGCTGTACTGATGCCGATTTCTTCCATTACCATCATGCTCTTTACCACAGGCCTGGCCTATTATTTCCGTCCACAAAACGCTGAAAAAATCAATGTATCTTAGCGGCCATCATGATGGCCAACCTTTTTACTTTTCATTCCCAACCGAGATGGGATTTTATCCTGAAAACTGCACTTGCTTGGGGATTGTTAACCGCCATGGCTTGGATTCCCGTGGGATTGATACCTGGCACTGCCCTTCCCTTTGCATGGGCCGGTGTGGTGATGATCGGGATGTGGATGGGCATGCGCGTGGGCATGGCTGCCTTGCTGTTGCATCAACTGGTATTTACTCTGTACCAATGGGCGGTGCATCCGTTGTCTTTTGATACCACCACATGGGCGTTGTCCTTGGGTGTAGGCGTAAAAATTTCAGAGTGGATCACCGTTATTTTGATGGGAGTGCTTTCCACTTGGAAAGAAATCACGAAACCCTGGTGGACCTATTTAGTGGCCACCTTGGGATTGACAATACTGCATGTTGGCGGCGGACTTTGGATGCATGCACAAAACATCGCGTTGGGATGGAAATGGTTACAAAGCCATTACAGCGCTATCTTTATTTTAGCCGCTTTGATTTTGATGCTGACGCAAATACTGCGTCGGCTATTGACTGGAAGAGAACAATTTTATTCAAAATAATATGAGTGCACTGATTACTTCACACACCCAAGATGGCATCACCACCATCACCCTGAACCGCGCGGACAAGTTCAATAGCTTTAACCGTCCCATGGCAGCCGCCTTCAATGAGGCCTTGCAAGCGGCCAGTGCAGATCCAACGGTACGATGTGTGGTCATCACCGGTAGTGGCAAAGCATTTTGTGCAGGACAAGACTTGCAAGAGGCCATTGATCCCGACGGACCTGGATTGAAGAAAATCATCGAAGAAGGATACAATCCATCGATTTTGCACATCACCCAGATGGAGAAACCCGTGATAGCGGCGGTCAATGGTGTAGCTGCGGGAGCTGGCGCCAATATTGCCTTGGCTTGTGATTTCATCATCGCCAAAGAGTCCGCCTCTTTTATTCAGGCGTTTTCTAAAATTGGATTGATTCCCGATAGTGGCGGTACTTATTTTTTACCTCGTTTGGTGGGCTATCAGCGCGCCATAGCGCAGATGATGTTGGGAGAAAAAATCAGTGCATTGGACGCCCAACAGATGGGGATGATTTACAAGGCAGTGGCCGATGAGGCATTTGAAAACACCGTGCATCAATTGGCGCAGCATTTGTCTTCTATGCCAACGAAAGGGTTAGCACTCACCAAAAAAGCGCTGCAGCAAAGCATGACGAGCAGTCTGCCACAGCAATTGGAGCATGAGTTGGCGGGGCAGTTATTAGCGGGGGCTACGGCGGATCACCGCGAGGGCGTGCAAGCATTTTTAGAGAAAAGACAACCCCAATTTACCGGACAGTAGTATGGAATGGATTTCCATTACAGCATCCCTCCCTGCGGATCAACAGCGCGTCTTGGTGTTGATACCGGGCAATACGATTTATTTACCGGGCAAAACAGGAGAGAGTGAATTGCGCGAAGTACTGTTGATGCGTTTTTGCAAAGACTTTTATCCGTTGGACAGCGAGAAAGCCCAAAAGCACGGTCCCCATTTTTGGGCCGGAGAGGGCAACAGCAATCGTTTTTTTGGAGATGTCACCCATTGGATGCCACTTCCGGAGAGGTTGGGCTAGCGCAATTTTTGTACAAAGGGACATCTCCCCTCCTACCTGAGCGAAGCGAAGGAAAGGAGGGGTGGCACGTCTCGGCTTAGCCGAGCAGACAATGGGACAGCGAGACATCTCCCCTCCTACCTGAGCGAAGTGAAGGAAAGGAGGGGTGGACAGACGAGCGCAGCGATGGCTGGACGGGGTGGTC
>CANHWU010000143.1 GCA_947464415.1 Flavobacteriales bacterium
CTCGAACCATTGACAATCTCATTACTAACTTTAGGAAGTATTTTGAAAAAGATTCAAAAAACCCTCAATTCTTTCACTCGGTGAGAGGAATTGGTTATAAATTCACCGAAAGTTCAGAATAATTTCGATATAAATTTCGTTCTAAAAAAAATTGCATATGAGAAAATTAATCACCTTGGGTTTAATTTCTTTGTCACAACTCGTATCTGCCCAGCAACATGAGAACAAATGCGATATCTCTGTGGAAAAGGCCTACACTCAAAACACTTTCGGAAAAATCGTAGGGTATTATGTTGACTTTAAAAACAACGGCGGAGCGTCTGTGGATGGCATCAAATGGACCGCCCGATTCTATGATAATTTCGGAGATTTAAAAGGTAAAGAAGAGGGCCAATGGCAGTCAGGAAATATTGTAGATCCCATTTCCACAGGCAAAACCGCTATCGATTTGGAGGCGGTTTGGATTGATGGGGCCACCAAAGTATTTATCAATATCGATTTAGTGCATTATACCAATGGAGAAAGTTGTTCGCAAAAACAAAAGTCTCAGAGGAAGAAGAGCTGAAGCAACAGCTATTCTTTGTTCGTATACCTAATAAATTTCACTATAAATATTAGCAAAAAAAAACTGCCTTGAAATTCAAGGCAGCTACCAAACTTTCCATTCGATATTTAATCCACTTTATTCACCTTGATCAATTCTACTTCAAAGATCAATGTGCTGTATGCTGGAATTGTACCCATGTCCTGAGCCCCGTAGGCCAATTGCTGTGGAATATAGAATGTAGTCTTTCCACCTTCTTTCATCAATTGCAATCCCTCCGTCCAACCGGGAATCACCTGATTCAATCCAAATGTCGCGGGCTCGCCTCTTTTGATAGAGCTATCGAAAATGGTACCATCGATCAATCTTCCTTCATAATGAACAGTAACTTCATCATTCTCGTCTGGATTTACTCCTGAACCCTCCACATTATTCTTGTATTGCAAACCAGAAGCCGTTGATTTTACTCCCTCGTTGGATTTGTTCTTCTCTAAAAATGTCTCTCCTTCTTTTCTCGCTTCTGCAGATTTGGCCTCTGCCAATTTGGATAATTCTTGCTGGATGATCCCATTGCACTGCTCCTCTTCCATGGCGAGCTCACCACCCGCTAGAGCTGCCTTCATGGCATTGGCTAACATTTCTGTATTCAGTTCTACTACTCCTGCTTGTTTGAGGTTCTTTCCAATCGATACGCCTAATGCGTAGGACAATGAGTCTAGATTATTCATAGGTGCTCCTTTGATTTTTTTTGATTTTTTTTCTTCTTTTTGTGCTTGAACTTGAACACCTCCGATGCATAAAAATGCGAGTGCGAGTGCAATGATTCTTGTTTTCATGTTTTTATTTTTTAGTAGTACAACCCTCTCCAATACAGATCAATTGAACTTCGAATATCAAAGTAGAATAAGGCTCCACTTTTCTTCCGCCTCTATCACCGTATGCTAATTCTTGAGGCACATACAATGTGGCCTCGTCGCCCACGCTCAATAATTGAATACCTTCCGTCCAACCTGGTATCACTTGATCCAATGGGAATTCCACCGGTTTGCCTTGTTGTAAGGAACTTTCAATGATTTCGCCGTTGAGATTCTTTAGTGTATAATGCACCCCGACAAAATCCGTTGCCTTTGGCTTTTCTGACTTTCCAGAGGGTTTAGTTATTTTGTATTGCAAACCAGAAGCCGTCTCCACCACCCCTTCTTGCGACTTATTGCTTGCCAAGAAGGCCTTCCCTTTCTCGATATTTCCTTCAAACTGTTTATTCTGTTCTGCCTTCTTACCCGCTTGTTTCGCTTCGATCACACTGTTAAAGAGTTGACCAGCCGATTCAATGTCCATGGATAATGTACGCGTGCTGTCCATTGCATCCATCATAGCGGATTTAATGATGTCGATGTTCAAAGAGTCGATATCAAAATCAGACTTCAACTGCCCCATGTATTCACCATAGGACAAACCCAACGCATAGGATAAACTGTCGTTTTGTGTTTTTAGCTCTACCGAACTGCCACTTCCACAGGAAGCCAATAAAAAGGGAACACAACCCCAAAGTAAAATTTTTCTCATCATTATTTTAATTGCCTCGCGAAACTACACTAAAACAAGTTACGCTTTGACATAAATCCAATTTTCTTTGTCAGAAAATCGAGAATCAAACCGATATCCCAACACCTCCACTTTTTGTATTTCCTCCCATTGCTGAGGTCGATTTTCTACTATCCAACGCGCCATTGCTCCTCGCGCTTGCTTGCTGAAACTAGAGACCGTTGATAACTTCCCTGCTTTTTGGACTTTAAAATCAATGTTTACTCTCGGAATTTTCCATGCTTCCAACATTTGTGCATACTCCTGAGAGGCCAGATTGATCATCACTTTCTTCTGGGTAACGACCTCATCAAATCCTTGCAAATGTTCATGCCAAAAGGGATACAAACCTTGAGCGGCCGTCCTACCGCGCCATCGGCTCCCCACCATCAAGCGATAGGGTTGGATAGCATCCGTTGCTCTTAGCACTCCGTAAATTGCCGATAAAATATACAAATGATCCTTAGCAAATTCCCAGCTCTGCTTATCCCAATCTCTTGCGCACAAACGCATGTAGGCATCTCCATTATACAGTGATGCTGCGGGAAAAGCGATATTCGTCTCATCGCCCCAAGTCTTGAGCATTGTCTTGACCTCTGTCAACAAAGGAGCTTTGACTTCCATTATCTGTTGCAAATCACCTTCTTTCAAGCTTTTCAACTCTTGCATGAGCTGTGCAGCCATCTTGATATAAGTGGGTTCCGTTGACTTAACAGGAGACACAAAGGATTGGGTGTTCATCCTCTTGGCAGGAGATAAGAAAACCGCATAATCCATTGCTTAAAAATTGGGTTTCAATAGATATTTGCTATAAAATTTGTCGATTTCCGAAACCGCCTCTTGCGGGGTATCCACTACCACAAATAAGTCCAAATCTTCCACGTTAACATTGTGCTCAGCTTCGAGAAGTGTCTGTTTGATCCAATCCACCAAGCCTCCCCAGAACTTTTTGCCCACGAGAATAATAGGAAATCTTCCAATCTTCTCTGTCTGAATCAAGGTCAACGCCTCAAATAATTCATCCATGGTACCAAATCCACCCGGCATTACGACAAAACCCTGACTATACTTGATAAACATCACCTTGCGCACAAAGAAATAGTCAAAATCAATGCTCTTGTCTTTATCAATGTATGGATTGGAATGCTGCTCAAAAGGCAACACGATATTCAAACCAACTGAAGTTCCATTTCCCTCCTTAGCTCCTTGATTACCCGCTTGCATGATACCGGGCCCTCCACCTGTGATAACCCCGTATCCTTTTTGGGTGAGCAATAGCGCAATCTCCCTGGCCATGTCATAATAAGGATTGTCGGGCTTGGTACGCGCTGATCCAAAAATGGAAACACAAGGACCGATAGCCCCCATTCGCTCATATCCATTCACAAATTCACCCATGATTTTAAAAATCGACCAAGAATCATTGGTCTTGATCTCATGCCAAGATTTTGGCTTTAACTTATTCAGTATTTTTCTGTCTTTATCCATATCTGTAAAAAAAAAAGGGGAACGAATATAAGCTAAATAAACTTATTTACCTTTTTTATTTTTATTCTTCCAAGCCGCTTGACTCCCCCTTCGGGACAACTCCTTGGCTTTGATTGCAAATTTCTTCTCGTGAAAGGCTCCTTTAAAATCGGGGTTTTCTATTCGCTTTTGACGATCAATCTCTCGATTCTGTTCCTGCATCTCCTCTTTGGAGGTGGCGTGTATAAAAACAGATGGATCCAAATCTTGGGTCGGAATGAATTGGTTCATTAAATGCTCAATCTTTCTTACATGATACACTTCTGAAACATCCATGAAAGTAATCGCTTCTCCTGTTTTAAAGGCCCTTCCTGTTCTGCCAATTCGATGAACATAATCTTCATGATGCTGAGGTACATTGAAATTCACCACATGTGAAACTTCAAAAACATCTATACCACGAGCACTCACATCGGTGGTGACCAAGACACGCACCTTACCCGCTTTGAATTCCTCCAGCGCATTGATGCGCGCGTTTTGTCCTTTATTGCTATGGATCACCTTCACCTCTTGAATGCCACTTTTCTCGAGCTGATTGGCCAATTGGGTAACGCGATCTTTGGTTTTACAAAAAACCATCACACGGTTCATTTCTTCTCGATGCTGGAGCATCCAAACCAAAGCTTCTGTTTTAGTGGCATTATTGGGAACTTTGAAAAGTACTTGTTGAACAGTGGAGGCCGGAGTGGCTTGAGGAGTTACCTCTATGACATGAGGGAATAGCAAAAAGTTATCCGCAATGCGTTGCACCTTTTCCGGAAAAGTAGCCGAAAAAAGCAATTGCTGCTTCTTCTGAGGCATCTTCTCTTGAATATCTCTCAATTGCGGCCAAAATCCCATGTCCATCATTCGATCACACTCATCGAGCACCACCGTTTTGATTTGTTTTGTACTCAAAACTCGCTTGGCATAGATTTCTAAGAAGCGGCCCGGTGTAGCTACTATCAAATCCACCCCATTGGTAATGGTCTCGATTTGCGTCTTGGGGCCAATGCCGCCATACAAGGCCACCCAACGCAAGTCCGTTTGGGACACCAGCATCGCAATTTCCTTCTCAATTTGCAGTACGAGCTCTTTAGTGGGCACCAAAATCAACGCTCTGGGATCCAAACCCTGAGCATATTTGATTTTCATCACGATAGGCAGCAAATAAGCTAGGGTTTTTCCCGTGCCTGTCTGGGCGATGCCCACCACATCCGTACCTCCCGAAATGACAGGGATGGCCTTCTCTTGAATTTCGGTGGGAGTTACAATACCCTTGTCGTTCAATGGATCAATGAACTGTCGGGTGATTTTTAAATCAGAAAATGTCATACCAAAACGGGCTTCTCTATCTCCTTGCGATTGATTACCGGATTGGCATACATCTGCAACATGATTTCTTTGGCCATGGCAGAGAAACCTTCTTTAGCCAATGGCGTTTTTTTACGATTCAAAGAAAGTTTAAATACATTGGCCCGGATATAATTGCCGAATGCTATTTTCTGAATATTGGAATAATGCTCTTTGTAATCCTTGGTTCCCATCAATAAATCATACGCTATGTAATTGGTGGGCCAAAGCTTATAGATCCTATGCATCTCTTTATCGATCTCTTGAGTTAAGAATCGATACTTCTCATTTTTGTTTTGGATCCCCTTCATTTGATCCATCACTCCATCCAAAGACATTCCTACCGAAATGTCCACACGACCTTTATGTCCGGTGATTCCGGTCAACATGGAGAGGACATCCTCCCCTTTCTTTTTTTCATAATGCCCGAGCTGCTTGATGTGCATGAGCTCATTCGTCTTGAGTATATCACAAGGATCATACTCATAACTCACGGCCATCGGAATCATGGATAATGGCTTCAGCGACTCCTCGATATCACTTCCTCCCGACATCGCAAACATTTTTAAAAGGCCGGTAGCGGTGCGATCATCCCCATCCTTGCTTCTACCCTCTCTTTGTGCAATCCAAATGGAATTATTATCTTCTAAAATGGTTTTGCGGATATAATTGGAAAGCCGCAAGGAATAATGATACACTTCCTTAGAACTTACATTGCGATTGACAATAAAATTCTTATTGGATCGTACAATATCCTCTACCACTTTATGCGAAAGCA
>CANHWU010000144.1 GCA_947464415.1 Flavobacteriales bacterium
AAAAAGAGGGGGGTGATGAACTAATTTGGATAAAAAATTGAAATACCCCCCCCTAAAAAGAGGGGGGGAGTTATAAAAAAATATGAAATTTTTTTTTCGACTTGAAGTTTCGGTTTAGATTTGCTGAAAATTCAAAAGACATTTCTATGAGCACTTCGCGTTTTCAAGCATTGGCAGAGTTAAATACCCGCCAACCCATTGTAGTTCCTCCACCCAGTGTGAAAGTTTCTGATTATTTCGGAAGCAATGTATTTTCCCCTTTTAGAATGAGAGAGTATCTCACAGACGAGGTGTATGACAAGTTGATGGATTGCATCAATCATGGAACGCGCATTGATCGTTCTTTGGCTGATCACATTTCCTCAGCGATGAAAGAATGGGCCATGAGCAAAGGAGCTACGCACTACACGCATTGGTTCCAGCCATTAACGGGAGCAACAGCAGAGAAGCATGACAGCTTCTTCAAGCCCTTGGGTGACGGAAGGGCCATTGAGAAATTTGAGGGCAGCATGTTGGTTCAGCAAGAGCCGGATGCCTCTTCTTTCCCAAGCGGAGGAATTCGCAATACGTTTGAGGCGAGAGGTTATACATTGTGGGATCCTTCTTCTCCAGCATTCATTGTAGGTAATACGCTTTGTATTCCCACCATTTTTATCAGCTATACGGGTCATGCATTGGATTACAAAATGCCGATGATGAAAGCCTTGCACGCTGTTGATGTGGCTGCAACATCTGTGTGTCAGTATTTCGATAAGGAAGTGGTAAAAGTCAATACTACTTTGGGTTGGGAGCAAGAATATTTTTTGATTGATGAAGCTTTGTTCAATGCGCGTCCAGACATTGCGATGACGGGCAGAGCATTGTTTGGTGCGCGTCCAGCCAAAGGACAGCAATTGGAGGATCATTATTTTGGTTCTATACCGGAAAGAGCCATGGGCTTTATGAAAGAATTTGAGCAAGAAGCGCATTTGTTGGGGATACCTGTCACTACTCGTCATAATGAAGTAGCGCCTAATCAATTTGAGGTGGCGCCTATGTTCGAGGAAGCCAACTTGGCCAACGACCACAATCAGCTTTTGATGGATTTGTTGAACAAAATCGCGCGCAAACACCAATTCAGAATTTTATTGCACGAGAAGCCTTTTGAGGGTATCAACGGAAGCGGAAAGCACAACAATTGGGCTTTGAGCACTAACACAGGAGTGAATTTGTTGAAGCCAGGAAGAAATCCAAAATCAAATTTGCAATTCCTTACCTTTTTTGTCAATACGGTTGCAGCTATTTTTGAAAATGCCGATGTGCTCCGCGCGAGCATTGCCTCCGTGGGAAATGATCACCGTTTGGGAGCCAATGAGGCACCTCCTGCCATCATGAGTTGTTTCTTGGGAGAACAATTATCTGCGATGTTGGATGATTTGGAAAAGAACATCAAAGCGGGCAAAATGACGCCGCAGGACAAAACGGAATTGAAATTGAATATCGGTAAATTGCCTCAAGTATTATTGGATAACACCGATCGAAACCGTACTTCTCCATTTGCATTTACTGGAAACAAATTTGAGTTTAGAGCCGTTGGTTCTAGTGCCAATTGTGCCAATGCGATGATCGTTTTGAATACCATCGTGGCGCACAGATTGAATCAGTTTAAAAAAGATGTGGATGCGAGAATTGCCAAGGGGGATGATAAAGACGAGGCCATTTTGAAAGAACTTCAGCGCTTGATAAAAATGAGCAAGGCGATTCGTTTTGAGGGAAATGGATACGGTGACGAGTGGGTGAAAGAGGCGAAGAAGAGAGGACTTTCTAATTTCAATGACACTCCTTCTGCTTTAGCGGTTTGGAAAGACAAGAAAGTGCAAAAGATGTTTCAAGAGTTGAATGTGTTGACACCAGAAGAAATTCATGCTCGTTATGAAATAGAATTGGAGAACTACAGCCGACGAAGAGACATCGAGGCGGCCTTGACGGTGAACTTAGCGATCAACCATATTGTTCCTGCGGCTATCCACTACCAAAGTGATTTGTTGCACAATGTGGCAGCATTAAAAGAAGTCCTTACGGCCAGTGAAATCAAGGAAGCCGGTGCTACGCAGATCAGTTTGATCAAGTCGATAGGAAAGGAATTGAATGCGATAAAAAAGAAGGCAGATCAATTGGCGACAGAGCGGTTGAAAGCTACCGAGATGCCCGCTGAAAAACAAGCGAGAAATTTTGCAAGTGTCGTTAAACCGTTGATGGACGAGGTGAGGGAATCTGCCGATGCATTGGAGATGATCATCGAAGATGAGGCTTGGCCGTTGCCAAAAATGAGAGAGATCTTATTCACGAGATAGTCAGGAAATGGCATAGTACAAACGACCATGATTTCTCATGGTCGTTTTATTTATTTGATGATTTCATAAAGTTCGAAAGGCTCGCCGTTGAGTTCAATCTGATCATCCAGTGACTGGGTGCTGAGTTCAATGACATTTTTCATGATGGAATATCCTGCGATCATTTCTTGAAATCTACTCGTTGAAATGGACTTTTTGCCTTCTGGGTTTGCAATGCATAGATAAGTTTTTTTCTCGTTGTAACGGAAGTAAACATAAACATTATCATCGGGTACAAATTGTTTCAATTTCAAACCATTGAAATGGGCATCTTTTCGCCAAAGGGAAAGGGTTTTGAAATAATGATTCATGGCTATCTCCTGCGGATTCAATTGCTCTCGAGTAAAATAATTTTTGAGATCACCCTTCCATCCTCCTGAAAACTCCTGTCGCACAAGGTCATCAGGATTGGTGTATCCTTCAAATAGCCATTCTGTGCCATAATAAACGCAAGGAATTCCCCTCATCGTCATCAATAATCCAATCCCTAATTTCCATTTGTTAACATCCTTATTGATCACAGAATAGAAACGATTGAGATCATGGTTGTCTAAAAAGACAACATTATTGAAGGGGTTGTCATAAATGACATCATGGCTCAGGGTCAGCTCAATTCTTCTTAATCCCTCTTCCCAACCAAAAGGTTCATTGAGTCCTTTGGTAATGGCGTAGAAGAGTTGAAAGTCTGTTACACCATCCAGATGGGAATTGATACTTGCGCTACACTGGTTTTGTGTAAACCAAGCTTGCACCGGAGAACCTTGCACCCAAGTTTCTCCAAACAAAAAGAATTGCGGGTATTCTTTTTTAACGGCTTCGTTCAATTGAGCCATGAAGGTTTGATCGGGATAGGCATAAGTGTCGATCCGAAAGGCATCCAAGCTTGCATATTCAATCCACCAAATGGAATTTTGTATGAGGTATTGGGCCAAGTCAGGGTTGGATTGGTTGAGGTCGGGCATGTGGGTATCAAACCAGCCATTGCTCATAAGATTCTTATCAAATTCCGAGGCATAGGGATCCATCAGCGTTTCTGCGCGGTAATTGGTTTTGGTAAAAGTGGGAAACCAATGAAACCAAGTGGAATCGGGTATGTTCTTGAATAAATAATGTTCATTTCCCCAATGGTTGAAGATCACATCCCAAACCAGTTTGAGTTCTTGACGGTGACATTTGGCGACCAATTTTTGAAACTCCTGATTGCTTCCAATGCGCGGATCCACAAGGTAACTATTGGTAGTGGCGTAGCCATGATAGCTGTCGATGGGTTGGTTGTTTTCTAAAATCGGATTGAGCCACAAGGCCGTTGCTCCCGTGGAAGGAATGTATTCCAGGTGGTAATCAATGCCTGCCAAATCACCTCCATGTCTGGTCTTCTTCCCCTTTCTATTCACTCCTTGGTAATAGCCAGGTACGCTGTCATTTTGAATATTGTGATTGCTAAAGCGATCGGGATAGACCATGTAGATCATATCATCCCCATTGAGACCCTTGGGTTGGTAACCTGATCTTTTCAAAATAGGAAAGTCAAGTTTCCATCTCTGCAGACCGGCAATGAAAGTAAATTGTACGGTTTGTTCCTCCAGCGATTCCGGAATCTGAATGGTCAATTGAATATACAAGGGATTGGGCATTATTTTCCAAGAACGAACGGTCACTGAGCTAGCGCCGGATTTGATTTCTTTGATCCCTGCAAAGTTTTCTCCCCGCACCAATAAAGTGATTTCGTTCATTTTCATACCCACCCACCAATTGGGGGGATCGCATTGTAGATGCTCACGAGCAAGCATCGATGAGCTGAGCAGCGCAAGTATCATCCCCATGCAAAGAGCAACAAAGTGGCGTTTTATTTTTTGTGAAAAAATCATTTTCTGTGTATTGGCTTTTGTCATATTTTTGGAAAGTGTTAAAAGTACACGAAGGAGATTTAAACTAACAAATTAAACACAAACAAAATGAAAAAAATTTACACTTTCATGATGTCCATGTTGGGAGCGGCGTTGATGTATGCACAGACGCCTGTAACTTTTACGGTGGACATTGCAGGCGCGGGCCTCACCCCTGATGTGAATGGAATTCACATTGCCGGAAATTTTGGAGACCCCAATTATGATGGGTCAATCATCAATGCTGATTATGTGAACTGGAGTCCTTCGGCGATTCAGTTGCTCGATAATGGCGATGGCACTTATTCTGTCACCTTGAATCTAATTCCTGAGCATTACGAATTCAAATTTATCAACGGTAATGATTGGCCGTTTGTTGAGGATGTTCCCAACATCTGTCAAGTGGAGTTGAATGGAAATGACAATCGCTTTATTGAGGTAGGTGCGGACGCCGTTGAATACGCGGTGTGTTTTGCTTCTTGTGCATTGTGCAATGTGAATGCTGTTTTACTACGAGTGGATATGTCTTTAATTGACGAAGATGGAGATGGAATCACGGGTGAAATTGGAGATGATATTAGCAGTGCAGGAGTTTTTGTAGCAGGTAGTTTTGATGCTAATGGTACTACTGGTTACCCTGCATGGAGTCCTTCTGGTATTCAGTGCGCAGCAATGGGCAATGGTATTTATGGAGTGGTATTGAATCTGAACGCAGGTAATTATGAGTATAAGTTTATCAATGGCAATGAATGGGGATTTGATGAGTCTGTTTCTGGAGCTTGCGCTAATAACGGAAATAGAACGCTAGCTGTAACAGGACCTAACCAATTGACAGATGCCTCTTGCTTCGGCTCTTGTTCTACTTGTCTGATGCCGACCAACGTAACTTTCCGTGTCAATATGAGCAATGAAACCGTTTCTCCAAATGGTGTTCACTTAGCGGGAAGTTTGCAAGGTTGGGATCCAGGTGCTGCAGATTGGGCTTTAGCCGATGTAGGAAATAGCATTTATGAAATTACCAAAGCCGTTCAACCTGGCAACTATGAGTTTAAGTTTATCAATGGTAATGCTTGGTCTGGCGCGGATAACGACAACGAGTCGGTTCCTGCAGAGTGTAATACCAATGGTAACCGTGCCGTAACGGTGGCAGGTGCTTCAATGGTGGTAGAGTATTGCTACAACCAATGTACAGCGGAGTGCGTAGTAGATCCCAATCCCGCGGATATCACTTTCCGAGTGAATATGGCAAATTTGATTACAGCAGGTACTTTTGATGCGGTAGCAGATACCATTTGGATGATCTCGGGTGCAACGAGTCCCGTATGGCAAGATGGAAGAACCATCATGACAGATGCGAATGGTGATCAGGTATATGAGTGTACTTTAAACTTGTCAGGCCCTGCTGCTATTCAATATAAATTTATTGGTGGTCAAGATATTTTTGCTCCTTCAGTTGAAGAGGGTCCAGGTATTAATACCA
>CANHWU010000145.1 GCA_947464415.1 Flavobacteriales bacterium
ATACCCACGCGCCGTAGGAATAGTTCTCCGACGAGGACCAGTAATATGTATTAGCCATTTCAGAAACACTTTCTCCTGTGATTTGTGATAGTGAATAATTTATGATATACTCTGAATTATAAATTAATCCTAACTCGTTTTTAGCTGGCAAATACCAATCGGTAAAACCACCCGCCTCGTAAGCATCACACAATTGAGCGGCACTGCCCGCTTCCACTCCTGCCGCTATGATGGATGCAGTATTGGCTGCGCCATTCCAAGAACTTTCGCAATTGGGCACATCTGTTCCATACAATCCCCAAACGGCTCCTGTGCTCAAATCTGTCAAGGATACAATCAAACCATGCTCCACCCCCAAGGCGTCTTTGTACACATGAAACACCACACCACCACCAAAACTCTCGCCTACCCAATGGGTAAATCCACCGCCATTGCCCGCAGGGCCTTGAGGACCTGCGGGACCTTGGGGACCAGCAGGACCCGGTGTACCGCTTTGTGCAGCATACAACGCATACGGCACGCTCAGCATCTGCTGCGTGCCCAGATCCGTGCTGCCCATCATCACGTGCAAAAATTTGGCACCACTGCCCCAGTTGATACTGCTAAAGTTGCCTTGTGATACAACCCCATTGCCCACCACACAAGACACCAATCCTTGTGCGTTGCTGGTGAGTGAATGGCTTTCTTGATACACCACCACTCCATCGGCGGTGCCGTCATGGATCATGAATGTCAAACTCACCGCACTATTCGCCAATACCGATCCGTCTGCGTTGCGCATGACGGCTTGGTAGGGTATCCCCTGCGGGGATTGAGCGAGAAGGGAAGATGTGATGAGGAGACAAGTGATGGTCAACATCATATTTTGAAACAAGATTTTTTTCATGGTATTGAACTTTATATGGCGAATATAAGGAAAAAATGCTCACTTCGTGAGCGCGACAGTCTCGGCTGAGCCGAGACGAGACAAAGAAAAAATGGAATGGGAACGGTACTACTTTACCACTTGAAAGCGATGCTTTCTATGATGAACCTCGAGAAGATAAATTCCTGCTGGGAGTGACGCAACACTGATCCTCTCCACCGGTTCAGCAATAACCCCTTGCATTACTTCCTTACCCATCACATCGAGAATAGCAAAGCGTCCTGGCTTGTCCCATGCCAACCATTGTACGTGAAGCTCCGATTGAACTGGATTGGGCGATAATTTGAACGCAGGAGCCGTCTCCATCCATACACTTTGCATGAGCACATCGATTACATTGGATCGAGAGTACACGATTGAACGGTTCGGGTTGCAACTCACGCCTTCTATTTCCACCATGTAATTCCACTCCCCTGCCACGGGATTCAAATCTGTGTACGACAAAATATTACTCGCCACCGTTGCAATTTCATTCATACTTTGGGCACTCGATCCTCTGCGAATTTTATAACTCGGAAATGCAATCCCCTCATAGGCGGACCAATTCAAGTTAACAGTATTGCTCAGTCCAGGAGCCACCGTCAGATGAATGGTTTTATGGATTCCATCGGCTGTCTCATACAGATAATCGCAAGAATCCAATAATCCAATGCGATATCGGTTTGCTTGTATGGCAGGATTGGAATTGACATCCTCAAAAACACCCACATCAGAGAAGTCCACTTGACCTATGGCTTCAAAAACATTGAGGGCGTTGGTTTCCTTGAATACCACCACCTGATCCACTGGGCTATTGGCTATGGGTTCCCAAACAATGTGATTCTTACCTGTTTCCATATCCACCGTCACCAGGCAAATCGGGACCAAGGGAGGATTTTGAGGATCAATACAATCCGAACCACAAGCCCAACACTCGGCCCAACACACTACAGGCAATACGATGTCGATGTTGGCTACCGAAATAAATCGATTACCATTGAGCAGTTGAGGACAAACCACATCCGCTGAAAAAAATTCCGGATTCGACCAATCATTGCCATTGATAAACTTATACTCATACCAGCCAGGAGCCAAATCCAAAGTAGTGGACCAAATATTATTCCCTCCATCGGAAAGTACAATTCCGGCCGGATTCCAATTGGGCAGATTGTTATCGATGACTCCGTCTCCATTCACATCACTGAAACCACCCGCCATATGCACTCCCTCGACACTCACTACTTGCCCAGTCATATCTACTTGAAAAGTTACTGGCACTGCCTGAAGCGGCAAGACACTGTTCATCAAAAAAATACTCCACCACCAAAATCTTTGCTTCATGTAAATTAATTTTAGGTGGGAAAGATAGCGCAATCGAGCGCGAACAGAATCCATCCTCATACGAAGCTTACACATTTTTCAAAATAAACTGATTGATGCAATCGTTGGCCTTACTTCATTCATTGATCAAACCCATCTCCCCATTGATCAATCGATCCAATCGATCTAAACACAGCACATTGTGTTTCACCAACGGGTTGGTGCTTTGCATCATCGCAATCATCCCTCGAAACAAAAACGGAATATTGCCTTGCTCCATTTCTAAAGTCAGTTGGGTGTTGCCCCTTTCCATTTCTTTGAAACTAAATTTCATCCACCCCTTTTCTTGTCCGTCTCGGGCAATCAGTCTTTGAATAAAAATCTCATCCACTTGACTCGAATCAGACAACATGTATTTCAACTGAAACCTCTCCTCTACTCCATGTCTATTGAGCGTGAGCTCGTGCCCTACATTGAATGGAAAACCCACAATGGAATCCACCACGGTAGTATCCATCGCATCAGGATACCACTGCTTCCAATAATCGAAATCGGCAATCAATCCTGCCAATTGTTCGCTGCTGGCATTGATGTTCTTTTGCTGAATGGACACATACTTCTCCTGACTCAATGCACACACTAAAAGATAGGCGCCTGAAAGAGTCGATACCACCCAGAGATATGTTCTCTTTAAATTCAAATCCGTTGGATCAATTCCATATACAATTGGGTCAGCTTGCCTTCCGCTTGCTGCGCAGTGGCCAATATTTCATTGAACTCCACCGGCTTCAAAGTCTCTGGATTGCACTCATCTGTCAATACCGATATGCAACAACATGGCAAGCGCATGTGATTACAAGCAATCACCTCAGGGACGGTACTCATGCCTACTGCATCTGCACCCGCCATTCGCAAAAAACGATACTCCGCTCTTGTTTCCAAATTGGGACCTGGCACAGAAGCATACACACCTTCGTGCAGAGGGATCTCCAACTCCTGTGCGATGGCTTTCAATGATTGATTCAAATGGGCATCATAGGGCTGAGACATGTCGGGAAAACGGACCCCTAACTCCTCCATATTCAAACCCCGCAATGGATTTTCCGGCTGCATATTGATATGATCATCGATCAACATCAAGCTGCCCTTTTTAAAATCAGGATTCAATGAACCCGAGGCATTCGAAAGCAAAATACTTTTTACCCCTAACAATTTCATCACGCGAACCGGCATCACCACTTGGTGCATGCTGTAACCCTCGTAATAATGGAAACGACCTTGGCATGCAATGACCTTTTTGCCCGCCAAATTTCCATAGAGCAATTTTCCAAAATGATATTCCACGGTAGCAATAGGAAAGTGTGGAATGACACTATAATTGAATTCTTTCTCTACTGCTATTTGCTTTGCCAAGCCATGTAAACCGGTACCTAAAATAATCCCTACCTCCGGGGCATCCATTCCCTTGGATCTGAGCCAATCTGCGCTCTCTAACAATTCATCCATCATACGCTCAATGGTTTAATATCACAATAAAATTAAATTTACCGCCAACGTTCAAAGATACAAAACAAATGCTGATTACCTTTGTTGCATGAGGATTTGTTTCGCAGCCCTGATGATTTTGCTTTCTCTGTCCTTTCAGACCAATGCTCAATCCACTTCTACCACCCACCCTCCTGTCGTTCAAATTACAGGAGCCTGCTTAGTGAGTGACTCACTATATCCCGCTCCTTATGTGAGTATTTTCAGAACTCGAGATCGCCGTGGCACCTATTCCAATCGAGATGGTTATTTTACACTACCTGCATTGGCGGGTGACACGCTGGTATTCATTTGCACCGGATTAAAAACCTCCCAATTCATTGTTCCCCATACAGAGGAACATCAAATCAGAATTGTGGAACTTATGGAAATTGCACCCTATGAGATGTCGCCTCTTTACATCCTGCCATATCCTGCACCGCACGAACTCAAGCGAGACGTATTGGCTTTGGACCTTCCCGGCGATGGTCACCAACTTTTCAAGCGCGATGAAATTTCATTGGCTGATTACGACGGCATGGCGGATTTCTCCAATGCCGCCTACGAAAATGGCTCCCAGATTCTGCAAGCGCGCTACAACGGTGGATTTGTCTCAGGAGGCAATTTGCTCTCTCCCGATGCTTGGCACCAATTCTTCAATGGATATCGGAGATCTAAAAAGTAAAACACACACTAAATCTTTTTTTTCGTCGTTGGTTTAGGATGTGCCACTATTTTTGAAACAGTGAAAAAGATTGCGCTCTTATTGGTTGTTTTTGGTTTAATGTCCATTCCACTGTTGGCCCAACAAGCTATTTTGCGGGGCAATGTAGTGAACACCATGGGCGAGGCCATTCCGGGTATCGTGATCATTGAAAAATCAAAACCCACCAATGGTACCACGACACAAGTAGATGGCTCGTTTCAAATTTCGCTACCCGCTGAAACCAACGTCATCCTGGTTTTCAAAGGGGTGGGTAACCAACCGTATGAACAATCTTTTTTGCTCAAATCCGGAGAGACCAAAATCATTGATGTGGTGTATGACAACAACATTACTACCGGCGGATTGGAAATTATTGACAAACGCAATCAAGAAAACCAAATCATCTCCATTTCTACCAAACTGCCTACTAAGCTCCCTACCATCAATCAAGGCATAGAGGCATATTTGATCCAAGCACCTGTGAACTTCCCTTCGGAATTGAGCTCAAGTTTTAATGTGCGTGGAGGAAGTTTTGACGAGAATTTGATCTATGTCAACGGAATTCAAGTGTACCGTCCTTTTTTGGTACGTGCAGGTCAACAAGAAGGATTGAGCTTTCCCAACCCTGATATGGTGAGCCAAGTCAACTTTTCTGCAGGAGGTTTTCAGGCCAAATTCGGTGACAAGATGTCATCGGTATTGGACATCACTTATGCCCGCCCTGACTCCATGTGCGGCAATATTCAAATGGGATTATTGGGAGGACAATTGCAATTGATGGACATCAGCAGGAATAAGAAGTGGACCTATAATACAGGCCTCCGATACAGGGATTACTCCTACATCCTGAACAGCTTGGATGTCACTGGAGATTATCGACCCCGTTTCATGGATTGGCAATCCTATATCACCTATCGACCCTTGGGCGCTTATGGTCCGTTAGAATTTAGTTTCTTGTCCAATGTTTCAGCCAATCACTACCAATTCACCCCTTCTACTAGGCAAACCGATGCTGGCAATATCAATGAAGCCATCCGCTTGACCGTCTATTTTGAGGGACAAGAAATCACTCAATTCAGAACCTATTTCTCCGCCTTTTCCACGCGCTACAGTCCGAGTGAAACCTCGCAATTAAAACTTACTTTTAGCACTTTCAATACGCAGGAATCCGAACATTTTGATATTCTTGGCGCTTATCGACTGGATGAGCTAGACCGTGATTTGGGTTCAGACCAATTTGC
>CANHWU010000146.1 GCA_947464415.1 Flavobacteriales bacterium
AGCGCGGGTTTGAAAGATGCCAATATTTATGGACTTCCCTTTTCCAATGAAGATGCGGATATCATCATCATTCCAGTACCATGGGAAGTAACGGTAAGCTACGGAAGCGGAGCGGCTCAAGGCCCTGAACATGTTTTCGAAGCCAGCTTTCAAGTGGATTTGTTCCATCGGCAATTCCCCCATTTATGGAAAGCCGGAATTGGAATGGATGTAATTTCAGAGGAAATACAATCCTTGAGCGAGCAAATGCGCCCCTTGGCAGAGGAAATCATTGAGCTACACGAATTGGGGATTGATTTGAGCTCACATGAACACGGACAGGGATTATTACAAAAGGTCAATGACGCCTGTGAAAAAATGAATCAATGGGTGACAGAGCGCACCCTTTATTGGAAATCAAAAGGAAAAAAAGTAGCGGTATTGGGGGGTGATCACAGCACGCCACTGGGATATTACAGGGCCCTCGCAAAAGAGCAAAGCGCATTTGGGATTTTGCATATCGATGCCCACATGGATCTGAGAATCGCCTACGAAGGTTTTCAATATTCGCATGCTTCTGTTATGTACAACGCCATCCAAATTCCTGCTATCTCTAAATTAGTACAAGTAGGCATCAGAGATTTTTGTGCTCAAGAATTTGAAGTGGCCCGTCAATACGCAGAGAAGGTGGAGGTTCATTACGACTTTGATTTACAAAGTAAATCTTTTGAAGGTACTTCATGGCAACAGCAATGCGAAACCATTGTTGCGCATTTGCCAGAGCATTTTGTCATCAGTTTTGATATTGATGGATTGGATCCGCACCTGTGCCCTAACACCGGAACCCCTGTTCCCGGTGGATTGGGATTTGCACAAGCCCTCTATTTATTGAACATGGCTGCGCAGAAAAAAAAGCTCATCGGTTTTGATTTGGTGGAGGTTTCTCCCGGAGAGAACGATTGGAATGGAAATGTTGGAGCACGATTACTATTTCATTTATGCGGTTTACTCAACGAGGCATAATGCTCTTAGCCCTCAGTTGGCTAATGGTAAATCTTCACACCGATAATGCCGTTTTCGCACAAACGCTAATATCAGACATGGAGGGAAAATGGGAAGGAACCATGATTTCAACCAACTTCCAACATGAAGCGGCTCCCGTTAAAGTGACCATGGAAATTGAAGCGATTTCAGAACGCGAATGGAAATGGTTGACGATTTATGAAGAAAACAAAGCTAAGCAATGGCCGAGAGTGGAAAAAAATTATCACATGATTTGCGTAGACTCAACAAAAACACCTTTTCATCTCATAGAAGATGATGGATTCACTATTTTTTTCAGTCCTTTTGATAATCAATTAACAGGAACATTTTTGGTTGATCGCGAAGAGGGGACAGATGTGTTTCAATGCACTTACACCTTGAATCACGAACGCGAGCTATGTTTCACCCTATCTGGGTTTACCTTACCCATGCACAAAACGATAATGGGAGAGGTGGCGCCCAACTTCTTTCAAAAGACCATTTTGCAAAAGAAGATCAATTAAGCCGCTGATTGGTTCACCACCTTGTACTTAACGGTAAAGCTCTCCCAATTGAATAAAAAATTAGCCATGATCTCATCCATTTTTTTCAAAAAAATAGGATTGGGCGTTTGCATCATCTTGAAATAATCTTGTTGATACTCACTTAAGTTATACTTGAAGAAAACCGCCTTGGACATAGCGTACAGAGTATTCTTGGATGGAGCATTCACGCGAGACATCATCTCTTTGTAATCATGCAATACCCCTTGGAATTGGCTTGGGGTCAGATCGAACACAGGAGCAAGCTTCTTAATACTCTCCGTAATAATTTCCTGATCTTCTCCATTCACAAAATATTTCGGCAACAAATTAAAATTACCTGCGATCACGATCATTAAAAACTTACCACTGTCCTCCTTATTGACAGGAGGAGTGGTAACAAACTCAGGACAATATGCAATGTACTCGGCTATGCTTTCAAAACCCTCTTCAACACTATTGAGCAAGGCATTGACCAAATGGTGAGCTGCTCGCTCCGTATTTAATTTCTTCTTTCCAAAAATTTGTAACATAGATCAAACAAATATTTAATTTCCTTTCTCTCAAAAATAGCCCTTCCTATTTTCATTTATCCAGCAGCTGTTCACCTACATTTCAACAGAGTTATTCACCATTTTAATCCTTTTTCGGGCCGAGTATTTTGTATTTTTGCTTCTCAATTATTAAAAAATGGATACAAGAATCATCAAATTTGTCGTGGCTGCACTTTCTCTATTTTACACGATTTGGTTATATGTCGATGGCTATTGGGGCAAGGGAATTTTCATGACCTTGGTCTCAACAGTATTGGTGTTGGTTTGCTTCAGAAGCACTCGATTGATGGTTGTCTTTTATTACATGCAGCGTCAAAATATGGAGAAGGCCAAACAATGGTTGCAAAAAATCAATCCTGAAAAAATTTGGGCAAAACAAAAAGGATATTACTACTTCTTAACTGCCACTACTGATATTCAAAATCAAAGCATGGCCAACAGTGAGAAAAACTTAAGAGCTGCCTTGAGTCATGGATTGAGAATGGATCATGACAAAGCCGCTGTCTATTTGAATCTATCTGTGCTCGCCGCCAATAAACGAAAGAAGAGAGAAGCGATGATGCATCTCAACGAGGCCAAAAAATACGACACTAAGGGTTACTTGAAAAAAGACATCAAAGAGGTGCAAAGAATGCTGAACAGCATTTGATTGGACCCTAGAATTGTGAATCAAATGTTTATTTGAATCCATGTCTGCTTCCCCAACGACCCATCAAAAGACTGGAATAGCAGGAGAATTTTTTGTAGCGGCGGAACTCGCAAAAAGAAATTTTCAAGTTGCGATTTCATTGGGTAATGCCAAAGGTGTCGATTTATTGGTCACCACCCCTAATGGCAAAAAAACGTTTGAAGTAGAAGTCAAAACGCTACGAAAACAACCCAATTGTTTTACTCTCCACTCTTCTAAAATCAAACAAAATTGCGCCTACATCTTTGTTTATTTAAACAATGAAAACCAGGCGCCAGATTATTTCATTTTACTGGGTACCATTTTACTAGCCGACCTCCCCCATTTTTATGGATCGAGTCTGGGAACGGATAGAGAGACAGTGAATCACGGACCTCTGAAACCTTTTATTAATAATTGGGAGATCCTTCAATAAAAAATGATCCACTAACTCCCACAATTTCCACATCCCTTGTCCCGAGTACTGATTTTTTTTCGAGCTTCTTTGATTAAGAAAAAAGCGGCCCATACAATAAGCAAAGTGGCCAGTATCCCCTGAATCATGCCAGTAAGATATAAGTTAACCAAGCTCCCAAATACGCCAACACGCCCATGTACACCAATTGGAAGATGGGCCAGCGCCATGATTGCGTCTCGCGATATACCACTGCAAAGGTGGCCAAACATTGCATAGCAAAAGCATAAAACACCAACAAAGCGCTACCACTCGCCAAAGTGTACACCGGAGTACCATCATCCCAGCGAACGTCCTTCCTCATCTTATCCATCAATCGATCGTTATCCTCCTCATCATCTCCAATGGCATATATGGTGGCGAGCGATCCAACAAACACCTCCCTTGCGGCAAAGGATGTGATGATGGAAATACCTATTTTCCAATCAAATCCCAGCGGTGCTATCATGGGCTCTATGCCTTTGCCCATGATGCCAATGTAGGAATTTTCCAAATTGACTGCGGCTAGCACTTTCTCCTTTTCCTCCTCACTACCTTGCCAACTCTGTTCCACTCGTTGTACAGCCAATTCTCTTCTTTCACTCGGACCAAAAGTGGCCAAAGCCCAAATGATCATCGACAATGCTACAATCACTTTTCCCGCATCCACTACAAATACCCTCACCTTCTCCCACATGGTGAGTAAAACCTGACGCCACAACGGTGGTTGCAAAGGAGGAATTTCCATCACCATGAATCCCGGCTGTACTGTTTTTAATAACCATTTCGCCACCAACGCCACCAAAAGCGCAGTTACCAATCCCAACAAATACAGCCCTAAGAGCACCATCCCTTGTAAATCAATCCACCCTAACCAATATTCCTGAGGAATCACCAATGCAATCAAAAGGGTGTACACAGGAATGCGGGCACTGCAGCTCATGAGGGGGGCCACTAGAATGGTAATCAAACGATCCTTCCCTTGAGAAATCGTTCGAGTGGACATGACGCCAGGTATAGCACAAGCCACACTCGACATTAAGGGTACGACGCTTTTTCCATTGAGACCAAAAGGCCTTACCAAGCGATCCATGATAAAAACCGCTCGAGACATATATCCTGTTTCTTCTAAAATCGACAAAAAGAAAAACAAAAATGCAATTTGAGGAATGAATACACATACACCGCCTATACCCGGAATCAACCCTTGTGTAATCAAATCACTCAGAATTCCGGCAGGTAAGGCACTTTGGAGCCAAGAGGCCAAATGAGTGAATCCTCCATCTATCCAATCCATGGGAATGGTGGAGAATCTGAAGATAAATTGAAAGATCACCAATAATATGGAAACAAAAATCACATATCCCCAAACGGGATGAACCAACCATCGATCCAGCGGATTGACCTTGCCTTTGCTATTGAATCTAGATCTCTTCGGGACGTGTTGTTGTATCCAAAGATAACGCGCCTTGGTATCTGCTATTTGTCCTTCCTCATCATTGAGCAAATGGGTAAATTGGTCATTTACGATTACCCTTTTATCTGCATTCTCAAATGACAAAACGGCTCTCTTCAAATCCTCCACCCCCTCTCCCGTTCGTCCATTGATCGCCACCACTGGCACATTCAATTTCTTTTGAAACACATCTATATCTACTTCAAACGGGACCTCTCTATCTCCCATGGTGATGGCCACGAGCACTGGCAATCCGGCATCATACAATTGAGAAAACAAAACAAAATTTCTGACCCATTGGGTCTTGTCCATCACCACGATAAATAAATCAGGAAAATCTGGATGTTCTTTATTGATCAAAACATCCTGCACCACTTTCTCTTCCTCTGACTTCGCGAAAAAAGAGTAAGTACCGGGGAAATCGATCACTTCAACAGACTGATCATGGAGAAACATGGTGCCGCTCTTTCTATCCACTGTGACGCCAGGAAAGTTTCCCACTTTCTGATTCAATCCTGTCAGCCAATTGAACAGAGAACTTTTTCCCGTATTCGGATTGCCTACTAATGCTATTTTCTGAATTTTAGAGCTCATGCTTCCACTGTGATCCAATCTGCTTCCTCGCGGCGCAAAGATACAACAGTACCCTGCACCTCAACAGCCAATGGATCGCCCAGCGGAGCTTTGTATAGAATGGCGACGTCACTTCCCTCAAAAAGTCCTAGATCCGCCAATTTGGGTGCTAAAAAACCACCTTTCACAGTGCCAATGACCCCATGTTCACCAATGTTTAATTTTGAGAGAAGCTTTTTTTCCACCATACAAAATTGATTTAAAAAAAATCTTGTGGCAATACCTAAAAAAAGGTATTTATCACTTTTGGCGGAAGTACAATCGAATAGGAACTCCACTAAAATGAAAATGCTCCCGGATCTTGTTCTCCAGGAATCGCTGGTAAGGCAATTTTACATTTTG
>CANHWU010000147.1 GCA_947464415.1 Flavobacteriales bacterium
TAATCTTAAAAGTAGACTTGATAAGATAAATTGACAATACCATTCCGATACTCCATTCTTTGGTTTGGAAATTTACCCCAACCATAGTTCATTTGAATCCCGCCGTTGGCCGTTTGAATAAATGCTCCTAGCCCCCAACTCCAGAATTCTCGAAAATCGCTATATGCAGTCAAGTTCAGTTGACCATAATCCATAAAGAGGAAGAATTGTTGAGTGTTTTCATTTCCAACCCCTAAGGCATTTTGTAATATTACGCCGGTCCTGGCGAATATACTTTCTTGTTGAAACCCTCGAAACGTTGCATTCCCTCCAATGCGTTTCCATTCAGTACTTTGCTCTGCAGTGGGAGATTGGAACCAATAACGAAGTTGAGAGGATAAGAAAAATTTTCTCCAAAAGGGGCTTATTGAGAGTGAATGATCAGTGATGGTGATGGGGGATGTAAACAATGCCTCTTGGCTTTGAAGCATTCGGCTTCCTCGGCTGTAACTGGATAGGAGGGAGAGTGAACAAGATGGCCTTTTCCATTGATATTGAATCTGCGCGCCCACGGTTCTTTGGGTAATGTTGCTGTTGCTTCCGTTGTTCAGAGCGATGGTCGATTGTTGATGGATAAATATCTCAGAGGTTTGGGATGGACGCGTGTAATATTGAATCGCCATTTTAGCTTGTGTTTGCAGGAATTGATCTGAGCGGCGATAGATATCTCCCTTTGCCCCTATTCCCATTGGGCTTCCAAAGCAATAAGGTAAATTAAACTCTAATTGTAATCTTTGTGTATTCAAGGCCTGTCTTTGCCATTGCACTTCGATCTTTTCCGCATGATGCAGTGCATTTCGAAATAAGAAGTGAAAATCTCCGATAAGGGTGCTTTTTCCGTTGGTGCTTGGCTGAAGTCCGAGCAATGCACTTATCTCATTGGATTTTTTGAATTCTGGTCTCAACCTCAGACTTACTTTTTCATCTTGAAAGTACAATTGCGGTGGGCTGATGCTGATCCAATTAGATTGGTTTATGGCGGATACATCTTTTTCGAAGTCTTCAAAGATGAATACTTTTCCTTTTTTCCAATCAAGCATGGCAGACAGGATTTTAGGTCTAATTCTTTTTTCCAGTCCATACAGTATTGAATCACATTGAATGATTTTTCCTGGTTGCAAGGTGTAATAACCGATATAACGTGAAGCATTGATTTTACCTATTGAATCCAACTGCCAAATGGCAAGTGCATAGCCATGAAGGTAATAGTGATGCAACGTAGTATTCATGAATTCAACACTGGTAATGGAGTCGTTTATCCGGGAGATTTCACCATTGGGAAGTTTCAATGCATAATTCTGTTGGCTGTATACCACATTGCTGAGAATAGAGAA
The DNA here is from genome assembly GCA_947464415.1 of Flavobacteriales bacterium. GTDB lineage: Bacteria > Bacteroidota > Bacteroidia > Flavobacteriales_D > Sanyastnellaceae > CAMCTV01. Next base: position 1,374 of record CANHWU010000147.1, read on the forward strand.
AACAACTATGATATAGCAAAAGATGGATATTTTGCCATGTTGATAATTTAAAAATGAAATTTTACACTGAGCGCGTCGAACTTCCTTATCTTCGCTTCTCAATAATTTTACCATGAACAAAAAGATTTTATTTTTAGCAGTTGTAATTTTAGTTGCTTTATCAGCATGTGTATCAAAGCATCCTAAATGTGCGGCCTATGATCAATCTCCCTCTGTTGAGGCGGGACACTAAGCCTGCATCCATTCTAGGTTGACTTTTAGATCAGGATGAATGCTCTGCATGACAGGGCAATTTTCAGCAGCTGCTTTCATGGCGGCCCATTGTTTTTTATCCCAAAGGCTGAAATTTCCGCTCATTTGTATATGCACCTCTTGGACTCTTCTGGGATTTTGCCCCATGATTTTGGTAACAGACGCCTGCAGCCCCTCCAGTGGTATATTCTTTTCTTTCGAAGCTATTCCCATAATCGTCATCATGCACATCGCTAACGAAGTGGCGAGCAGGTCTGTTGGGGAAAACGCCTCTCCTCTTCCGTGATTATCCAAAGGGGCGTCACTGATGATAGAAATTCCGCTCTTGGTGTGCGTCGCACTGCACCTTAAATCGCCGGAATATTGCACTATCGAAGTATTCATATAATTGTTTTTTGTTCAAGGCAAAGTTAAATCTTCCTTCTATCTTTGTAACAATGTTTGTAAGAAGTTATTGGATCATTTTCTGTTTTCTCGCCCCGGTTGCCTGGAGTCAGGAAGAAATGGGTACCCCGCGTATCGTCTTGCATGATCGTGAGCAAGCATTTCATTTGGGTTTTCAAACCAACGGTTGGGGAATGGGAGGGGATTGGTATATCAAAGGAAAAGATGCCTATACATTTTGGAAACTTGGAATGGATATGCAGTTCTATCGTCATGAAAAAGAAGTGCGCAGTTTTTCTCAGGATCCCCAAGCAAGAGCCTATTTTTACGGAAAAAAGAATAGCTTTTTTTTAATTCGTCCAGGCATCGGCATGAACCATGAGTTTGCCGAAAAGCTAAGAAAGTCGGGTGTTCAGATTTCGTACTTCTGGACCTTAGGACCTGATATTGGATTTTTAAAGCCTGTATATCTTCAGATTTTGTATCCTTCTTCCACCCCAGGTCGTTACACTGTTAAGGCAGAAAAGTTCAATCCTAATGAGCACTATGTGGACAATATTTACGGGAGAGCCTCTAACTTGATGGGATTGTATGAATCCAAAATTCAGCTTGGATTATTTTTTAAGGGTGGATTTCGTTTTGAGTACAGCCATCATGATATGAACATGAGAGGTGCTGAAATTGGTGTCAGTGTAGATGCTTTTCCTCGTCGAATAGAGATCATGTCACAAGAAATTTTAGACCGTTACAATGACCATGCAAAGAATAGATTTTTGTTCATTGCTCCCTATGTAAAATTTTTCTTTGGCAGTAAATACGATAGAAAATGAGTGAAGAAGTAGTTCAAAGAGTACCCAAACCCAAATGGTTGAGGGTGAAATTACCTACCGGAGAAAATTATAAAATGGTCAGAAGCTTGGTTTCTGAGCATAAGCTACACACCATTTGCGAAAGTGGGAATTGCCCCAACATGGGAGAGTGTTGGGGAGAGGGGACGGCTACCTTCATGATTTTGGGAAATATTTGTACCAGGTCATGTGGTTTTTGTGCAGTGGCAACAGGTAAGCCTCTTTCCGTCAATTCAAACGAGCCACAAGATGTCGCCAAGTCCATTCGATTGATGAAGGTGAAGCACGCGGTGATTACCTCTGTAGACCGAGATGATTTGCCAGATGGCGGAGCTGCTATTTGGTCGGCAACGGTGAAGGCAGTAAGAGCAGAAGCTCCTGGTGTCACCATGGAAACTTTGATTCCCGATTTTGCTGGCAAATGGGAAAACTTACAAGCCATTATTGATGTAGCGCCTGAGATTGTTTCCCACAATCTAGAAACGGTGAGAAGGCTCACTAAACAGGTGCGCATTCAAGCGAAGTACGACAGAAGTTTGGAAGTGTTGCGCCGTCTTAAACAAGGAGGAATGCGCACTAAAAGTGGTGTGATGCTCGGTCTGGGCGAGTCTCATCAGGAGGTTTTAGAGACCATGGAAGACCTCAGATCAGTCAATGTGGATGTCATTACATTAGGGCAGTATTTGCAGCCCACTCCAAAGCACTTGCCGGTTGCGGAGTTCATTACACCAGAGCGCTTTGCGGAATATGAGCACATAGGTAAGGAAATGGGATTCCGACATGTGGAAAGCGGTCCGTTGGTTCGATCTTCCTATCATGCAGAAAAGCACATGTTGTAATGAATGACAACAAGGTGTTGCGTGTAGGAATTCATGGGTTGGGCAGAATAGGAAGGACTTTTCTAAAGGCCTCTCTGAAGTTTCCGAGTATGGAAGTAGTGGCCATGGCAGATCTCAGCGATGCTAACACCATGTTTCACCTCGTAAAATATGACAGCATCCACGGGCGTTGTCTTGAAATACAAAACGAAGGAGAAGGATATTGGCAGCACAAAGGCAAATCCATTGTTTATTATCAAAAGAAAGATAAAGAAGAAGTACCTGATTGGTCCGCTTGGAATGTCGATGTAGTAGTAGATGCAGCGGGCGTTTGGAAGTCCAGAACAGAATTAGAAAGACATTTATACAAGGGAGTGAAGAAGGTAATTCTCTCTTCTCCCTCGGATGATTTTTCCATTCCGATGGTGGTGCTGGGTATCAATGATCATTTGCTGACAGAGGGAGATGTTTTCAGTTGTGCCTCTTGTACTACCAACAGCGCCGCCCACATGATTCAACTGATCGATGAGGTATGTGGTATTGAGAGTTGTTATATCACCACAGTGCATTCCTATACCGGCGATCAACGGCTGCACGATGCTCCGCACAAGGATTGGAGAAGAGGGCGGGGTGCTTTGCAATCTATTGTACCTACCTCTACTGGTGCAGCCAAGGCCCTGACTCGTATTTTCCCGCATCTATCGCAGCAATTGGGAGGCTGCGGTATGCGTGTTCCTGTGCCAGATGGTTCTTTGACGGATATCACGAGTATAGTGAAACATCCCAAGGGCATTGATCCTATCAATTCCGCTTTTGAATATGCCGCTCAAGAGCGATGGAAGGGAATTGTTGAGTTCACTGCTGACCCTATTGTTTCTAGCGATATTATAGGTAACAGGCATTCTTGTGTTTTTGATAGCGGAATGACATCGGTGATAGGCAATATGGTGAAAGTAGTGGGTTGGTACGATAATGAGATGGGATACAGCCATCGGTTGTGTGATGTAATTCAAATTTGGGCCAATGAAGGCATATAAACATTTATTTTTTGATTTAGATGGTACCCTGTGGGACATCCATGGAAATGCAAAGATGACGCTGCAGCAAATGTTTGTTCAATTTGAGTTGCAGCATGTATCGTTTGAAGATTTTCATGCTATTTATCTGCATCACAATGAGCGGGTATGGGCCATGTATAGACAAGGAACCATGAACAAAGAAGAGCTGAGGACAGCGCGTTTCAGCCGATCTTTTGATGAATTGGGGGTGAGTTATACCGCGGATTGGATGGAGCAATTTGCTCAGGCTTTTGTCGATCAATGTCCGCGCCAACCACATGTAATTCCAGGAGCGATAGAGTTATTGCGGTATTTACAAGGGCGATATTCTATGCACATCATCACCAATGGTTTCAAGGAGATTCAAGGAATTAAAATGGAGGGGAGTGGCCTAGCGCCGTTTTTCATGCATAATATCAATAGTGAGGATGTAGGAGTGCGCAAACCTCACCCTCAAATATTTGAATATGCTCTGCAGTTAACTGGGGCAGTAAAGGAAGAAAGTTTGATGATTGGGGATGATTGGGAAGCCGATATTTTGGGAGCGAGGAATTTTGGGATGGATCAAGTTTTTCTTCAATTCAATACCCAACGACACAATGTAAAGCCTACCTTTACCATTCAGCATTTATTAGAACTAAAAAATATATTGTAATATGTCACAACCCAAACAGGAAGGTCTCAATATCGAGTTGTCAGAAGAAATGGCAGAAGGAAAGTACTCCAACTTGGCTGTTATTACGCATTCACCTGCAGAGTTTATCGTGGATTTTATCCGCATGATGCCAGGGGTTCCCAAGGCCAAGGTGATTTCGAGAATTGTACTCACCCCCCAACATGCTA
>CANHWU010000148.1 GCA_947464415.1 Flavobacteriales bacterium
CTGTGTTGGCCGCTGGACTATAGTTAAAAGCATTGGGATCTGTGCAACCCAACACTACTGCCTCACAAGATCCATCGTCCGTATTCGCTGCTGGGTGGTAATTGAATGCTGTGACATCGGTACATCCAAAAATGACTTCTACACAACTACCATCGTCTGTGTTGGCCGCTGGACTATAGTTAAAAGCATTGGGATCTGTGCAACCCAACACTACTGCCTCACAAGATCCATCGTCCGTATTCGCTGCTGGGTGGTAATTGAATGCGGTGACATCGGTACATCCGAATAAAATTTGGATACAGCTACCGTCATCGATATTCGCTGAAGGGTTGTAATTTAAAGCAACCGGATCGGTGCAGCCAAAAACTGGACATTCAGCATCCCATCCATCACAATTATCATCCACACCATTATCACATATTTCATTGGCACCAGGATAAATGTTATTGTCTTCATCATTACAATCCACATCACTATTAAAACCATCTTCATCTCCATCCAAAAGGCAGTTCTCATTTATCTCACCATCACAATCATTGTCCTCATCGTCATCACAACTTTCGATAGCGTTCGGGTTGGTTGTAAAATGATTGTCATTGCAATCACCATGTTGAGGAACGAACCCAAACGGAAGAATACATCTTGTTACCACCACAGCGGCATTACCAAAGCCGTCTTGATCCGCATCCTCATAGTATTCTGCAAAAGCCAATCCCTCATCAATATTTCCTTCACAATTATCATCCACATCATTACACACCTCATTTTGATCAGGATTAATGCCAGACAAATCGTCATTACAATCACCATTTTGTATCACATAATTAAATGGAGCAACGCAAGCAGAGATACTGACATTGTCATTTCCAAATCCATCCCCATCTGCATCCCAAAAGAACAACTGCCAATTTAATCCTTCATCTATCTCTCCATTACAATCATTATCCAGTTCATCGCAATATTCTGAATTATTAGGGTGAATCACAGTACTCTGGTCATCACAATCTGTATTATCCGCCACATATCCCACTTGCATCTCACATGCCACTACACTTAGCTCTGGATTGCCATAACCATCTTCATCTCCATCCCTGTATTGAATATATCCGAGATTTTCATCCACCTCCCCATTTCCGTTATCATCTATTCCATTGCACACCTCCACTTGTGGGCCGTATACAAAATGACAAAAACGAGTTTCATTGAAACTTACATTCAAAGATTCGGGAAAAAGCTCTTGTCCATTTATATCGAAAAAGGTAATTCCCGATAAATCGTCTACATCTTTCACCACTAAACTCAAAGTAGAATTCAATTCAAACCCATTAAAATGAACGAATAAAGAATCATTTCGAAACTCGGAAACCACATTCGCTGTCTCTCGCTTCTTCCAATAATCGCCAAAATCATCCAAAAACATAAACTTTACATCTTCAGGCATCGCATCTACGAAAAGCTGTTGAGCCGGCAATTTGTAACCTCTATTCGGGTGTATTAACAAAACGGTAGGGGCGCCATTGTTGTTGTTTTTTATTGCAACCTCTGCCCATAATGCCGCTCTCTGCAAAGCATTTTCTTGAGTAAACGGACAACATCCCGCGGCATCTGAAATAGTCATCGGAATTTCTAATACCGGCATTTGCTGTCCGGAAAAAGCTAAATTATCCGTGGTGTAAAATGGGAAATTCGTTAACACATCGTTGGCTGAAAACGTAGAATTGTATAAATACCCTAAATCTGTCAGCGCTTTTGGAAGTCGCTTATTGTAGGCCAAATGACCCGCACGGAAAGACTTAACCTGCACACCATGGTCTTGCTCTAACAAATACTTAGAAACCTCCGTTTCACCAAAAACACTTCCTCCCGAGGTAACCCCATCAAAATACAATGGCATATAATTGGACGGCGTATTGCCTAGAGTTCCTAATGGAAACAAATTGACATCAGCAAAATCTATAAAGTGACCTAATGAATGGGAAGCCAATTTTTGGCCATGCAATTTTGCGTAGTGAACTTGATTGTATGTTCCAATATAAAAATCTGACATCCACTCATCATCATAAATCCGAGTAGTTATATTGTACATCGCATGCAAATCATGCTGCTCCTCATAATCAATGAAAACTGACATTGAATCCATGGCCGTTCTGCTATCAATATCGTGAGTAATCATCACCACGCTCGACTCACAATCTGGACAAGTGTGTACGCGAGGGATAAAGGGAATGTGTTGCGTTATGACATTAGAAATAAAAAATATAAATGCATCGGAAGTAGGTTCAAAACCATTGGAATAAGACCGCTGAGCATTGATATCACTATTGATTTGGTTTCTAATGATGACATCGCGCAAATCAATCGCAAACAGAAATGTTCTTCCTTGTCCGAATGTATTCATCACGAGGCCATTTGTTCCATTGTTGAGCGTGGCCAGATTTTGAGCAGCGCCCACGATGGTATACGGACGAATAGTAAAAGTTTCAGAACTCGAAGATTCGCCTCTTAAAGAAACAGTAATCTCGTTAGGATCATCGAATCGGTCAAAATAATAAGGATATCCTTGGACATCCCAAGTCATGGAAGTGATATTGGTGTAATTAGTAAATCCCGACACTCCGAATAATGGGTAAAGTTCTGGATCTCTCAAAGAAGAAGCAATCAAAATACCCCCCTGGTTAACATAATTCGTCAGCCATGTCTTTTCACTTGAGGTAAAAGTATATGAATAAATTACGGGTGAAATAACAATCGCGGGATATTGTATCGCCTCCGCTACGTCCATTGTTTCAACATAGGGCAATCCTGCTGTTTGTAAAATGTGACGACAAGAACGAATTCTGGAAAGACCTGTTTCTGAATTACGAACGGTCAAATCCAAAACGGCTACTTTCCTTTCAAAAGATGCTAAAACAACATGCGAAGCCAATAAGTGGAATATAAAAAATACAAATAATTTGAATACATTTTTCATGGGGCGGACAAAAATAGGGCTTAAAATAAAAAAAAAGGGGCTTTCCGCCCCTTCATTTTCGTTAATTTTCTGCTATCGAGTCAGAATCCATCTCAATCGGTCCTCCTGGCCGTTATGGGACAACTTGATCCAATAAATACCACTCGAGATATGATCAGATAATACAACATTCCATCGATGACCTGAAAGAACTTCATCTTTGGAGAATACTTTCTGCCCCTGAGCGTTCCAAATTTCTACTCTTACATTATCTTCATTCCATCCTTTGGCCATGAAAACATTCAATTCTCCCGTACCAGAAGGATTGGGGAAAATTTGTATTTCATTTGTCTCCCCAATGACAGCTTGCTCGTCAGTCAACCCCTCCTCTAGTACCATTCCCGCTCCTGTTGTTTTCAAACAATGTACAGCTCCCCACTCGCCAATCTGACCGGTCACATGCACCGAACGAACTCGCACATTATATGTCTTTCCATTGGCCATTCCAGGCACTAAGTTCAAAAACAATACATTGGTATTCAAACCACCTTGTACCACCACCGGAGCTTGGGGATTGGGTAAAACCTCCGTAAATTCCCATTGATATCGAGTTGCGCCACAAACCTGTCTATCGGTGGCAATACTGTTATTTATTGCTTTGATATTCGGACAACGATCTACAGATCTAAGGGTTACTGTTGTCTCAGGATTTAGAGTTATAGTGCAGGGTTCTGTACCCTGTGCTGCAATAAACTCACTATTACCTGCGGCATCCAACAACACATAGTTTACTCCTACATTCAAATTATAAACAATCGGATTAACCCCAAAATTAGCAGGAAGTAAACTTCCTAACCTAGAAATGATTGAGTTTGAAGTTGGCGTGGTGTAGGTCCAAGGTTGAATACTAAGTGGTATCCCTTGAGCGGTTGCGCCTGTTACATTGAATAGATAATTAGATGCATTCCCCTTGAAAACAGCCTTGAAAGTTCTACACACGTTAGTATAAACTCCAGTGTAATTGCTATACACATGGTCGCAAGTACTGCCGTCAAAATGATTAAAGCATATTTTAGCGCTCGCATTGATTGGACCCGATAAACTTCTACACGCGATATAATAGTCTTGTCCCACCACCAATGCATCTGCAAATAAGGTTTGATTACCTGAGGTTACTTCATGCTCAGCTTCTAACAGCACCAAGCAATTGTCCAATTGAGTATAAATCTCCAATGAATTATCCCCTGTTGCGGCAGACAGTCCAGCCCTCAAGGTATTCTTTTGAGCCGTGAAGCGATACCAAATATCCAATCCTGAACCCTCCGTAATGGGGGAATCTGAACCCAAAGTTAAATTGGCGGCTTTTAAATTGTTAGAAGAACAAGTAGGATACACATTTGTCGAGAACACCACTGGAGTCAAACTTGAAACGGAAATACCATCATCTACCAAATCATTACAATCGTCATCGATCTGATTACAAACCTCTGGCTGCGGATAAATACAACTGCCATCATCTTCAGTGGCAGTTGGATTAAAATTACATGCAGATTGGTCAATACATCCTAAAATCGCCACACAATTCTCATCTACCACCCCATTACAATTATCATCTATTTGATTGTTACAAACCTCTGGCCATGATGGATTCACCTGACCATTGTTATCGTCACAATCACTCGAGTTTGAGACAAAACCATTAAGAGGTGAACAACTGGATTGAGAAAATTGAGCATTTCCAAAGCCATCGCCATCTTGATCTTGATAGTAAACAACAAGATTGTTGACTACCATTGTGATAGCATTGCTAGTTGCGGTAGTAGGCGAGGCACATGATGCATTGCTGGTCATCACCACCGTCACCACTGCTCCATTGGTCAAGTTGGTGGTAGTGAATGTACTCGCATTGGTGCCTGCGTTCACTCCATTTACTTTCCACTGATAACTTGGTGTAGTTCCACCATTGGTGGGGGCTGCGGTGAAAGTAACACTACCGCCTGAACATACCGTTGTACTACTCGCTGTGATACTCGCTGTGGGAGTAATACTGCTCGGCACCTGGGCGGTGACATTATTACTAGTTGCGCTCGAGCTCGTTTGACATGCGTTATTGGCCGTCATCACACAGCTGAATACATCGCCATGCAACGCCGTGGTTGTACTATAGGTCAACCCAGTAGCGCCTGTAATATTCGTTCCGTTCTTCTCCCACTGATAAGTGGGGGCAGATCCTCCATTGGTGGGGCTGGCTGTCAGGGACAAGCTACCTCCACTGCAAATTGGATTAGCCGCCGCTGCTATCGATAAAGAAGGTGTTACACTGCTGTTCACCACCATCGTGATCGCATTGCTTGTTGCGGCAGTAGGAGAGGCACATGATGCATTGCTGGTCATCACCACCGTCACCACTGCTCCATTGGTCAAGGTAGTGGTAGTGAATGTACTCGCATTGGTGCCTGAGTTCACTCCATTTACTTTCCACTGATAACTTGGCGTAGTTCCACCATTGGTGGGGGCTGCGGTGAAAGTCACCGAGGCGCCTGCACAAATTGTAGTATTGCCTGAGGTGATGC
>CANHWU010000149.1 GCA_947464415.1 Flavobacteriales bacterium
GAAGATTGGCAAACGCTCTCTCAAATCCCCATACACTGGTGGACGAGCACTCCGATGATGATTCATCAGGTTGCGGTGGCAGGAATCAATGTGGGTTTTATTGACAAGATTTTGCTAGGTGGGGGAGCTATCCCTGAGGAGGTCCATAAAATATTGCATTCTTCATCGAGCATTATTTATGAAGGATACGGTATGACAGAGACATTGACCCATATTGCCGTCAGGAAAGCGGCCGCAACCTCTGACTATTTCACCCCGATGGAAGGGGTAGTTTGCGAAAGCGATGAGCATGGTGCCTTGATCATCCATGATCATGCATTGAAAAATGAGGTCAGGACATCGGATTTGGTGAAGTTCAATGAATCAGGAGGGTTCTGCGTAATGGGTAGAGCGGATGATGTCATCAATTCTGGTGGACTAAAGATTTTTCCAATGGATGTGGAAAAGTGGATGCAACCTTATATGACAAAGGAATTTGCGATTGTCAAAGCTCCGCATGACTCATTGGGTGAGCAAGTGGTATGTCTTCATACTTCGATCAGCGATAGTCAGGATGAAGTGTTTTGGAAGAATATATTCAGGGAACACCCTTATTGGAGGCCTAAGCGGTTTGTGCTCGTTGAATCTTTGCCGTACAATGCAAATGGTAAACTAAATCGCAATTGGAGAAAAGAAGATTAAAAAAGGAGATGAGAAAATTACTGATAGTTTCTAACAACGAGCACAAGGTGGAAGAATTTCGTCACTTGATGCAAGTCAATCGCATCCAACGCGATGTAGTTTCGTTAAGGGACATAGGATATGTGCAGGATATTAACGAGACTGGCGCGACACTTGAAGAAAACGCGATGATCAAAGTAGACGCTTTGAAATCTGTTTGGCAAGAGGATATACTAGCCGATGATTCTGGTTTTGAAATCAATGCATTGAATGGGGAGCCCGGTGTTTTTTCAGCCAGATATGCAGGAGAACATGGCAACCATACAGCGAATATTGCCAAAGTACTATGTGAAATGGAGAGTAAATTGGATCGTAAAGCTCAGTTCCGTTGTGTTTTAGCGGGCCGTTGGAAAGGTAAGTTATTTTCCATCCATGGAGTGGTAGAAGGCCATGTGCTTCGTGCCGTTCAGGGTTGGGGGGGATTTGGCTATGATCCCATTTTTATACCGCAACAAAGTTCGAGGTCCTTCGCCCAAATGTCACTGGAGGACAAAAGCTTACTTTCGCACAGAGGCATGGCTTTCCAAAATTGGATTTCATGGATCAGAAGATTCGAGGTTTAATCGGAATTGCTTTACTTTGCACAAATTATTGGTTATGAGAAATTATTTAGATTTTGAAGCGCCCATCAAAGAGCTCGATGAGCAAATTCAAAAGTTAAAGGATAGTGCGGTGAAGAGTGGGGTGAATGTAGACAACGCAGTAGCCGAATTGGAAAAGGCGTTGGTATCCAAAACAACTGAGATCTACTCTAACCTCGATCCTTGGCAGAAGGTTCAACTGAGTAGACATCCAGATAGACCTTATGCATTGGAGTATATCGAGAAGTTGACAGAGGGCACTTGGGTTGAATTGCATGGCGATCGAACGGTGAAAGACGATAAAGCAATGATTGGAGGATTTGGCTTATTGAGCGGTCAGTCGGTGATGTTCATTGGTCAGCAAAAAGGAGTAAACACGAAAATGCGTCAATACAGGAATTTCGGAATGGCCAATCCTGAAGGATATCGGAAGGCACTTCGATTGATGAAACTTGCCGAGAAATTTAATAAACCCATCGTTACTTTGATTGATACTCCTGGCGCATTTCCCGGTTTGGAAGCAGAAGAGCGAGGTCAAGGTGAGGCCATTGCGAGGAATCTATTTGAAATGATGCGTTTGAAAGTGCCTGTCATTTGCATTATCATAGGCGAAGGTGCCTCTGGCGGCGCATTGGGAATTGGAATTGGGGATAGAGTGTTGATGATGGAGAACACTTGGTATTCTGTGATCTCTCCAGAATCATGTTCTTCTATTTTGTGGAGAAGTTGGGATCATAAAGTGACGGCTGCCAAAGCGCTCAAGCTAACGGCGGATGACATGAAAAATAATGGATTAGTGGATGGAATCATTCGTGAACCTCTAGGAGGTGCTCATGCGAATCACGAGGAGGCTGCGCATATTTTGAAATCGGTGATTTTAGAGGAGATCGCAAAATTGAGTGCTCTTGAGCAGGAGAAATTGGTGGAGCAACGCATCACCAAATTTTGCGCAATGGGAAGCTTTATCGAAGCTTAGTGGTTTGTTAAAAAAATAAGAGAAGGATCATCCTCTGCACGCAGTGGATGTTGTATATTCGCCACCAAGAAATTGAAAATTATAATATGAAAACAAGAAGTTTATTGTTCTTATCTGCCATTGCATTAGTATCAATGGTCTTTTTTGCTTGTTCTAACATTGGATCAATGCAAAAGAAAATGTCGCAGTTCAACGCGAAAGTGAGTCCAGATCCCTTGGAAGTTCATGGAGACACCGTCGCGGTGTCTATTTCTGGTAAATTTCCTGAGAAGTTTTTTGCGAAGAAAGTTTCAGTGGAGGCCACTCCCATTTTGCATTATGGTTCTAGTGAAGTGAAATTAAAGGCTCGTCAGTACAAAGGAGAAAAGGCAGCAGGAAATGGAGATGTGGTTCCATTTGAAACAGGAAAAAGTTTCTCATACAATGACAAATTCGCTTATGCTCCTTCAATGTCACAAAGTGATTTGAAGTTAAAAATAGTGGGTTCTCAAGGAAGTAAGACAGTAGAGTTCCCTGAAATCGACTTAGCGAAGGGAGTCATTACCACTTCGTATTTAGTGGACAAGAAGGATGTAAAGGTGATGTCATCCAAGGATAATTTTGTTCGCTCCACGAACGGCTCTTTTGAAGCCGAAATGTTGTTTGATTACAACAGTGCCAAGATCAAGCCAGCAGAATTGAAGGACAAGGACATGGAAGAATTGGTTAACTTTTTAGCTAAAACTTTACCAGCAAATCCAAGAATGAAGATTACCAATATTGAGATCCAGTCTTATGCCTCTCCAGAAGGGGAAATTTTCTTGAATACAGATTTATCTACTGCTCGTGGAGAGTCTGGTAAAACAGTATTAATGGATTTGTTGAAGAAAAATAAATTGGATGCTCAATACGCATCAATGATACAAACCAATCCAAAGGGTGAGGACTGGGCTGGATTCAAAGATTTGATGGAGAAGTCTGGAATTGAAGACAAGGACCTGATCATCCGTGTGCTTCAAAGAACGAGTGATTTGCAAGCTCGTGAGCAAGAAATCAAAAACATGTCTAAAACCTATGTGGAGATCGATAAGCAAATTTTCCCAAAATTGCGTCGTGCCATCTTCCGTGTGAATTATGTTTTGGAAGGATACTCAGACCAAGAGTTGAAAACAATGGCAAGCAATCCATCTTCTTTGAAGTATGAGGAGTTGTTGCGTGCGGGTAGTTTGGTAACAGACTTGAATGTTCAGGCTGCTGTTTACAAGGACGCTGAGAGCAAAGCCAATGGTGATTACAGAGCTTCCAACAATTTGGGTGTTGTTTACATGAATCAAGGAAAAACCAATGAAGCAAAGGCTCAATTTGAGAAAGCTTATGGCATGAAGAAGAATGCTGAAACAGCTTGTAATTTGGGTGCTGCTACGAAGTTGTCAGGTGACAATAAAAAAGCAATGGCACTTTTGAACGAGAGTGGTTCTTCTGAGGCCAAATACAACATGGGATCGATTAACATCCAAACGGGTAATTACGGTGCTGCCATCAACAACATGGGAGCTACCAAATCGTACAACTCAGCTTTAGCGAGATGTTTGAACAAAGATTTCTCAGGAGCAAAGGCAGATTTGGAAGGTTGTAATAAAGATAACAACAGCGCTCAAGGTTTGTATCTGATGGCCATCATCAGCGCTCGCATGAACGATGCCAATGGGGTGAAAGATAATTTGGCCAAGGCAATTGAGAAGGATGCGAAATTGGGCGAGAAGTCAAAGACGGATTTGGAATTCAGAAATTTCCAGTCGAAATAATTTTTTCAATTTCTTAAGATAAGGCCTCCTTTGTGAGGCCTTATTTTTTGGAAAAAAAGATGGTCTGAAATCCTAATTTAGTCAAAGAAAACTCCGTATTCAAAGGCTAAAAATGTGTACTTTTGAAACTCAAAATATGATGATATGAGTTGGTTTAAGAGAATGAAAACAGGTATCACTACCAAGAATCAGGAGAAGAAGGAGATTCCGGAAGGTTTGTGGTATCAATGTCCCGAGTGCAAGCATGTAGTAACCACTGAGCAACATGCCGAGCACGATTGGATTTGCGAGAAATGTGAACATCATGATAAAATCAACTCTCGTCAGTATTTTTCCATATTGTTTGATGAGAATGAGTATGAAGAGGTGGCGGCTCATTTGATCAGTGGAGATCCACTTGAGTTTACCGATACCAAGGCGTACAAGGATCGTATTAAAATGACTATCAATAAGTCTGGACTGAAAGATGCGTTGCGCGTTGGTTTTGGTTCAATGGAAGGGCAAAAGGTGGTAATTGCCTGTATGGATTTTGGTTTTATCGGGGGAAGTATGGGTTCTGTAGTAGGAGAGAAATTTGCCAGAGGAGTGGATAAAGCGATTGCGGAGAAATGTCCCTTTATTTGCATTTCCAAGAGTGGAGGAGCGCGTATGATGGAGGCTGGATTTTCCTTGATGCAGATGGCCAAGACATCGGCCAAATTAACGCAATTGGCGGATCATCATTTGCCTTATATTTCGTTGCTCACAGATCCAACAACGGGAGGGGTCACGGCCTCATTTGCGATGTTAGGAGACATCAATATTGCGGAACCTAAATCATTAATAGGATTTGCGGGTCCAAGGGTAGTCAAAGAGACGATAGGGAAGGATTTGCCACAGGGCTTCCAAAGTGCGGAGTTTGTTTTAGAGCATGGCTTTTTGGATTACATTGTGGGAAGAAAAGAGCTCAAGGCAAAAATGGCGTTGAGCATTCGTCAGATGATGTAGTGGATATTGTATTGTAGGGGTGCCTAGTAAGGGCATTATGGGTCATTTGGGTTGTTCTTATTGATGATTCATCGGGTTAAAAAAAAGAAGGAGAAAAAATGCTCCTTTCAAAAAATCCCAAATCATCACGACCACTCCATAGGCCCGGTTTCGTTCAACAGGGGGTTCAATATTCGAGCTTCGCACGCAAGGGAACCCTTACTTTTAACGGGTTGCGTGCAGGCGCTCGTAGCCCTGTGTTGCGCCTGCGGCAGGGCTATGGCGCTTGCACGCTGTTAAGGGCTGGCTTTTTCTTTTTCATTGAATTTGTGCTCATCTAATTATATCCCTGTTA
>CANHWU010000150.1 GCA_947464415.1 Flavobacteriales bacterium
ATTCTGCTTTGGTCCGGGGCTAATCTTCCTATTTGGATTATCAGAAAAAATAACTTAATAGAGTATTTACCAAACAAGCAGGCAATAGGCATTGAATCCAAAGAAAAACCCTTTATCACCCATGAAATTCCTCTTGAGAAAGGAGATGTCATTTATGCATTTACAGATGGTTACGCTGATCAATTTGGGGGTGAACAAGGGAAAAAACTTACGCGCTCAAAATTCAAGCAGTTGTTGGTATCAATTCACTCTCTTCCCATTGCTGAACAAAAAATACAGCTTTCACAATTTTACTACCGATACAAAAAAGAAGAAGAGCAAGTGGATGATATTTGTATTTTAGGAATAAAGTATTAATACTTATTTACTGAAGAATAGATTACAACTATCCCTCAACTCTCATTTTACTGAATTGAAACCTCCCCACCTCCGCTATCATACTATGATAATATTTGTACCATTGCGCACCTCGCTTTTTGGCTTCAATGTGCACGGGATGCGAAGCCCACTCCGATACAGAGTCCATGTCTTTCCAATAACTGATAAAAGTACCCCTACCCTCATGCTTCATACTTTCATAGCCTAAATAGCCGGGAATGGTTTTTACCAGGGCTAAAGTTTTTTCATCATACTCAGCATAGCCTTCCAAATTATCAGAAAGGTAATAATTAAAAATAGAGGCGATAAAAGGCGCTGTGGGAGGTTGAGGTGTATTCCATTGAATCATGGTCACAAAGTAATAAGAAATGGGCTAGTAAAAGCGGAACAATTCGATAAGCGTTGATGAATATGTGAAGAAAGAAAGAGTACGTGATTGAAATAACTATATTTGGAAATGAAGCATTCTTTGGTCTTATTGATTTGGTTGAGCAGTATGCGGTTTTTGGCGCAAGCTCCTCAAACCATCCCTTATCAAGCGGTTCTCCGCAACTCAGACGGGTCAATCATGGCCAATACAGCGGCGACCATTACGCTCAAAATTCATGACATTACTGCAACGGGCATGGTGGTCTATCAAGAGACTCACGCAACTACCACCAACGCGCAGGGCTTGGTGAGTTTGAATGTGGGCGGAGGAACAGCCGTGACAAACACATTCAGTGGAATCCAATGGGGAGCAGGAAGCAAGTTTTTACATGTGCTGATGGATACGGGTAGTGGTTTAGTGGATTTGGGGACGCAGCAGATGATGTCAGTGCCGTATGCGTTGTATGCTGAGGAGGTGAATGTACGGGTGAGTGTAACGGGAGATAGTTTGTTCATTGGTGAGCAGGTGAGCATTGTGCCGGGGGTGAGTGCGGCGAATCCGATAAGTATGAGCAATTATGGATCTGCACTATTGCCTGGAAATACCACTTGCCTAAATGAATACATTGCAGTAACAGGATGTGTCGGGCAAGATAGTTTATTATACCATAATCAATATTACAGTTTGGTGGAGATTGGAGGCCAGTGCTGGTTTGCAGAAAACCTAGCGGCCACCCAGTTCAATGACGGAAGCAACATTCCCACCGTTTCAACAGGAGCTGCATGGGGTGCGTTGAGCACGCCTGCTTACTGTTGGTATAACAATAATCCCAGCCTTATTAACACCTATTTAAACGGAAAACTAGGAGCGCTATACAACGCTTATGCGGTAGCCACCAATAACCTTTGTCCCGTTGGATGGCATGTGCCATCCGACTGCGAATGGATGTACCTGGAAAATACCCTCGGGTTGAGCGTTTCTGAACAAATGCAACAAGATTGGAGAGGGCAAAACATCGCATTAGGGGGACAACTCAAAGACATTGGATGGACAGCTCCCAATTTGGGAGCCACCAATAGCTCGGGTTGGAGCGCGTTGCCCGGGGGCAATAGGATGGGCACTGCATCAGCATCATTTTCAGGAATCAACAACTACGGATATTGGTGGACCTCCACTGCCTACAACGCGGTGAGCAATTGGACTCGGGATGCCGCGTATAGCCTGTCGAGTTTTGATCGTTCAATCACACAAAAACGGGCAGGCCATAGTGTTCGCTGTTTAAAGGACTAAATCCCTCATGATCTTCAACACTCAATTAGAAACTCCTCGTCTCTTGCTGCGTGGCTTCAATCAACAGTCGTATCACAACTTGTTCGCTGAATATACACCCCAGCAAATCATGGATACCCTCGGAATTTCTACTCCAGAAGAATACGATTTGGAACTTGACCGATACCGCGGTGGATACAGCACTTACAATCTCACCATTCAGTTTTTTCAATTGGTGGACAAAGAAGATCAACGCGTCCTCGGCTGGTGTGGATATCACTCTTGGGCGCAACAACACCGGAGAGCAGAGGTATTTTACTTATTGAAAAATGAAATGGATAAACGGAAAGGTCTCATGTCTGAAGCGCTGAAAGAAGTGTTGAAATTTGGAAAAACCGAAATGAACCTTCGACGTATCGAAGCTTTTGTGGCCATCAATAATCCTGCCTCCTATCGCTTACTCGAGAAATTTCAATTCAAAAAAGAAGCAGAAATCCAACACCGTTATCAATTTGGAGATGAGGTGGATTGGGATTATCTCTATGCCCTCATCGTGCATTAATTTGGACAAAAGTTGTACGAAAAGACAATTTTAATAGCTTATCTTCGTTATTCTGTCAAAATTTTTACAATGAAAAAACAACTTTCTTTCATCCTTTTACTCCTCCTAGGTGGTGGGACGCAAGCACAAGGAATCCCAAAGGAACCCGCAAAGAAGAAGACCAAAATAGACCACCTACAAATTTCGTTGGGAGGTGAACTAAGCACTTCGCCACTGCTCATGTCTCAAGCAGATTTCATGAAATTGGCCCCCAATGCACAATTATATCCATCGGGACCCGTGGATGATATTCGAATGGGCATGATGACCTCATGGAACGCCTCGCTTTTCAATATCCAACTGGGGGGATCGCCCGTACTAAAGGAATCTGGAGAAAAAAGCACCCATCGAGCTTGGCGCGTAGGATTGATGGGACAAAGTTTCCGAAGTAATCTTTACTCTACCATCATAAAAAACTCCCATCGTGTGGATACTTTATTTCAGGGTTCAGGAGGTTCCATATATGGATTCATTGATTCTACAGAACGCGCTTTCTCCAACGGTTATTATCAAGCCACCACAATCAAAGTAGATCTCGCCCATATTTGGTCCACCGGATTGGATAAAAGATTCAATTTATACACCGGATTGGGCCTCAATGCCGGGATCAATCTATCGCCAAGAACAGAAATCGTCAATAGTCGTTGGAGTAGCGCTGATGTAGTGGGCATAGACGGACAGATGATTTCGTCGAATGGAAGTTATAATTCAAACTATGATTTTCAGAGAGAAACTTTCCGCAACCGAACAGGAGCTGCCGCTTCCGTTTACCTGCCCATCGGACTGGATTTCAGGGTAGGTCAAAAAAGAGCCTACTTAAAAAACTTGCATGTGTTTTCAGAATTAAGACCCACTCTGCACTGGACTTATGTGCCTGAAACCCGCACCTATGTATTTCCTACCTTCCAAAGCACGGTGGGATTAAAATGGTGCTGGTAATCCAACATCCTGCGCAATAAGCGCCGTTCATTTCACCTATCCACATTTTGAACTTCTTGACCTTTGATGGGAAGCGAAAAGAAGAATGTAGAACCCACATCTTCCGTGCTCTCCATCCAGATCTCGCCGTTGTTTTTCAAAACAAAATCTTTACACAAGATCAGTCCCAATCCGGTTCCTCTTTCCATTTGAGTGCCCGGTCTCGAGTGCACTCCATCTATCTTGAAAAGAAGCTCAGATTCTTGAGGGCTTATTCCAATGCCGTTGTCTGAAATAACAAAAACAACTTCATTCTCCAATGGTTGAGCACTCAGCTGAATTTGTCCGTTCAATGGGGTGTACTTAATGGCGTTGGAAGTTAAATTTCTGATAACGGTGCTGATCATATTCTTGTCTGCAAATACCACCGTATCTTCTGAAATATGATTATCAATGCGTATGTTCTTTTGAGTGGCGTTACAAACCAACAATTCAAGAATCTCTTGCATCAAATCATGAAGCTTAAAATACTCAGGATTAAATTTCATCATCCCTGTCTGCACCTGCGACCACTCCAAGAGATTCATGAGCAAATTCAGTGCTTTTTGGGAGGATTGATGGATAAATCCCGCATAACGATCGATACTTTCAATGTCCTTCTGTTCTATGCGCTCCAGTAATATTTCGCTTAAGCCGATGATCGCACTAAATGGATTTTTCAGATCATGCGCAATGATGGAAAAAAATTTGTCTTTCGCAGCATTCAATTGACGCAACTCCTCGTTTTGCTTTTTGATGATGAGCTCACTTTCTCTTCTCTCCGACAAATCCTCAATAATTCCCCAAACCACATTTCTACCATCAACATCAACAAAAAGAGCGCCGCTGATGGAGATCGGATACCGAGATCCATCTTTTCGAATGTACTCTTTAAAATTAGGACCAAAGCGTCCTGTTTTGTTCAGCGTTTCCAATTGTTGAATCTCCTGCGCCTCATACTCCTTGGGGGTTAAATCCCAATAGCTCAATTGAAGAAACTCCTCTTTGCTATATCCGGTAGATTCCAATATCGCATTATTGACTTCCAAAAATTCTCCCGTTTCGTGGAGCACCAAAGCAAATCCAACCGGAGATTGCTCAAACAACATTTGAAATTTATTTTTTGCCAATACGCGTTCATTGGCATACACCTCACATCCCGACTGGAGCTGTTGATTCTCCGCTCTCAATCGGAGTATTTCCTCCACCAGTTCTTCTTTAGAACGGTCTTCAAAATTCTTATTCATATTCATAACATGGCATGGTATCAACCAGCATGTACGCGATTTACGCTTCGGATGTTTCGTTTCATCTTACCCATAAAATTGAGCTTGCTGCTTTGAGCTAAATCTTATCGAAACAACCTTTAAGTCTCATCCATGCTAAAAATATTCCGCTATATTTGACCTATGAAAGCACTCTTCACATTTTTAATCTCCGCCATTTCTATTGTCATCTTTGCCCAAGCTCCACAGAGCATCCCCTACCAAGCGGTAGTCAGAAATACTGACGGAACGATGATGGCCAATACGGCGGTGACCATCACTTTCAAAATCCATGACAACAGCGCCAACGGAACGGTAGTCTATGAAGAGACCCACGCCACCACCACCAACGCGCAGGGATTGGTGAGTTTGAATGTGGGGGGAGGAACGGCCATGACAGGTACATTCGGCGGAATCCAATGGGGAACAGGAAGCAAGTTCTTGCAGGTGTTGATGAATGCGGGAAACGGGGTGGTTGATTTGGGCACACAGCAGATGATGTCTGTGCCGTATGCGTTGTATGCGGAG
>CANHWU010000151.1 GCA_947464415.1 Flavobacteriales bacterium
ACTTTTGAATGAGTACAACCATGCTTATTATGTGTTGCACCAATCCTTGGTTTCAGATCAGCAGTTTGATGAGTGGTTGAAGGAATTGGAGGCGTTGGAGGAAATGTATCCGCAGTGGAAAGATGTGAATTCTCCCACTCAAAGAGTGGGCGGAGATTTAACTGAAAAATTTGAAAAGGTTCCCCATCAACGACCAATGCTTTCGCTTACGAATACTTACAGCGAAGAGGAAATTATAGATTGGGTAAAGCGAATCGATGAAGCCATTGGCGGAGATATAGAATTTGTGATGGAGCTCAAGTATGATGGTGTGGCGATTTCATTGTTGTATGAAAATGGTCAATTGAAGCAAGCTCTGACCAGAGGAGACGGCTCGATGGGGGAGGATGTGACGCAAAATATTCGCACCATTGGATCCATTCCGCTTGAGTTGAAGGGGATTTATCCGGATTCATTTGAAATTCGAGGGGAGGTGTTTTTACCGAGGGCGGCTTTTCAGAAAATGAATGCAGAGCGGGCCGAGCAAGGATTAGAATTGTATGCCAATCCTCGGAATACAGCGAGTGGATCGCTTAAATTATTGGATAGCAGAGAAGTGGCCAAGCGTCCTTTGGATGCAATGATGTATTTTGTGTTAGGAGACGATGGTATAGCAGACGAGCATTTTCAAAGTGTATTGGAAGCAGGTTTTTGGGGTTTCCACGTTCCTGATCCTTCAAAGAAGCAAATCGCAACGGCTGCGAATGTGAACGGGATCATGGATTTTATTCATTACTGGGACAGGGCCAGAGCGGATCTGCCTTTTGATATTGATGGAATTGTATTAAAAGTCAACAAGAGAACTTTGTGGGATGAACTGGGAATGACGGCCAAAAGTCCACGGTGGGCGGTAGCATATAAGTTCAAGGCGGAAGCAGTGAGTACACGGTTGAATCAGATTACTTATCAAGTAGGCAGAACCGGAGCGATTACCCCAGTGGCCAATTTGGATCCCGTATTGATTGCCGGAACTATGGTGAAACGAGCTTCCTTGCACAATGCTGATCAAATTGCTAAATTGGATATTCGGGAGGGTGATCACGTTTGGGTGGAAAAAGGGGGTGAAATTATTCCCAAAATCACCCATGTGGATCTTGCTTTTTCAAGAGGTAGTGGGCATCCTCACGCCTACATTCAAAATTGTCCTATTTGTCAATCTTCTTTGATTCGTGTGGAGGGAGAAGCCCAGCATTACTGTCCCAATGCTCAGGGGTGTGCTCCGCAAATCATCGGTAAATTGGAGCATTTCGTTTCCAGAAAGGCGATGAACATAGAGGGTTTGGGTAGCGAGACTTTGAGCGGATTATTTTATCTACAGAAAATCAGTGATATCAAGGATATATACGCGCTGAATTGGGATGATTGTCAGGGTTTGGAGTTTTCTTCAGAAGATGAATTGACGGGTGATGTAAAAAAGCGTTCTCTGCAAGCCAAGAGTATAGCCAATTTGAAAGCGGCTCTAGAAGCCAGCAAGTTCGTTCCTTTTGAGCGGGTGCTATTTGCTCTGGGGATTCGGCATGTGGGCGAGACGGTGGCCAAAAAGATTGCGCGCACACTTGGTTCGATGGAGGCATTGCAAAATGCATCAATCGAGACATTATTGAACATCGATGAGGTAGGTGAAAAAATTGCACAGAGTATTTTAAGTCACTTCAGCGACCCGAAAAATGTAGAAATCATAAGTCAATTGGCTTCATTCGGTTTGCAAATGAAATGTGATGTAGATGGCACTCAGCTCAAGAGTGAGGCGCTGAAAGGAAAGACTTTTGTGGTGAGTGGGGTATTTGAAAAATTTGGCCGTGATGAAGTAAAGCAATGGATAGAAAGCCATGGTGGAAAAGTGAGTGGGAGTATTTCGTCTAAGACGAGTTACCTTTTGGCGGGTGCGGAGAGTGGACCTGCCAAGCAGAAAAAAGCAGAAGAGCTAGGAGTAATGGTGATCAGTGAGCAGGCGTTGATAGCAATGGTGGGGGAGTCATGAAGCTGCAGTACCACCTAGGTAAAAATTTTGGGGATCAATTGAACCCTTTGATCTTTGATCATTATTTGCCTGGATATTTTCAAAATGATAACGGTTTTGTTCTGATGGGTATTGGATCCATACTTGGGTTTCATGATAAGTTTCCGGGTAAGAAGGTAGTATTTAGCTCTGGCTATGATGCAGGCCTTCCCAGTACCTATGGTGTGTTGCCAGAAGATAAAAGTGATTTTGATTTTATTTGCGTGCGAGGTCCTAAAACGGCGGCGTTGTTGGGTATAGATCCTAAGTTGGCCATAACGGATGGAGCGCTGTTATTGAAAGATATTGTAATAAAAAGCAACGAGAAAAAGTTCAAAATAGCGCTAATGCCGCACGCAGGAAGTGAGGAATTTTATGACCATCAAGCGCTTTGTGATGAATTAGGGTGGCAATACATCAGTCCGAGATGGGAGGTAGATCAAGTATTGGAGATGATTCAACAGAGTGAGTGTTTGATTACGGAAGCGATGCATGGTGCCATAGTGGCCGATACGCTGAGAGTGCCTTGGATGGCTTATCAGGGATTTAAAACCATTGGTCAGTTTAAATGGCAAGATTGGTGTTTGTCGATGGGAATGAAGTATCAACCGGTGTATTTATCGCCCTATTTCTCAGAAGCTAAGAGAGAGGAGTTATTGCAATTAAAATTGTCTAAGTTTGGATTGGCCTTTCTAACTCCTGTGATCAAATCGATG
Source organism: Flavobacteriales bacterium (assembly GCA_947464415.1). Taxonomy (GTDB): domain Bacteria; phylum Bacteroidota; class Bacteroidia; order Flavobacteriales_D; family Sanyastnellaceae; genus CAMCTV01. The sequence continues at coordinate 2,755 of CANHWU010000151.1, forward strand.
GTTTCGGTTCAAATGCAAAGAAGATGGGAGCAGAACTTGGTCACTTTACAACATGTAAATGCTAGTGGGAATTTTCAGCTGAGTGATCCACGTATATTAGGGGTTAGGCATCTTCAATTATTAGAACGGATTCATTTTTTAAAAGAGAAGTATCCCGTAGAAAAATTTGGTTAGTATGAATACAACACAACAGAAGAAAGATGCATTTGAACGCCTCTTGACGATCATGGATGAGCTGAGAGCCGGTTGTCCATGGGATCAAAAACAAACGTTAGAGAGTTTGCGTCATCTGACGATTGAAGAGGTGTACGAGTTGGGGGATGCGATCCTAGATCATGATTTAGAGGAAATCAAGAAGGAGCTCGGTGATATTTTATTGCACGTTGTATTTTATGCCAAAATTGGGAGCGAGAAGAATGCGTTTGACATTGCTGATGTCCTCCATGGAATCTGCGATAAATTGATTCATCGTCACCCACATATTTACGGCGATGTTAAAGTTGCCGACGAGCAGGAGGTAAAAGCCAATTGGGAAAAATTGAAATTAAAAGAGGGAAAGAAATCGGTGTTGGAAGGCGTTCCGAAATCTTTACCTGCCATGGTAAAAGCCCAGCGGATTCAGGAGAAGGCGAGGGGAGTGGGATTTGATTGGGATCATGAAGATCAGGTTTGGGAGAAAGTAAATGAGGAGTTAGAGGAGTTTCGGGAAGCTTGTGAGAGTGGTGATGAGCAGCATCAGATGGAGGAATTGGGAGACTTGTTTTTTTCCATTATCAATTATGCTAGATTCAAGAACATCAATCCCGAGGAGGCACTTGAAAGAACCAATAAGAAGTTTATTCAGCGCTTTCAGTTTTTAGAAACCGAGAGCGCAAAAGATGGTAAGTCTCTTTCAGAGATGACTTTGGAAGAGATGGATCATTATTGGAATTTAGCCAAGAAATACTAGTGGCTTAAAAGAAGGGATGTCAGCTTTTCCATTCCTGTCGTTGCGGTCGCTTGAATGATGTTGAATTTTTTGGGGACATGCGTGGGTGGTTGTGGGTCAATCAAATAGTGAGTAGCGCGGGGAGGTGTGAATTCTACTAACGAGGCGGCCGGATACACCAATAAACTGGTTCCGATCACCACAAAAATATCTGCCTCATAAACCGTTTTCATAGCAGGTACTAACATCGGTACTTGTTCACCGAACCACACAATATGCGGCCGCCATCTGGAGTTTTCATTCACAAAATCTTTCAAAGGTTGGTCATCCAGACAGTCCACCATTTGATTTTCATCGTGCTCATTTCTTTTTTTGAAAATTTCCCCATGTAGGTGAAGAACATTTTGCACACCCGCCCTTTCATGCAAATCATCTATATTTTGGGTGATGACAGTAACGTCGAAATGTTCTTGGAGAGTAGCGATGGCGTGATGAGCGGCATTGGGTGAAGCACTGCTCACATTTTTTCGGCGCTGATTGTAAAAATGAATGACCAATTCAGGATTGGCTTCCCAAGCTTCTGGAGTAGCCACTTCCTCTATGCGATATTGTTCCCAAAGTCCATCGCTGTCTCTGAAAGTGGCTATCCCACTTTCAGCACTTACACCGGCACCTGATAGGAAAATCAATTTCTTTTTCATTTTTTAATGGAATAAAAAGCGATACCGCCTTGCACCTTCCATTGGACAATTTCCCAACGGATTAGTTTCGAAATGATTTTTTGTAGCGTGAATCGCTTGGTTTTTGTTTTTTTACACAACCAACTCAAGGTCTGTGGCCCTTGTTGTAATTCATTCAGTAGAATTTGTTCTCTCTCCGTGTAAGTAAAATTCTCTGGCAAGGGACTATCGGCCATTTTCCAGACATCGAGCATGACGGCAGGGGCTAAAATATTTTGATCGTTTTCACGTAAAAATGCTTTCCAATTTTCTTTTTCAAACTCGGCAAGAATAGGTTTTTTGGATGCGGGTACGACATTCACTTCCAAAATGAGTTTGTCTTCCACTTTCCAGGCTTGAAATTGGAGCTCAACCGGAGGTTTGCAATGTTGATGCGCTGCGTGCTGCAGCATGTGGTACTCCTCCTCTTCTTTTACCCCCGCAATGGTTCCGTTGTCTTTGACACCTACCAATAATTTTCCTCCGCTCGTATTGGCAAAGGCGGATAAAGTTTTGGCAATTTTGCGAGCATCATCAATGCGGAGCTTAAAGTCTTGCTCTTGATGTTCACCCTCGGCAATCCATCTGAGCACTTGTGGCTGAGATTGAAATCGAGTTCTCACTTAGCATTGAAAGGATAATAAGGTAATGTCATCGATTTGCTCTTGTGCACCCAAATACTCTTTGATTTTGCTGCTCAAGTATTGTGGACCTTTGGAGAAGAACTCAGGCTCTGTTACCCATTGTTCTACACCGCTCAATTTTAAGCGTTTGTTGAAAGAGCCTCCCATTAAATCTACAAGACCATCAGAAAATAAGACCACGCGTTTACCCGATGCATCAATTTTCCCATTCTCAATATCTCCCTCAAATTGAAGCATTCTAAAAAAACCTTTGCTCTTGGAAATAGGAGTAAATGTAAGACCTTCCATCAGGATGATATTGGAATTAAAG
>CANHWU010000152.1 GCA_947464415.1 Flavobacteriales bacterium
CATCTTGCATTAATTTTTTGATCATTGGGGACAACAAAAATAATACCACACCGGCTCCAATGGCAATCCAAGCCAATTGTTGGTAACCGTTGGTGTACGTGGTAAGTTTGTCTAATGCACTGGCATTTTCATCAGGAGTGCTCATGCCGGCTCCTAAAATGCCGGCTACATATTGCCCATAAGCACTGGCTAAAAACCACATACCCATCATCATGCCTTGCAAATGGGTGGGAGCGAGTTTGGTCATGATGGAAAGTCCAATGGGACTGAGACAAAGTTCACCAAGGGTGATGATGAAGTAGGCAAGAGTAAACACATCTAAGGAGGTAATTCCGTTAGCGTCAGCTAGAAAAATGGTAGCATAAAAAATGAGAAACGAGCATCCCAAGAATAGAAATCCAAGGCCGAATTTCACCGTTGTATTGGGCTCCAGTTTTTTACGACCCATAGCCATCCAAATGATACCCAAGACAGGAGCAAACAGGATAACAAAAAGGGAGTTGGCTGCATTATTGACTCCGTTCGGATCCAAGGTAATGCTGCCCAACAATTCAGAGCCCAAGTGGTTGGCCGCGAAGATGGACAAAGAACCTCCACTTTGCTCAAAGAAGGCCCAAAACAAAATAGAGAACAAAATGAAAATAAGGGCGGCCCACATTTTCTTTTGTTCAGCACTTTTCAATTTGAGCGTTTCTACAACAAAATACAGCAATGTGATAGGGCCAATGGCATACATAAAATAATCGGTGTATTCCGTTTGTTTCACCATGATGCTGATCAAAGGAATACATAGAACCGAGCCAATGAACACCATCCACTCTTTTCTTTTTCTTACAGCCGAATCATCGGCTAATAGGGGAGATACGCCAATGTCTCCCATTTGTTTTTGAGTAAAAATAAAGGTCAATAAACTGATGGTCATGACCACGGCTGCTAAACCGAAAGCCACATTCCAAGAATAACTTTTTCCAAGAGCGATGCAAGCATAACCTCCGAGCAAAGCGCCGATATTGATACCGCTATAGAAGAGTGAAAAGCCCGCATCTCTGCGCTCATCATTGTCTTTGTACAATCTGCCCACCATGGTGGAGATATTGGGTTTGAAAAAGCCAGTTCCGATAATATTGAAGGCAATGCCCACGAAGAAAAATTCTTGCGGATTCACAGCCAAAATGACACTACCAATGATCATCAATATGCCGCCCCAAAAGAGCGATTTACGAAAACCTAAAATTTTGTCTGCAAACAATCCTCCAATAAAAGTAAAGGCATATACAAACGCCTGCGTAGCACCATATTGAAGATTGGCATCGCGCTCATTCATCATGAGCTGATGGATCATGAAATAGGTGAGCATACCGCGCATTCCGTAAAAGGAGAAGCGCTCCCACATTTCAGAAAAAAACAAATACCACAATTGCTTGGGGTATTTGCCTTGAAAGTTTTGAATTTCAGTTGTAGTCAAAGTCATTGTTTTACAGAATGTTCTTTTCTTTCATTACGCTATTTAACCACTTCAGCATCAAAATCAGCACTACCGCTGCCGCCATGACCAACGCAAAATTCAAGTAGAAGAAATTTCTTTTGTCATCCATTTCTTCCCACAAGCTGGAGAGCATTCCTGATAGTTTATTTCCAACGGAAATGGCTAGGAAAAATCCCCCCATCATCAAAGCCGTGATGCGCGGTGGAGAAAGTTTTGAAACCAGACTCAATCCCATGGGAGATAGGCAAAGCTCGCCCACCGTGATGACCCCATAAGAAGCAATTAACCACAATGAGCCAGCCTTTCCTGAAAGATCATTGGTAGCAGCTACCGCTCCCACCATTACCAAAGCAGATAAAGCGGTGATGACCAATCCGATCGCGATTTTTGTCGGGGTAGATGGTTCACGTTTTCTGCTCGCCATCCATCCAAAAAATCCAACCACTACTGGTGTAAGCAATACCACCCAAAACGGATTGATACTTTGATATAATTCTGTGCTGTATAATTTCATATCCGTTCCATTAGCGGGAACTTCAGCAGCAGGAAGGGTTTCAAAATATTTTCTTGATTTTTCCAATTGAGTAACTTTATCAGAAAATTCTCCTTTTGCTTTGTGTTCTTCTGCGCTATTATCGGGCATTGCCTTCTCCTCGGCTCTAAGAGCGGTGATGGTAGAGTCAAATTCGGCTTGTGGTGCGGAAACAATATCATTGTTCACCACCACTTGTGCCATCCCTAAATCTTGCGCGACGGAAGCTACGCCATCAGACATTTTACGATCCGTATGATCCTCTGCCCAAACGGTTAATGCATCACCGTTCTGATGGAAGATGGCAAAGAATAATATTACACAAGTGAAAACAGCCAACAAGGCTTTGATAGCACGGGCTTCTGAAGCTTCCGATTTGAAAGCTAAGTAAATGAAAAACGCGATTACGGGCAAACAGCCGATAATGAAGGCGTCATTAGTGTCAGAACCCAAGAAATTGCCTGGAAGCATGTATCCTAAAATACCAAAGGCGAACATGGGAAGAACTGTCATAGATAGAATCCTTACCGTACTCATGTCGCCTTCTTGCACGGGCTTCACTACATCTACATGTTTGATGTGCTTGGTTCCAAGGATGAAAACGATGACGCCGATCAACATACCTACCCCTGCTGCGGCAAAGGCATGTCCCCAACCATAATTGATGCGCATGTAGGCTGCAACGAAATTGCAGATGAAGGCGCCGATATTGATTCCCATGTAGAAGATATTGTATCCCGCATCTTTTTTATGCTTGAGATCATCACCGCTGTATAGATTTCCCACCAATGTGGAAATGTTGGGTTTGAAAAAACCATTTCCTAAAATGATTAAAAACAAAGCGATGTAAAAGGTGAATTCGGAATGAATGGACAAACAAAAATAGCCAGCGGCCATCATCAATCCACCCATGATGATGGATCGGCGATAACCGAGGATTCGGTCAGCCAACAAGCCTCCTATAAACGGGGTTAAATAAACTAAACCCAAATAGGTTCCGTAAAGATCAGATTTTTTAGCAGCGCTAAATCCCATTCCTCCGCTGTTCCAATTTTCTACCATGTACAGTGAGAAAATACCGAGCATGAGATAATAACCGAAACGTTCCCACATTTCAGTACCGAATAAATACCACAATCCTTTGGGGTGACTTTGTTGTTTGTTATCTGACATAAATTTGAATTTTTTCAAATATAGCCATATCCCACTGATTTCAAAATTTAGAGCAACACCTCGAAAAAATGAAGTTGATATAATGTGGGGATTTCAGTATTCAATTCAAGCACCTTCAGGAATTGCTTTCTTCCGATGTATTGGGCGATGAAAGCTCCTCAAACTTAGCTTTCATGGTAGGGTTGCCCTTGGTGAGTTTTTTTATTGTAAGATCTTCTGTTTTGTCGTTAGCCAATCTTAGTTGGTTTTCGGAAGAAATCAAGGCCTTTTTAGTCTTTTCTAACTCTTTGATGGTTTTATCAATGCTTTCTACCGCCTCTTTGAACTTTTTACTGGCGAGTCCATAATTGTATTCAAATCCTTTTTTAAACTCATTGATTTTTGCTTCAAAATTGGTAATATCAATGTGTTGGTTCTTTACTAGAGCAAGTTCCGCTTTGTATTGCATGGAATTCATGGCGGCATTGCGCAATAGGGTTATGATGGGAAGGAAGAATTGCGGCCTCACGACATACATTTTGGGAAATTTATAAGAGACATCTACAATCCCAGAATTGTACAACTCGTTTTCACTTTCTAACATGGAGACTAGAACAGCGTATTCGCAATTTTTTTCTAAACGATCTTTGTCTAGCTCTTTAAAGAAGTCTTCGTTTTTTTTCTTATTGCCTGTGGTTTCCGCTTCATTTTTCATTTCAAACATGATGGAAAGAATTTCGTTGCCGGCATCATCCATCTCTCTAAAAATAAAATCACCCTTACTTCCCGATTTAGCGTCATTGTCTTTTTCAAAATAGGCTCTGGGGAAAGCAGTGGCCCTGAGTTTATTGAATTCGTTTTCACAATGTTGTTCCAAAGTTTCTCCCATCATTTTAGTGGATAGTTTCATCTTCATGTCTTTATGAAGCGCGATTTGCTCATCCTTGTATTCAATAATGTTTTCTCTTTTTTGAATTTCAATGGCGTGTTTTTCGTTCAGCGATTTTTCGAGCAAAAGCTTTTCTGTTTCTTGCATCTTCAATTGATGCATGAGTTCATCACGTTGTTTTTCAATGAGTCTAACAGCTTCTGCAATGGCCAACTTTTTCTCCGTTTCAGCATTGGATACCTTTCCCTCTAGGTCGAACATTATTTTCTCTTTCGCAAGTGTTAATTGATTGATCTCTTGATCCTTTTGTGCTTTTAACTGGAAAACTTCTTGCTCTTTTTGGGCGATTTTTTCTTGCAGGTTCCGCTGATAATTGGCTTCAGCTATTTTAAGTTCGGCAACTTTCTCTTTTTGAGCGGTAGCTACTTTTTCAGTCATTTCTTTTTCAAATTCTTGATTTCGAACTTGCTTCATGATATCAGCAAATCCTGCATCATCCATTTTAAAAGTTTTTTGGCAATGAGGGCAGGTAATGGGGTGCATAATGAGTGGTTTTAATAATTAGAACTGAACCATTCATGTGTAGAGTAAGCTCAGCTGGGATCCTAATATAGTCAAGACAATGAATTTTTGATTAAAGTGCTTTAATTATTTTTGTTTTCAATAGTTCAACTGTTGGGGAGTAATCTTATTTCTTTGAATACAGAAAAACGAAATCTTTCTATATTCGCCAACATGGATCGTTTTCAAGGAATTATCGGAATCATTGTAATCTTAGGGATTGCATTTTTATTTTCCAACAATAAGAAGAACATCAATTATCGATTGGTATTTTCAGGAATAGGACTTCAGGTATTGATTGCCATTTTGGTATTGAAGGTTCAACCCGTTACATGGTTTTTCCAACAGGTGGGCAAGGTGATGTCCAAGATAGAAGGTTTTGCCAAAGAAGGTGCGGGATTTGTTTATGGCGGAATCATGGTGGATACACCCAGTGGAGTTTCTAATTACGCGCAGAATGGTTTTGTCTTCGCTTTCAGTGTCACGGCCACCATCATCTTGGTGTGTTTGTTGGTAGAAATTTTTTACTACTTCGGAATCATGCAGAGGTTAGTGTCGGTGATCGCCAGAGCCATGAGAGTGGTAATGCGTGTGAGTGGAGCCGAGGCCTTGAGCAATGTAGCCAGTGCATTTGTGGGTCAAGTAGAAGCACAAGTGATGATCAGACCTTACTTATCGTCGATGACCAAAAGCGAAATCTTAGCAAG
>CANHWU010000153.1 GCA_947464415.1 Flavobacteriales bacterium
ATTTGGTGGTTCACACTGATTTGAATTTATTGAGTGTTCTTTTGTATGCTGTTGAAGTATTGGAAGTAAAGCACGTCATTGTATGCGGTCACTATGGCTGTGGAGGAGTAAAAGCCTCCATTACACAGCATAATTTTGGAATGATCAATAAGTGGCTTCGCAATATCAAAGATGTTTATCGACTGCATGAGGAGGAAATCAAGTCTCTTCCAAATGATGATGCTAAAGTGGATCGTTTGGTGGAACTTAATGTCATGGAGCAAGTACTCAATTTGGCGAAAACCAGCATTGTCCAAAAGGCATGGAAAAAAAAACAGTTTCCCACTTTACATGGTTGGGTATATGGTTTAGACAATGGATTATTGAAACCGCTTTGTAAGATGGATCATCAAACACAATTGGATGCCATCTATACTTATGACGATTTGATCTGATCAATTGACCCGGTCCAGTACCTCCATATCAATGGGGGTGAGGGTTTCAAATCCCCATGCATTGATTTTATCTAACACATGATCCAAGGTTAAATGCTGCCGGATAAAATGAAGGGTTTTCAATTGACTTTCCTCTTCCCAATTTTCCCAAATTGGGCAATTGAGATTGGCCGATAACAACTCATCACTCACCTCTTCAAATATCAATAAAATTTCTGCCTCTTGCATCCTTTTTTTCAAAAGCAATGGCTTCTCTCCCTCCAAAAACAAATACATACATTCTTTGTCACCATCGTCGTGTATAGCAACAAAATCAAAGGAAACATCCCCTAAAATTTCATAATAATACAGTGCGATATTAGCAGCCAATTCTTTGTCTTGTACTGATTTTACTTCAAAATAATAAGCCAATGCCATATCACATTTTTTTTATTTCATTGAACGAAGAAAACACAATATTATTTTCAAAAGGTTAACCTTGGCTGCGGAATGATATTTCTGGACGAATATCCTTCAGAGAATTGAAAGAAACCCGCAATTCCTATCATCGCTGCATTATCCGTACAATAATCAAAATGAGGAACAAAAGCCCCCACCTCGAGCTGCTCACCCAATTGACTCCATCTTCTTCTCAAATAGGAATTGGCGGAAACTCCTCCAGCAAGGGCAATACAAGCCGTTGGATGCAACTTCCAATTTTTAATAAACACTCCTAACAAATATTCCATCACCGCTTTCTGATAAGACGCACATAGATCATTCAAATTATTTTGCACAAACAATGGATCGAGCGCTGTCTGCTTTTGCAAAAAATACAACAACGATGTTTTCAATCCGGAGAAGCTAAAATCTTGATCGTCCAATTTGGCGGTTGCAAACTGAAATCGATCAGGATTGCCAGCTTGCGCCAATTGGTCCATAACAGGACCTCCCGGATAAGGCAATCCCAACAACTTAGCTCCCTTATCAATGGCTTCACCGGCTGCGTCATCTCTGGTAGTGGCTAGAACCGAAAGTTGTATAGGACTTTTCGCCAATACCACTTGTGTATGACCGCCCGAAACCGTAAGGCACAAAAATGGAAATTCTATATCCTTTTCATATTGTCCTAAAATACAATGAGCCAATACATGACCTTTCATGTGATTGACACCCACCAGGGGTAATTGACGCATGATGGCTATAGACTTCATGAAAGCAACACCAACATGCAAAGAACCCATCAGGCCAGGCCCTTCGGTTACTGCCAAAAGTTGAACTTCATCCAAGGTGAGCTCGGCCTTTTCCAAACATTCATGCACTACAGGGACAATACTGGACTGATGTGCCCTGCTGGCCAACTCCGGCACTACTCCACCATATTGTTCATGTACCGCTTGAGTGGCTGTTACCAAAGCAATCACGCTCCTCCCTTTCAAAATGGCTGCAGAGGTTTCATCGCAACTGCTCTCCACCGCTAACGTGATGCAGTCATTCATGGTTTCACTACAATCATTTGATCAAACTCTTCTGTTGTAGCCCTGTCCATTTTATCACGATAGCCATATATAATTGAAGATTGAATATCGGACTGTGCATGAGCATTGTACCAATCTGCCACAGTTTGAATGTCCATGCACATGAAGGCCTTGGAAAAAACTTCGGATTCAAGCATAGTGGGTGCCGATACAGATACCCATTGAAAGTCGTTGTCCACTAATTTTCGATTGGCTATATCCACATAAATTTTCTTGTGCTGGGCATTTTTAAAACACAATGCACGATTTTTCAATTTAACTTGAGGATCCTCCATCTGACCTGTGAAGCCCATGGGTACTACATTGAAATCGGAAGGACCTTCCCCCATCACCAAATATTTTCCGGACATGCTTACCTTCATTGCTGAAAAGCCATGCGCTTGCAGACTATTTAAAATTAAATCCATGGCCCAACAAGCGGCCACATCAGTAACATCCCATTCCACATTGGGGTGGTGCTTGGTTACCGTAACTTGGTTTCCCACCTCATTTAACTCCAACGTTCTTGGACCAAATCCCACCGCCATTTCAAACTCATCAAAATTGGGGATAAATTCGGGGTCGCCTCCACCGTAGGCCATGATGCGCTCATAAGCCACAGAGGTTGGATCAAATTTCCCGTTGGATTGGGCATACATCTCCTCCATCAAGTGAAAGAATCGAACAAAATATCGCTCAGGATCATCAATAGAAATGGGTTGGTTGACGACTTTTGAGAAGTTAATTTTAAACAATGTCGAATTGGTATCGCTCAAATTAAACTGCCGATGAATTTGAAGTAAAATGCGATCAATTTCCGATTGATAATTGTTAGAGTCACCAATCACTTCAATTTTATATTGTTTACCCAACACACTTCCCTGGTACTCCCTACCCTTCAACACACCGTCTTTTTTTGAATCTCCACAAGCGGAAAATAAAAAAACAATAGCCACGAAGAGTATAGTAATATTTCCTTTCATACCTTGCAAAAATATGAAAGTACGAGTGGCATTGCAGTATATTTTGATGGCTGTTTTTACTATACAACTCTCTGCGCAAGTACCCTCTTTTCATTCTTATGGTCCTTTTTTAAACGCCGACAACTTGCGCAGTGCAAGCATTACAGACTTGCAAGGAAAGCCGCAATTTCCCATCCTATCGCTACATGGGGGACAACTGCTTTTTCAATTTGACCTGATTCAAGACGATCGTGAATGGTTGAACTATCGTCTTATTCCAGCAGATATGAATGGGAATATCGTTGAAGTAGATGACGCTGAGTTCATTCAAGGTTTCTATCAAGGTGAAATTTCAGATGCTCAATTGGCTTATAACACAACTACGGATTATGTGCATTACGCGTTGACTTTTCCCAACACCATGATGCGACCTACCCAATCCGGCAGATATTGGCTATTGTTTTATCGGAATGGCGATCACCTAGACGCTAGCAATCAAGTAGTGGCTTTTCCTCTTTTTGTAAGTGCGGACAAAATGAATGTGACCTCCAGATTGCTCAAGTCCAATGATGTCAGTAAAATTTTCACGCATCAACAGATTGAAACTACGGTAATTCCCAATTCCATGAATTTCAATGACATTCCTCGTGATATTAGAATCATGATCTTCAAGAATTACGAATTGCGATCCGAGCTCCCTCCCATCGCGCCTACTTTTATCACTCCCGAACGATGGACCTTTCAACACAACGACTCTCCAGGATTTGCAGGTGGAAACGAATGGAGAGTGATGGATACTCGACAAATCATATCTCCTGGCTTTCATGTGGATTTTACACAACCCAACCAAGACAATCCGGAAATTTGGATTCAACAAGACGAGTCTAATGCAAAGTCCAAATACGGATGGAATGATATGAACGGAGTGACCCAATTTAGCACTACCCTTCCCTCTGCTCAGTCTTTAGATGCGGATTATTTGTTGACCCATTTTCAATATAAATCCCGGGCCTTTGAAGGTGGGCAGCTGTTGCTTGAGTATTGCACCGCTTTGGGATGTAAAGAAGAAAAAGAACTCATCTACAATACCAATACAGGATGCTATGAAACCGCTATTTACTTGAAACAAGGCATCTACAATTATCGGTATCGTTGGAGAAATTTCTATTCTACTGAAGAAGAGTTAAAATTTACGGAAGGCAATTTCTTTGAAACACAGAATGAATATCAAATCATCTTGTTTCAAAAAGAACCGCTTTATCAGAAAGATGTAATTTTGGGGACCTACAAATTGCGATCACCATGAAAATCGTCATCATCGGGAATGGAAAAATAGCGAGTGATTGTTTGCGTATCATGTTGCAAAATGAATCTCATTCGATAGAACATGTTTTTTACGAGGAAGTAAAAAACCCCGAACCAGCGGCACTTTTGACAACCCTTACCGAATTTGATCTGAACGCGAGTCCCATTCAAAAAATTCATGATGCAGAAAATATCGAAATTCTAAATCGAATTGCGCCTGATTGGATTTTCAATATCAATTGTTATCAATACTTAAGATCAGCCATCATTGCATCCGCTTCAAAAGGAGTCATTAACTTTCATAACGGACCTCTTCCATTGTATGGCGGAGTGAATATTTCTTCATGGCCCATTATCAATGGGGAAACCCATCACGGGGTTACTTGGCATTTAGTGAACGAAGGCATTGATACAGGCGATATTCTTTCTCAATCCTTTTTTGAAATTGGACGCAGATGGACTGCCGCAAAGTTGATGACGGTATGCATTCTCGAGGGGATACAATTATTTGAAAAAAATTGGACCGCTTGGATCAGTGGCGCAATCAAAGCACAACCTCAAAGTGCCCCACACTCCTACTACTCCTTGAAAGACACTCCGCCGAATGAAGGGTTGATTTCTTTTGAAACAAGTGCACCGTTTGTAGATGCATTGGTCAGAGGACTACATTTATTTCCCTTTACCAATTCATTTGGTTATGCTAAGATGAACATTTCCGATCAAGTCTTTATCGTTATCCAAACCAAGGTTGAAGAAGGTAATGCACAGGCAAAGCCAGGACAGGTATTAAGCTTCAATGAAAAGGGACTCGTTATTCAATGCGCAGAAGGGGCTATTCATATTCAATCCATTGCCAATCTGGAATTACAACCCATCAGTTGGCCAAACTTTAAAAAATTAGTGAGTATCTCAGAAGGAGATATTTGTGCTTGAGGAGTTGTGAATCTATCCAATTGATTTCATCACCGAAAAGCAAAGTGATTAACAACTGGGCATTCTGAAACTTCCTTTAGGAAGAATAAATTCCTCGCTGCCTGGCTTACGGATCATTTGATAAAATTCCAAACAAAGATAATTGACTGGACGAGTAAATCTCTTG
>CANHWU010000154.1 GCA_947464415.1 Flavobacteriales bacterium
ATTTACATTAAAAGAGAACTATTCTGGGGAAATAAAATGCATGTCGTCGTGGCGTGATTGAATTTCATTCTTCAACTTTCTTATTCTAACAGCCAATCTCAACATGTCCTGAAAATTACGATCCATTAACCACTGGGCTGAATGTTCATCATTATCAGCAGCTCTGGCCACCTTTTCAAGAAGAATTAGATCATACTTCTGAAGCCATTGACACGCTTGCTCTCTGCCCTCAGTGCACTCAATGGTGGCCATTAAATGTGGAAACCCATTGTCCATCAACCATTGTCGTGCATCTTTCTTTAAATGCAAGGCAAAAACAAATAATCCCAATTCAGGATAACCATTCGCCATTAACCAATCTCGAATGGCCACATTGCCATCTATCGCCTCTGCCCATGCAATGATTACTTTGGAAGGATACTCTCTAACCGCCATACATTAACGAAAATAAGGAGTTTTTTTATATAACACTCGATTATTTTTGCACCATGCTTTTGAAAAGTTGCTTCGCTGCTTGCTGTTTCCTGGTTGTCATTCAAGGCAACGCGCAAATTATTTTAGGACCTGAAACGGAGCAATTAGTGAAAAGCCCCTTCGCTGTGGCGGACAAAGGATGGGTGGATAGAGGCTCACTGAGTATCAATACCACTCAAACCTATTTGAGCAATTGGGCCGCTGGGGGTAATTCTGCCATCAATCTTTCGGGACTGGCTACCTATAGCTTTTTTTATCGAGATGAAAAGCACAATTGGGATAATATCATCAATTTGGCCTATGGGCGCTCTGTGATTGACATACGAGAACCTTCCATCAAAACCGATGACAAAATAGACATCACCTCAAAATATGGAAGACGAGCCACTCCCGGCTGGAGTTATACCGGAATGCTGAATATCAAAAGTCAGTTTGCGCCAGGATATATCGCCGGTATGAGGGGCTTACCGGATGTATCGAGAGGGAAAATATCAGACTGGCTCTCACCGGCCTATTTCACTTTGGCCGCAGGCATGGACTATATCAAAGAAAGGAAATTCACTTGTTTTCTATCCCCTTTTACCTGTAAAGGCACCCTTGTAAAAAATCAAATTTTGGCCAATGCAGGACAATTTGGAGTAGATCCTGCCGAATACGACAGTGAAGGAATCATGATTCGTCCTGGCAAAAACATTCGTATTGAATATGGCTCCTATGTCAGGATGGGATTTTCCCAATCATGGAAAGACAAGTATCGTTTAGACAGTAAGGCCGAACTTTTCTCGAGTTATCTCAATAATCCAGGTAACATCGATTTCAACATTGAAAGCGTTTTGGCCTGCAAATTCAATAAATATTTAGCCTGTTCCATGATTCTTCAAATGATTTATGATGACGATATCATTCTTGTCAAATCTCCAGCGTACACGGACAATAACGGCACTTTCCATCCAGAAAAAAAGGGACCTGGGCTTCAATTCAAGGAGGTAGTCGCTATTGGATTTCAATATTCTTTGTGAAATCAGAGAAATTTTGTATATTTGCATCCCAATTTTGAAAAAATGAAAAACGGAATTCACCCAGAAAATTATCGCTTAGTGGTTTTTAAAGACATGTCTAATGAATATGCCTTTTTAGGAAAATCAACCATCAATACCAAAGAAACGGTTCAATGGGAAGATGGTAATGAATACCCTTTGGTGAAATTGGAAATTTCTCATACCTCTCATCCCTTCTTTACTGGTAAGATTCAGTTGGTGGATACCGCAGGTCGTATCGATAAATTCAACAGCCGATATTCCAAGTTTAAAAAATAATTGTGTAAATAGTTGTTTATTGTATGTTTGAATGAAGGGGCTCAGGCCCCTTTGTTTTTGTTATAGCGCGGATGGAATAGCATAATTTCTTCTCTCATTCGCTGTCTATCCAAATGGGTGTAAATCTCTGTAGTGGTGATGGAAGCGTGACCAAGCATTTCCTGCACCGCCCTTAAATCAGCTCCCGCCTCTACTAAATGAGTGGCAAAAGAATGTCTAAAAGTATGAGGCGTCACCTCCTTTTGAATACCTGCCCTCAACTTTTCTCTTTTTACTATATTGAGGATGGACATTCTACTCAAACCCTTGGACTTTGCATTGAGAAAGAGAATATCTCTGTTTTTCTCATCAGGGCGAAGAAAATTCCGATCATGCTCACAGTAATGTTGAATCCACCGGATCGCCGTTTTCCCGATGGGAACAAGGCGCTCCTTATTTCCCTTCCCCGTAATTCGTAAATATCCTTCATTGAAAAAACAATGAGAAATCTTTAAGGTCAATAATTCACTCACTCGCAAACCGCAGCTATACAAAACCTCTAAAATAGCCCTGTCCCGATGGGCCAAAGTGGCACTCAAATCTACCCCATCCAAAATGGCAAACACTTCCGCTTGGTTTAACACATCAGGAAGATATCGACCCAATTTTGGAGACTCAACAACTTCCATTGGACTTTCAATGCGGACTTTCTCCATCACCATAAACTCAAAAAAAGAACGCAAGGATGAAATGAGGCGAGACTGAGAAGAACTGGCCATGCCATGGGACTGACAATACTGCAAAAAACTTCTTATTTCATCTGCGTTCACCGATTGAATGCTCCACGCTCGCTCATTGGCGAAAGTGATCCACTTTTGAAGGTCAAAACCATAAGAGGCAATAGAATTCTTGGACATCGATTTCTCTAGTCTCAAAAAAATCAAGTACGATTTTAAAACCATCTCCCAGGTCATAGTTCGCTAATTTCTTTTTCTTGTCCAACACCCCTCTCTATAAAAACGAAAATCCCCGTATTGGGGATTTTCAGACATCATTACCTAAACAAATTCTATAATTAACCAAAGTACTTAGAGAAAGCCGTTGCTTTACAAAAAGTATACATCCAATCTTCTATTGCACCCAAGGCTGTTGGGTGATCATCAATGCCTCTTGCACGGTAATCCTTTTTCCATCTTGATAGGCCACAACAAAGGGGCCTGGCAGAGACGGACATCGCTGTGTAACTTCATTTCGATACTGTTTCGCCAATTTATACTCGTTAAATTGACCATGCGTCCACTTCATCCAACCCTCATGATTTTCGACAGCATAATCGTCTTCGAATCCATATTTATTTTTCCACTCTTCGCCCGTCACCTTCCGGTGATTGGCTATTAACTGAACCTTATACTTTACTTTGCCCGCGGACTGTGACATGGCTTTGTTCTCGCTCACTGATTTATCATTCTTCGGCTCTGCTGCCTCCATCGTGTTGGTTGGGACATTTGACTGATTGGGTACAGACACTACTTTTTGATCCGACACAGGCACTTGAATCTCTGCTTCTTTCTCTTTGTCTGACGGAGTTTTTGTATCAGTAATTGTTGCAGACTCTTCCACCTTTTTCTGTTCTGCATTATTCTCCATCATGGTAACAGGTATTTCCCTAGGGTTGTTCTCAAATACAAAGCTCATTTTGCCATCTATTTGCAAACCTGCCTCTGGCATCTGGGGACAATTGACCTTGTATTTCACCACCATCGTAGGAGAATCAGGCACTTCAAACCAAACAAACTTAATCTTACTCCCATCCACCGTAACAGTGGCCGCAGCGTTCTGGCTTTTATTAATAGAACAACCGTCGGTTACCCATTCTTGCAGCTTCAAAAAACCTTTTAATCCATTTAATCGGATCAATAATTCAACATTGAATCCATCCCCTGACTTTGTCACTTTGCGCTCGCAACTTGGATTTTCTTGATTTGCATTTAAATAAGTTATGCCAAAACCATTGGCATCAACTAACGGTTGCTCATCTGGTTTCAGCTGTGTCTCAATGGAGACATCATTTCTCTTATTATCCTGAATAAATGAAAAAATTCCTTTCACACTTTCCAAATTGGCAGAACCATCCAAATGAGTAATGCGATAACTCACATCATATTTATCATTATTGGGTAAATTCATCCAAACAAACCTCATTTTCCCTTTGGAAAATGTAAATGATGCTCCCTTGGTGTCTAAAGCAGAAACGGCATACCCTTCAGGAATGTCAATCTCTAATTTCGCAAATCCCGTGAGCTTACTCTTTTGGATAGACACCTTAACAACAGTAGATTCATTTAACTCCAATTGAGTAGGAATGAACTGTTGTACTTTTGGGGACTCCTCACCGAAGAAAGCCATCCACGAGAAGAGGACTAAATTAAAACCAGCGATGAGGAATTTTATCATGGGCTATTTTTACAGAACAAAAATGAGAGACTTTATCAAGGAAAATCTATTCACTTTCAACACTTTCAAACAAGAAAATGTGAATTCATGAAAACTTTACCTGCCAAAGCAGCTGCCGTGATACGCGTCTATCGGGCATTAGACAAGCACATTTCACAACTTCAGCAGCAAACACAAATGCAATGTCCCTCCGGTTGCGGGCAATGTTGTAAAAAGCCCGATATTGAAGCATCCCCTGTGGAATTTTTACCATTGGCATTGACTTGGCTGGACGAAGGCGTTTTATGGGAAAGATATGAAGCCCTTCAAAAACAATCCGACACCACATGTTTCGCCTTTCGTCCTCACATCACACAATATGGGGGACTTTGTAATGCCTATCTACAAAGGGGGTTGATTTGTCGACTTTTTGGCTATTCCGCTCGAATCAATAAAGAGGGGCAGAAAGAGCTGGTTACTTGCAAAGTCATAAAGGAAGGGCAAGCTCCCGCGATTGAAAAAAGTCAATGGCATCCCAAGAGTATTCCTGTGATGACCCATTACTATTCCCGAATGGCCAGTATTGATTTACAACTCAATGACAGGTTGCCTATTAACCAGGCCATGATGAAAGCCATTGAAACAGTAGGAGCCTATTATGCCTATCGCAGAAGGAGAAAAAAGAAATTGGACCCATGATGAAACCACCCGTTTTGCAGCGCTTTTGAGGTGAATGGGGACATTGACTTGTACTAAATCGGTTTACAAAAGAAAGACGAGATCAAAACTTCGCACTCTAGCAACACATCGCTACTGTTTCTCACTCTGATTTTACTTCCCTGTGATTGTAAAGACCCAACATTTAAAGCTTTGTCCAATATCACAACAGCCTACCAATTGCATTGTGATTCATCCCCAATTTATTATCATCGCAAAAAGCATCCTTGACAACTCATCAGCA
>CANHWU010000155.1 GCA_947464415.1 Flavobacteriales bacterium
AGAGGTTAAATTATTGGGGGCTGATGGCACAGTACAATATGAGTGGAAAGATGGAATGAATTGGACATTGAATAATCAACATCAACCTTTGCTTCAAAATGAGGCGCTTGTTTTCTACTTTACACTCAAGTGAAATAATTGGTAATTGCGCAACGAACACCCTTCTCAATAGGCCTACCCCGGTGAATGCCATTGGTATTAAAAATCACCAAATCTCCCTTCTCAGCGGTTACGGTCTTTACTTTTACCGATGTAGTCTTTAATAACAACTCCTCGATTTCTTCCGAAGAATATTGATATTGATCTACCCTTTTGGCATAACGCAAATGATGCGACCAATGGAAACTTCTCGGTATATACTCAAATGGCCCGTTGTCTTCATGAACATCCGTCAAATACAACAGTGTCTTGAAGCCATGTCCATATATCCCATCACGATGCCATCCACCTCCGGATCCTTTATTTCCGGTTACAAATCGAGTCCGGTTGAATAAAGTTGTCTTGAGTTCACTTTTCTTTTGAGTAACATACTGCGCCATTCTTTGAAAATCCATATCTGACCCAAATGAACGAATGGACTCATTGACATTTTCAGCATAAAATATTCTTTGATCACTCATGTGCTCATCGCACCAAAGTTTAATATTACTCGGTGGAATGAATTCTCCCCAACCCCTTTTCAAATCCTTGCACTCCTCCGCTACTTCTCTCCAATACTCCTGCTCAAAAGCATCCAACACAGCTTCCATAGACGCCCTTACCTCCTCCACTAAAGCTTCCTTCCAAAAACCCTTTATGACCACTATACCCTCGCGTTCTAGCTCTGAACGCAAATAAAGATATTGATGGGGAAACTCCACTTTTAAATCCGGAGTCCTCGCCGCCACTCGATTCCTATACAATCGACGTAATATTTCAATTCTATCTCTCATCCATCACCACAAAAGGGAACATCACCGTGCTTTTATTTCCTTCCAACTTCAGCCAGTAATACCCACTCGCTACATTACCCATGTCGAAAAGTGTACTCATCTCCAATGACAACTTCCTTTCTACCTTCAACAATGCGCCACTGCTGTTATATAAAGATAACGCTGTGAGTAACTCATTCGCTGGTATTGATATCGTTACCTTCGAATGATCTCTAGATAAGATATTGGGAAACACATTCCATGAATCCACTTGATCACTATTCACCACATCTTGCGGAACAAATTCATCATACAAAGTGAAATCATCCATCGCCGCCTCTACCAACGATCCTCCATTTAAATTCACCTCAGGACGAAGGGAATCGGAGGCGATAAACTTAAATCTCATTTGTGCGGTGGGAGTGAGAAAATCCTCCACCCTAAAGGCATTTCGTCGCCAACTCATGTCAGAGGTGGAGGTGTTCTCAATGTACACCCAATTTTGACCATCATCATTGGATGCCATCACTTGAAACCAATCCGCACCTGGGTTAGCCCCACTAGGAGGACTATTGGTGTACCATCGCTGGTAACTGATCACGGGATGGATCAAGCCACTCAAATCAATGGTAGGAGATAATAATGTCGTTGAACCGGCGTCCACATCGTTCGCTCCGATTCCATCGGTGGGTAAGGCATTTCCAGTGAAGAAACAATACTCACCACCGGGCGTAGTTTGCGTTCCCGTTTGCACAGCCACATCTGGCGCAACATCCGCATTGTAACTGGCTATTGGAGTATCTAAAGTCCAGATTCCTGTGGTGGCATTATCGGTGGGTAATCCTGTTGACCAAGCGCCCCAATTCTCATTATCATCACAATCTTGGATGGCTTGCTGAGAGACTCCCACCAAGGTGATATGTGGCAAATTAGGATACAAAGCTAATTGTGCGCCTCTAGGTTGAACCGTACCAATATTATTATTGATATCGTGCGTCGTGATATAATAATACAATACTGTAGCGAGCGGTTGAGCTTCCACCACCGCTTGATACACATCACTGCCCATATCTGTCATAGGTACCTCTGTCCATTGACCTCCATTTATTTTGTAATTTAATACAACATCTTGTAAATAAGTAATATAAGGAAATGTCAAATCCAATTGTACCTCCAACGGAATCGGCACTGTTGCAGAGACAAACTCAGAGGGAGCATGATTGATCACCGCGTTGGTGATCAGAGATATTCCGTGCATGTAAAATCCCTGAACAATGGCATTGCCATGTGGAGTCCCATTGGTAATATCACCATCATCATCATCCGCCAACAATGCATCTATTAAAACATCTGTAAAAGCCTGACCTTCATTGCCATTCATATTTTCTGCCTGCAAACCTGCGTATGCCCCAAGGAAGATAGGCATGGTAATATTCCAATCTGCTCCCATCAACAAGTGCGTATCCCACCATGCTCCCATTAAAATTTCGCCATCTTGGTGCACTTCTCCAACTAAATCCATTGGATACACTTTCGGATCAATATCATATCGGCGAATGGGATCTTGGTTATCGATATAAAATCCACTTCCAAGAATTGGATTATTGGTCAAGGAAATAGCCCAAAAATCAGCGTACGCTTCGCCAATAGCACCGTTCATAAAGAACGACCCCAAGGATTGATAATAATTATCATTGATGCCATGACCATATTCGTGATAAGCGATGTCTGGAATGTTAGAAGTGGCATTACAACCATTGGCCAAATCATAGAAATTAATAGATGAGCCATCATAAAAGGCATTGCAATCCCCTCCGGTAACATCAATGTTGGTGGGCAACTGAAAATCCATACCGGTGAAAGTTGGCATCCAAAACTTCATGTGATCGTGTATATCTTGAACACTCCTGTAGGCCGTTCTTTCCTTGATATTCGCATTATCATCAAATGAAATGGAATTTGCTCCATCATTGAGTGTCGCGCTAAAAGAAGGAGTTGTATTTCCAGTATACACCCTGGCCCAAGGACCTTGTAAACTAAATTGAGCGCTCACGGGACCCACCGCAGGAATTGACACATTACCATTCAAATCTGTGAAATAATTGGTGCCCCCCACCGACACTTGCATATTGGGAAGCACGCCCGACACAGCCGCATCCCAAGGGGAGGTCAAATAATAACTCGCCCCTACATTGACATCTACCACCATTACAGGTTGAGCAGGAGCCGGAGCAGGATGAATACATCGGCCATCATGTATATGATTGACTTGGTTGACACGATACAATAAAGTTCCATTTTGCGCATCTACATAGCATTGGTAATGTTGCGGAATGCCTATACCATTTTGGGTTTTCACCATCACCTCATAGACCAAATGATGGGTATAATGATCCTCATGTAATATAGGCAAAACCTTTAACTCACCCACTACTTGATTGGAAACTACCTCACTCGGCAAGCCCATTTGGGCAGCATACTTCGCCCCCTCAAGATTCACAACAGGTGTAACAGACAAATCCTGTACATCAAAAACATCCATTCCCCACATCACCACCTTACCGTCCTTCAATCTAACCTCTAACTTGGAGGTCAGTACCTCTAGGCCTTGATACGTTTGCCTTGATCTGTAAAATTGATATCCTCCTTGAAAATAACTTTTTTCAGCCGTCCAAGCAATGTCATCAGATGTTGTAAAATAAGACAACAATCCTTCTCTGAATTCATTTATATCCGCTGGCAAAAGAAAACCAGGGCCATAGGCTCTGTGCGGCATGGCCGAAGCTTCGTTGAAGTGCACCATCCAACCGGGATGATCATGTAAAAAATGTTGCCAAGGAGCCATTTCACGCAATGCCTGTTGGCGATGTAATTGGATAGGAGGCGTCACAGACCATCTCACCTCATACTCATCACGCGTGGTTTCCAGATTGGATTGACACCATCCCCCTATGCTCAAAACCGCTAAAAATAAAAAAGGCCATGTTTTTTTCATGGCCCTAACATAATCAATATTTTTTGAAACTCAATGTGATCTCAAGAATCCTTTTTGACGTTTTCAGAAGCTTTCGTAGTGAAGTACGAAAATAAACTTTGCATCACCTCTTCTCTCGCCTCTAGTTCCCTTTGCAATTTGGCATTTTGCTCTGCCAATGCTTCCACATCTTTCTTCAATGCTTCAAGTTCTTCGGGTGATTTTTTATCTTCTCTGTGGGACATAAAGCAATATTACAAAGATTTTATTTACCTTGATCTTTTAATTTATTGATTTGATCTCTCAATTGCGAGGCCTTCTCATAATCTTCTTCTTCGAGTGCATTGTTGAGCGCCTCTTCGAGCTCTGTCACAGAAAGCTCATCAGCCCCATCTTCAGTGAATAAATCTCTTTCTACATCTTGCATAGACAAGGCCTTCTCATCCTGATGAGTAATGGCATTCTCACGAAGAATGAATTCCTTACAAAATATGGGACAATCAAATCTCAGGGCAATGGCCACAGCATCTGAAGTTCTGGAATCAATCTCTACCTGACGACTGTCTTGAAGGGCAATGATTTTAGCATGAAATACCCCTTCCTTAAAGTTGTAAATTTCCACTTCCATTACTTCAATACCAAAAGAAGTGGCCAGCGTCTTAAATAAATCATGTGTCAATGGACGCAAGGGTTCTATGCGCTCCATAGCGATGGCAATCGCCTGAGCTTCCGTTCCCCCGATGATAATGGGCAATCGCCAGATGCCTTCGATATCCACCAAAACCATTTGATAGGCTCCGCTGGTGGTCCCGCTAGGGCTGATGTCCGAGATATGTAATTCTATTCTCTTCGACACTATTTCGAGGCATTATAAGCTTTTGCCGCATCAATGATTTTTGGTAGCACTTCAAATGCATCTCCTACGATTCCATAATCCGCCGCCTTGAAGAAAGGTGCCTCTGGATCTTTGTTGATCACCACGATTACCTTGCTTCCGTTCACACCCGCTAGATGCTGAATCGCTCCGCTGATACCCACTGCTATGTACAAATTGGGACGGACGGCAATTCCTGTTTGCCCCACATGCTCATGGTGGGGTCTCCAACCTATATCCGAAACAGGACGAGAACACGCAGTAGCCGCTCCCAACTCCTTGGCTAACTCTTCTATTGGGCTCCAATGTTCTGGGCCTTTCATTCCTCTTCCTCCACTCACCACAATATCCGCTTCAGGCA
>CANHWU010000156.1 GCA_947464415.1 Flavobacteriales bacterium
AAGTCGTGTCGACGATCCCAGCGCGATGGAAATGGATTGCCATTGTTGATTTCCTCGAATTGACGCATGGTTTTGGCCCATGTGTATCCAATCCAACCATTGAGTTTGCCTGATCTCTTCTTCAAGAAAAATTCTGCGCCATAGCTCCAACCTTTACCAAACCAAAGCAAATTGTCGATGTTGTCATTGACCGTTTGGGAGGGATCTGCGCCTTCCTTGTACTCACTGATGTTGTACATGTCTTTGTAATACAGTTCAACGCTGGATTCCCATTGATCATTTGCGAGATTCTTAAAATACCCAATGCTGTATTGATTGGCACGTTGCGGCTTCAAGCGATCTGTGCTGGGCAACCAAACATCCGTCGGAAGGGAAGTAGGGGAGAAGCTGTTGAGGTGAATGTATTGAAAATTTCTCATATAGCCCGCTTTGAAGCTACTGCCATCTCTGAAAAGATACCGTCCGCTGACCCTCGGCTCGAATCCAAAATAATCAGCTACTTTTTCGCCATTTTCATATCGAATGACAGTGGTAGCCGATGAACCACCTAAACCGGTGTTTGCTGGTTTGATGTAGCGATCAAAAGCACCGGTATGAATGAAATAGCTTTCTCTCAATCCAATATTCACCTTGATTTTCTCATTGATGTCCCACTCATCCTGAATATAGATAGCAGACTCATGGGAGTTCAAACGGGTCTTATTATTCAAGTTGAATTCCGTATCTCCGCTGCGAGCATAGGTGTTGTTAGGAGTAAAAATGTGATACACATAGTCCACTCCCCACTTGACATTGTGATTGGGGTTGGGGAAATAATTCCATTGGACTTTTGCACCGTAGTCACGAATTCCACTTTTCAAACCAAAAGTGAATTGGTCGGTACCTCCTTGAAAGGTGAAGGTGTAATCCGTAAATGAGGCAATGGTATTCATGAATAGTTTGGGCGAAAAAATGTGATTCCATCGCAATGTGGCCGTGGTATTGCCCCAAGGAATTTTTGTTGAGAATCCAGCGTTGGCACTGTTAAAACTGAATACATCTCTACCCAAATAGGCACTCAATGAGATCCAATCTTTGGGAGAAAATTTGTAATTGAATTTGCTGTTCAAATCGTAGAAATAATAACCTGTTCCCTGGATGTTCGGATATCGATCAATGAGTGGCTTGGCCAACACATCGATGTAGGTTCTTCTGCCCGAGATAATAAACGAAGATGTATCTTTTTTGATAGGACCTTCAATGGTAAATCGAGAGGCGATATTGCCTATGCCTCCGGTGCCATGAAATGTTTTCTAGTTGCCATCTCGCATACCGCTGTCTAGCACCGAGGAAAGTCTTCCACCATAAGAGGAAGGAACACCCCCTTTGTACAATTCCAAATTTTTGATGGCATCCGCATTGAATACAGAGAAGAATCCGAATAAATGCGAAGCGTTGTACACTGTTGTATTGTCCAACAATATAAGATTTTGATCAATACCTCCCCCTCTAACATAGAAACCGGTATTTCCTTCTCCTGCGCTTTGCACACCAGGCAACAGAGCAATGGTTTTTAAAATATCCACCTCTCCAAATACCACAGGTAATTTCTTGATTTGCTCAATGGGAATCTCAATTCTTCCCATGTCGGTGCTCTCCGTATTTCTTTTTCGCTCCGCTTCAATCACCAATTCTTTGCCGGTGATGCCTTTGCTATCTGACAGTGTAACATCAATACGGGTATCCTTAGTGAGATTCAAAGTGGTGGAGTATTCGCGGTAGCCAATGAAGCTGATTTTTAGCGTATAACTTCCTTTCGGGGCTGTTAAGCTGTAGAATCCATAAGCGTTGGTGGTGATTCCTTTTTTCAATTCTACCAATTGCACCACAGCGCCCACAATGGTTTCTCCGGAGGTGGAGTCTCTCACCTCACCGCTGATAGTGAATTTGTCGGAGTTTTGTCCCCAGAGGGAGGAAGATGATATTAACAGGAGTAAACTCCAAAGAATTGTGAGATTTTTCATCGCGTGCAAAAGTAGGCAGTATATTTTTGTGCCCGATGAAAAAACAACTGACGGGCCTACTTGTTTTGCAGTTTTTATCTTTTGTAACATTTGGGCAACAAATCTTGCACAAAGAATTGCAAGCGAGCAGAATTGTTTCGCCGCCCAAGTTGGATGGTTTTTTGTCAGACAGTTGTTGGATGAACGCGGCTATCGCGGGCGATTTCGTTACCCAATTGCCCCAGCCAGGCCTCAAGATGCCGCAAGCTACAGAGGTGAAAGTGTTGTACACGCAAGAGGCCCTTTATGTTGGATTTTATTGTAGAGACAATGCGCCAGATAGTATTTTAAAACAACTAACAGGAAGAGATACAGAGGGAAATAGTGATTGGTGTTCCATCATCATCAATTGTTACCAAGATGGCATCAATGGGCTCATGTTTGCCATTTCCCCCAACGGCGAGCAGTGGGATGGAAAGATGTTGGGGACGGAAGAGCCGGATGTTTCTTGGAATGCCGTTTGGGATTGTAAGACAAAAATTGTAAATGATGGTTGGTGCGCGGAGTTTAAGATTCCGTTTGCGGCCATTCGTTTTCCTGATATTCCCATTCAGCAGTGGGATATCAATTTTGGTAGAGAAATTCGGCGTCATCGAATCATTGGTACATGGAATCCCGTAGATCCAAATGGCCCAGGTGATTTGGTGCAAATGGGAGTGCTCAAAGGAGTGGAGTATGTGCAGCCGCCGAAGAGAATCTTCTTTTTTCCCTACACCTCGGGGTATTATAATTTTGGATCGTCGGGTAATAATTTTTCTTACAATCTTGGACTCGATCTTAAACTAGGATTGGGCGATGCCTTCACCTTGGATGCTACTTTGATTCCGGATTTTGGTCAGACGATCAGTGATCAATTGATCCTTAATCTGACTCCTTTTGAAATTCAATTTCAAGATAACCGGCAATTTTTTATGGAGGGCACGGAGCTCTTTAACAAGACAGGTATTTTTTATTCAAGAAGAATTGGCGGTGAACCCATTGGCGTCTACGGAGTGAATGGTCAATTGAAAGAGGGAGAGCGATTGGTGAGCAATCCGATGCAATCTCAGATCATCAATTCAGTAAAAATTTCAGGACGCACCAAAGGGAATCTAGGAATTGGGGTGATGAATTCCGTTACTGCTCCCACTTTTGCCACCTTTGAGAATGAATCAGGGGAGCAAAGAAGTGTAGAGACACAGCCGTTGGCCAATTACAATGTGTTGGTGTTGGATCAAAATCTCAAGAACAATAGTTTTATTAATTTTACCAATACGAATGTGACTCGGTTAGGAAGTGCTTACGACGCTAATGTGAGCGGTTATAGCATGGAAATCAAAGACAAGGAAAATCAGTTTTCCATTTCCTCTAATGGAGCTTTTTCTCATCTGTCAGGGCGTCAGGCCTTTGCTCAAAACGGTTTTGTACAAAATGGCTTTGCACAAGGCACCTCGGTCAATAAAATTCGGGGTAATTTCCTTGGAAAGGTAGGCTATTACATGGAAAGTGATACTTACGATCCCAATGATATGGGCTTTTTGCAAGCCAATAATTCGTTTTCTCAATTTGTCTCTTTGGCTTACAATTTATACCAACCTTTTGGTCCATTCAATCGCATGTGGTCGTCTTTGGATATTGCCCGTGAATCTTTGTACAATCCAATGGCATTTACCGGATTGGAGATGGATGCTGAGCTTGGTTTGAACACCAAGAATTTTACTACCTACAATATCTCCGTTCATGGAGAGCCGGTGAGAGGGGTAGATTATTTTGAACCTCGTGTTTGGGGAATGAAGTTCAGAGATTTTAGGCATATCGAAGTAGGGGGGTGGATTTCTACTGATTATCGCAAACAGCTGGCCATCGACGTGGGAGGGCGATACGGAAAATATGAAAATGTGGCCAGGGAAATTATCAATGCACGATTTTCTCCTCGATATCGAATCAATGACCATTGGATGTTGATTTATGTCTATAGCTTACAGCAACATTTCAATGATGTTGGATTTTCCAACTTTGACGAAAATTTTAAACCCAAAACCCCCATTTTTGGCCGACGTGATGTGATTTCCCACACCAATGTGCTTACGGTGAATTGCGCCATCAATCCATTGATGTCTATCAATTGCCGATTCCGGCATTATTGGGGATATTCCCGCTATCATGAGTTTTTTGAATTAGAGTCGAGTGGGGAGTTGTGGAAATCGTCATATCAACCTTCAGCTTCTGTCAACCGCAATTTCAACACCTTCACCATTGATTGCTTTTTACGCTGGAATTTTACCCCAGGAAGTTATTGCATCGTGGGATATAAGTGGGACCAAACCGATGAGAACAACCTTATTCCTAGCGGACTTTGGGAGGATATGAACAACACCGTCAATGATATTCCAATAGCGGGTAATACCAGTGTGAGATTGATTTACTTCTTGGATTATCGATTATTGACCAAAAACAAAGGGGAAGCCATAGGAAAATTTATGTAATCGGTGCAACCAAAAGGGTTTTGATGTAGTTTAGTAGTAAGAACCCATGGATCCCTACAAAGATATCATAGCCGGTTGCGTCAAAGGCCAACGAATAGCTCAAGAGAAATTGTATAAAAAATTCTCGGGTACTTTGTTCGCCATTTGTCTCCGTTATGCCAAGAACAGGATGGAGGCAGAGGATATCTTGCAAGAGGTATTTGTGAAAGTGTACACCCACATTCATACCTATCATTTCGATGGAAGTTTTGAGGGGTGGTTGAAAAGAATTGCGGTGAATACCAGTATCACTTATTATCGCAAGGCTTTGAAGAAACAATTGGAGAGAGATATAGATGACGGGATTGCCCAATTGCCAGATGCAGCTTTTAGTTTCGACGGCGATTTTACGATGGAAGACATGCTGAAGTGCATAGAGGCATTGCCTTTGGGGTACAGAACCGTTTTTAATATGTATTGCATTGAAGGGTACAAACACAAGGAGATTGCGGAATTACTGAAGATAGATATAAACACTTCTAAATCCCAGTTGTCCAGAGCCAAGGTGCATTTGCAGAATGAGTTGAATCAATTGAATC
>CANHWU010000157.1 GCA_947464415.1 Flavobacteriales bacterium
TTGCGCAAGCAGAGATAATAAGTTTGATTGGGAACCAAGTTACCATAATACAAGATCTCACTTCCTCCATCGGGAGCGGGAGACAAGGTGCCTAAGCTGCCTGGATGAACATCGTCTTCCGTGGACAAGGGAACCCATACTGCACCAGGAGCTGCCACCGAAGAATACAACTCAATCGCATTATCATCCGCCACTGTGGAAGAGCCTGTCAGAGCAATACGCGCTGCGTTACCCGTGGCGACGAAGCTATACCAAACATCGTTGCCAGCGCCGGGGCTCTCAATGCTGTTGCTGCCTTGGGCGAGGTTGATACTAAAATTATTTTGGACCCCAAATCCAAAAGCCGGCACATTGATCACGGATACCGCGTTGCTGGGATCCTCCCCGGCGATACCGCCGCTTGAGCAGTTTTCATTGACCTGTCCATTACAATTATCGTCGATGCTATTGGAACAAAGTTCAGTGGTTCCTGGTTGGATGGCGGAGTTGTTGTCGTTACAGTCTGTATTATTGGTCACTGTATTGGCCGGCTGAGAACAAGCGTTTGTAGCTGTTCCAGCTCCGTAGCCATCGCCATCGGCATCGTTGTAATAATTGACAAAAGTTAAGCCATTATCGTTGACACCGTTGCAGTCGTCGTCATTACCATTACAAATCTCGATTGCGTTCGGGTAAATGGCGTTATTACCATCATTGCAATCTCCTGAAAAATTGGAGTAACCTGCAGTTGGGGGTATACAAAAAGATTGCGGTGTATTTGAACCAAATCCATCACCATCCGTGTCTGCGTAAAAAATGGAGCCTCCCTCCAGGATGGTAAGATCCAAAATATTATTCACGTTGCAGCCTTCTGGTGAAACCGAAGTGTACGAATAAATTCCTGTCGCGCTGTATTGTTGACCATTCCAAGTGTAAGAACCACATTGTGTGATTTGGGTAACCACTTCACTGGGGACATTGGAAATGATATTCACCTCTTGCGTAATGGTGCATCCTGCATTGGTGGTGATAGAGCAGCTGTAGGTTCCTTGCGGCAAATTGGTCACAGTAGAGGTACTACCTCCTGATAATCCACTGGGAGTCCACGTAAATGAAGGATTAAAACTGGCGGGGATACTAATGCTCACAGAGCCTGTGTTGTTACCTGCACATGTGGGTTGCACAATAGCGACATTGTATGGCACATTACAAATGGAAAATGGTCTTGAGTATGTTTGACTCCATTTTCCTTGCGCGTCTTGTGATCGCCAAAATATTCTATGGTTACCTCCCGATAATCCACTGACGTCAAAATTTTGTGCAAATTGGACAGGTTGTCCCGCATTGGCCGGAGGGTTAAAAGCAGTGGCCTCTCCAATTCCAGGATCTACATCGATAAAATACTCTGCTCTCACCACACTTGAAATGACATCTGTTGTTGATTTAAAAAACAACGAGAAATGAGTGGTGGACCAATGCTTTAAATTGTCCTTGCATCTCCAACCCATGACGTGGATCCCGTCTGTCAATCCACTAGCGAAAATTTGCGGATTCAGCAATTGAATCTCCCCTGAAGATATTGCAGAAGGAATCCCATTTCCAAAACCGGGATCGGTATCAAAAAAATACTCCATACTTTCAATGGCAGCTCCCTGCAAAGCGCTTTGCTTAAACACCAATGAATTGGATACTTGAGACCAATTGCCTTGCTCGTCTATTCCCCTGACAAATAATTGATGCACTCCCTCGGTTAAATTGGCTAAGCTGATATCGTAATTCAAACTTCCACTAAAGGTGAAGTTGGACGGAACGGCTAATGCTTGACCATTCCCAAATCCAGGATCAGTATCAAAAAAATACTCCAATCGCTTTACTTCCGTTATGATTTCAGCATCCAACCTATAAAAGAGCGTTGAACTAACCTGAGACCAAATGCCCAATGCATTTTTTCCTCTTACATGCAAATAATGAATACCTTGAGCGAGACTATTCAAGTTCAAATTAAAGTTTAACACCCCAATTTGAAAATTATTGGGTACAGACAGGGCCAAACCACTTCCAAATCCGGGATCGTTATCTATAAAATACTCCAACTCCACCAAGTTGGACATAGAAAAAGTTGGTAAAGCATAAAAAGTGGCGTCACCAGTTTGAGACCACTTTCCGTTGGCGTCTTTCACTCTGAAACCTACCCTATGCAAGCCAGGAGCAACAGATGATAAATCAGGTTGAAAGCTCATTGAGGTATTGGTAGAAGCGGAAATGGAAAAGTTTTGTCCCAACCCAAATCCAGGATCTATATCTATAAAATACTCACCTCTGGAGAGCAATTGACCTTGCACCACCAAAGAGCACAAAGTCATTAAAATCAGACTTACTAATCTGGTCATCGTCAATCATTGGATCGGATACCAATAGTAACTGGTAAGCTACCGCTGGTTGCTCCTGGCGCATTCAGCAAGTAAATGGATGGAATAGCCGGAATACCGCTCATCTTGTACGGAGTGGCACCGCCAAAAATCCCTATATCCACTCCATTTTCACCAGCGCCATTGCTGACAGCGGTGGAAATTGGAATCAAAGAACTTTGATTACTCGAATCAAAACTACCTGAAAATATTTGAGCGTTGGTAATATTCACCAAGTTGCTTGCTTGCACACCTCCATCTGTAAATGGATTACCATAAAATATATTGTGAGAAAAAATGGCCGTGCTATTCGAAGTTATATTGGACGAACCCGTGTTATAAAAAATATTATTCTTATACACACCTGTGCTTGTGCTATATGTTGAACAGTAGCAATTCTCCATCAAAATAGTATTTGTACTACTCGTTGAAAAAGACCATAAAAAAGAATTCCGGATAGAAATACCTTGCAAATTCGAGGCGCTCCCCAGATTCAATATGCCTCCCCAATTGGACCAAAACATAAAATTATTCGCTCCATTGTTGATGCTCACACCTGCAGAAGTAAAGCAGCATCTCGTAATGACCACATTTGGAACTGAAATGCTTATACCACTGCCCACCGAAAAATCGAGGCCTTGAATCACCGAACCCGCTCCACCATTCTCCAAATATGATAGCCCCCCAATTCTTGACCACTGTGCTGTAGCTTGATAGCCAGGGCTCTGTTGTAAATAATAACCCACCCCTATCAACACCAAACGCTTTGTTAAGGTAAAAGCTGGATAATTGGTACCTGATGGCTCAATGTGCAGTGTATCAAAATTGTTTACGGAGGCGCTATTGACAGCATCATTGATGGATGCAAAATTAGCCCCCATCGAAGAGTTGTTGTTCACTCTCCAAATGGTAGCATTGGCACTAGAGTTAATTACCGCAATAAAAAGCACTAAATAAAAATGTCTCATAGTTTTTTTTGCTAATTTATTTTGCATTAAGAATCCTGACAATCCCCAAAATGGTGATTTATAGACTCACCCTTCCTTTGAAAATAAATTCTCTTTCACAATGTACTTTATGAGACCCACAGTACCTTTAACGTTCAGTTTTTTCAGAATATTCTTCTTGTGTGTTTCTACAGTTGAAACTGAAATATTGAGTCTACTTGCAATCTCTTGATTCTTCTGTTCGGCGTATATCAGCTTCATAACCTCTAATTCTCGTTTAGAAAAAAAAGGTGTCGATGTAACACGACCTTTGTCTGCATTGATCAGTTCTTTTGTGAGTGTGCAAAAGAATCGGCCTCCCTCTAGGACAGTATATATACCTCGCTGTATTTCTCTTTTCTCTGCATCTTTACTAATGTATCCACTTACCCGATTATCCATAAATGCCCTGATGACAGCCATTTCTTGGATCATTGAAATTACCAAAAAACGAGTTGTCAATGATGCAATTCTGAGTTCACCCAACAATTCAAGACCTGTTAAGCCTTCCATTTTGTAATCGCTAATGATACAATCCGGGTTAAACTTTTTTGCTTCCTCCAAAGCATCCTTACCATTCATCACTTTTTTTACCCAACACTTTGGATACTTCTCCATGATTATTGCCTCAATACTCTCTAAAATCAACTCGTGGTTGTCGACAATCAATACTTTCATTCTCCAATAATTCGAATACAATGATAACGCTTTACATCGCTTGGGAAAATCCCCAAAACCACGATTTTAATCGTATGGTACTGAAATCATCACCAAAAGTCCCTCTCCTAAAGCACTCTCATATTTTATCTCTCCCCCCATTAAATCAACTCTAAAGGCTATACCACGAAAACCAAGTCCAATTTGAACCTCATCTAATTTCAAACCCACACCGTCATCTTCAAAGGTGAGAAATAATCTCCCAGCATCTGCTATAAGTTGTAATGAAATACAACTTGCTTTACTGTGCCTTTCAGCATTCTTCAATAACTCCTGACAAATTCTGTATATATTCAACTCATCTTCTTGCTTGATCGAAATTTCATTCAATGAAAAATAATACGACACTTGCCACAACTCATTATAATCATTAAGTAATTCGGATAATGCTCTTTCTAGGCCTAATTTACTGATTGCCTCCGGCATTAAATCATGACTAAGAATGCGCAAGTCATGACTCAATGACTGCAATCTTTCATATTGTTTACGTTTTTGATCCGTATTCAACAACATCGGATTTTCCAGCATTCTTTGAATCAAATTCACTTTAGAAATAATATGATCATGTATAAAAAGAGCAATATCGTTTCTTTCCCTCTCTTGACCTTGAATGAAAGCCCTTTGGTTCACTCTTCTCTGATCTTCTAGTAAACTCTCTAATTGGAACTTTCTATCTAAAACACTCTTATAATTAATGACCATATAAAAAACTAAAATCATCATTTCCGCCAAAAGGCCAAACGGTAGAACATCCATGAGCATCAGATACTTCAACGAGGGAACCAAAAAACTGAAAATAGAATAGAATAAAGAAATCCCAACAAAGGAATAGGAAATAAAAAATATCAGAGACTCCCGGGTATGGCTTGTGAAATAAATAAAAATGGGCATAGACAACAAAAAGAAAAAATTCATTGATTCCACACCATGCAATAAATAGCCAAAAAAAACTTCCCATTCCGTTTTAACCTTAAGAAA
>CANHWU010000158.1 GCA_947464415.1 Flavobacteriales bacterium
ACCACCCCCACCACCGCCACCCCCCAAAATACGTCAGGTGCAGTTTACCACGATAGAGGTAACCGAGGAAGAGGTGCAAAACCCACCCCCATCTCAAGACGATTTGGATAGACAAAACATCTCAACGGAGAATGTGGAAGGAGAAGACGGGTTGGTAGCCCCTACTGAAATGGTGTACACCCCGGTAGATACTAAACCAGAGCCTGCTAAGGTATTTGATTTTGCTGAAGAGCGCCCAGGTTATCCAGGAGGAGAAGCTGCCATGTATGATGAGTTGAGAAGCTACATCGTTTATCCTGAAATGGAAAAGCAGAACCAAATAGAGGGAACAGTATATGTGAACTTTGTGGTGGAAGCAGATGGGTCCATCTCTAACATCGCAGTAAGCCGTGGAGTGGATGAAGGTCCTGGTTTTAACAAAGCCGCCATGGGTGCAGTATCGAAATTAAAGCAGAAGTTCACCCCTGCTAAAATGAATGGTAACCCAGTGAGATTAAGGATGACCATTCCGGTGAAGTTCTCATTGAGACAATAATAAAAAGGGAGGTTCGCCTCCCTTTTCTTTTTTATAACATTGCTCAATGCTTTTCAGCATTATCTTTGCGGCGCTATGATTTTATCAAAGCTAACATTGGCTCACTGGCTTTCGCTCTTTACCATTATATCCTTGATATCGATGGGGAGTTTTGTACTCATCAGTGATGGTTTGCAGGATGTTTTTCCCGGATGGAAAAAATGGTCGTTTGGTTTTGTCACCATAGGGTATGCCATCTTAAGACTATTGAGAATCAGAAAACAAATCTTGTCATGAATAGACTCATTATTTTCACCGTCGTCTTGTTTTCACTCGGATGTGGAAATTATGACAAGAACAAAGAATCCATTTCTTCGGGAACCCTCAAAATAGGCATTGATGAATCCTATAGTCTCATGATGGATGCGGAGATGGACATTTTTAAAGTCAATTACCCCAACGCTCAGCTTTTCCCTCAATACTTACCAGAGACCGATGTGCTCAATCTTTTGTTACAAGATAGCATTCAGGCGGCCATCGTGAATAGGGCATTGACCGATGAAGAACTGAAAATGTTCGAGGCAAAAAAGCGCTTCCCTGAGTCTACTCGAATTGCGGTGGATGGTGTTGCGTTTATTACCCACCCGTCTAGAAAGGGTTTTAACTTGACCACCGATCAAGTGAAGGCTATCATGACGGGAGAAATTACGACATGGGGCAAACTTGACCAATCGGGAAAAAACATCAACGTGGTGTTGGATAACAAAGGATCTTGCAATGCGCGTTTCATACGACAAGAATTTTTGCAAAACAATCCCATTCCAGATAACTTTTTTGCCACAGAAAAAAATGAAGATGTTATCAATTATGTGGCGGAGCATGAAGACGCCATTGGTGTGATCAGCGTCTCTTGGATTAGTGATAGAGATGACTCTACTTCTCTTTCCTTTTTGAAAAAAATCCATGTGGTAGGCGTTGTCAATGAATACAACCAAAAACAATCTTATAGTCCGCGATTGCCTTTCCAGGCCTACATTTTAGACCAATCCTATCCTTACCGAAGAGATGTCTATATTATCAGAACCGGATTGAAAGGTTCACTTGGCACGGGCTTTGCCTCCTTTTTAGCAGGAGAAAAAGGCCAGCTCATTATCCACAAAATGGGAATGGTAGCCGCTAAAGCTCCAGTAAGAACGATCAAAATAAAAGAATAAGTGTTATGAAAAACAAGATCCTTTTGGCCTTAGTAGTGATTTTTACTCACTTCAATGTCCTTGCACAAACGCCCACTATTGCTGCGGCCAATTTGAAAAAACAAAATGAGCGATTTGAACTCGCCTCTGGGGAGTACAATAAACTCATCCAATTTTCCGGCGCGGCGATGGCTCGTCAAGAAGATGGAGCCGCACAGCAGTTAGCCCTTTGCTACTATGAAAAAGGAGACAACTACCTCCTTTGGGCACAATCGGAGATGGATAATGACGCAATTCGTCAAGAAAAAATAGACAGCGCTACCATGATGTTTGATAAAGGCATCAAGGTAATGGAAACACATCCGTTGAATCATGTCGGATTGGCCCGAGCAGCCGCTTTTAAACAAGATGTTACCACATTCAGCACCAAGTTGGCTTATGCCCAAGAGCTTATCGCTAACAAAAAAAATAAAATATCCAAAGAGCTCGCACAAGATGCACTTTTGGCCATTGCAGCAGCCTACAATCAATTTGGAACCAAAGGAGATCTTTCCAAGACGATCGTGATTTTGAACGATGTGTTAAAGCGCAATCCGAACAACAAAGAATTATATGTCATTTGGGGAGATTATGAAGACGCCGCCAGAGCTTTCGCTTCAGGAATTGAGGCAAGTAATTTGAGTAACGCGATTGCCAAGTATAACAAGGCGATTGAGCTCGATCCCTTGTACACGGTGGCGGTGTTGAAGAAAGGAAAATTGTACAAGCAAGTAGAAAACTGGGATGAGGCTTTGAAATTTTATAATGAGGCCATCAAAATTGACCAAAGCTTTGCACCGGCCTATCGCGAGAAAGCAGAGTTATTGAAGTCTGCAGGACGATACAGTCAAGCGGTTGAGGCTTATGGGAAGTATTTATCCTTGAATAATAGTTGCAGTGTTTCACAACGCTATGCTACCTTCTTATTCCTCACCAAGGAGTATGCCTCTGCAGTTAAAGAGATTGAAAAAACCATTCCTTGTAACCCGAACAACATCGTTATGTACCGTGTATTGGGCTATGCATGTTTGGAAACGGGAGATTACGCCAAGGGATTGGAAAACATTGATAAGTTCTTTACCATGGCCAATGATCCTAAGGTGGTAACCGGCAGAGATTACGCCATCAAAGGAAAGTTGTTGGCTCGATTAGGTCAAGATAGTGTGGGTGTCAATATGATCGTGCAGGCCATGAAAATGGATACCAGCTACAAGAATGGTTATGATGATATCATTGAGATTTATAAGAAGAAATATGACAAAGCGGCCTATTGGTATGAGCAGAAAATTAAAAATGTTCGTACAAAACCCTTGGATTTATTCAATTGGGGGCAGAACTTGTATTTAGCGAAGAATTATACCCGAGCCGATTCTGTTTTCACACTAGTAGAAAACAATTTTTTAGAAGCCACTTTGATGAGAGCCAAGGCCAACAATCGCTTGGAGGCGGCAGATAATTTCCAAGGACTCGGTAAGCCCTTTTTTGAAAAGTACATTCAGCTAGTTGGAGGAGCTCCAGAAAGCATAGAGAAAAACAAAAAAGGACTGTTGGATGCTTATGATTATTTAGGGGTCTATTTCTTGAAAAAAGAAGAAGACGCGTGCGCTAAGGCGGCTTGGGCAGTGGTGTTGAAATTAGATCCCAATCACAAGCGCGCCAATGAGATGATGGCACAAAAGGAGTTGATGGAACTAGATCCAGCGTTGACATGTACCTCATTGCCGGTAGTACCCGCTCCGGAGAAATAGTATTGAGAACGTTTTTCGTGGGTTTGAAAGGCAAGTAAACACCTTGTAAAGCGAGGCGTGAAATGCTTTCTCGCAAATAGCGATAGCGAAGCCTCGCTACTCGCTACGCAAAGCCAGCGAAGCATAGCTGCGCAAAGGGGCGAAGAGGGTGGTTTTGAGGGATCATGACCAAAACCTGGGGATTAGGCATAAATTTTAGTCAGTCGAAAAAGAAAAAAAGCAATATTTCGAACACCTCTAAATTGGGATCTGAATGCTTTTATTTTAGCATTAAAGGATTCTGCCGAAGCATTTGTTGAGCGGTTATCGAAGTAGTTCAAAATCGTTCTATAGTGATTCATGATTGTCCGGGAGATGGTATTGAAAGATTTGAAACCAGATTGCGCCACTTTTTCGTGCCATTGAGCAAGTCTTGTGTAGCCATAGATCTTTTCATTGGTATTTTCAAAAATCCAACTTAGTTGTTGTGATAATCGATATGCTTGTTCTATATCGGGGTAGTTTTGAAATAGAAGTTGCGTTCTTCTGCGTTGATCTTTTGTCCAATTGGCCTCACTTTTATAAAGCGCGTATCGACTTCTGGCTAATAATTGTTTAATGGTATCTCCATTTTCCAAAACCTCAGGATGATAGCTCCTCCTATTCTTTTTTGCCTTTTCCATTTCCTCGTTTTCCTTGTCAATAGCATCCCATCGATGCTTGATTCGTATTTCTTGAACGGCTTCAGATGCCAATTGCTGAACATGAAATCTATCAGTAACAATTGTGGCCTTTGGAAAACATCTCTTGGCAATAACATTCATGCTGGGGGCCATGTCCAAAGTGATTTCCTCAACGCGATCTCTGATCCTTTGGGGCAATTTTAGCAGCACTTCGATGATTTTTTCGGAAGAGGTTCCAGCAATCATGGCTACGATGCTTTTGGATTTGCCTTTAGCTGCCTTATTAGTGATAACAGTGTATAGTTCACCATGCGAAAGGGCTGTCTCATCCATGGATAAATGTCTGCCCATATTGTGAGGGAAAATCAGATAGTCTTTGGCATGGGGGAGCTGATCCCATTGTTTGAATTCACTCAACCAGTCTTTGTATTGGCGTTGCAAAGCACGACCATTGACCCCAAAGAAAGATGCGATCGCTTGACAACTATGAGATTTAGTATCGACTAATCTCTTTTAAAAAAGACGCAAAATCTTGCGTTATCCGACTGCCCTTGGCTACCAAATTCCAATCACGTTGTATGATGATATTGGTTTCTTTCTCTGTCCATCTTCGCCTCTTTATATGCAGGAAAACAACCTTTCCACGCAATGGAAAATCTTGGATAGTTATTTCATCTAAAAATCCTTTTGAAATAATCGCCTTGGATTGGTATTCGACGGGAACTTTGTTGCGCTCTTCAAAATACAAATGAAGTGTTTCATTTTCCTGTTCAGTCTTTGTGATGTCAAAGTGCTCTACCAAAAATTCCGGCAAAAACAACTTCAATAATTCTAGATGATTTTCCAATTTCTATTTTTTGCAAAAATCGAAAATTTTGTAAACTCCTCCCCAACTTTTGGTATTGATCCGT
>CANHWU010000159.1 GCA_947464415.1 Flavobacteriales bacterium
CCTATTCTTTTGCAATGGCATGGCTATTTTCAATGGGCCATTTTGATTTACTTACCCATCATGATTTCACTTTCCTGGAGGGGTTGGAAGTACAAAAAGGAATACAAAAAATGGAACGAAATAGGAGCGCGTATATCCATTGGTTTGGTACACTCGCAAATGCTTTTGGGAATCCTATTGATGACCCATAGTCCTAAAGTTTCTTTTGTACATTTCGAAAACTCTCTAACCTTCTTTTGGTATCCCCGATTTGGTGCCACCTGACCTTGCATCCAAAACTGACAATCCCCGCTTTCGTGCCACTAAAAATTATAGTTCAAAACGCATTTATTCAACAGCTACCCTATCCGAAAAGACCACTCCCTCACGGTTCACCGTCACTTCTTTGATCACTCCTCGATGATTCACTCTGAACTGATAGGACTCCCATTGTTGGGGTAACATCGGTCGAAAGGTCAATGTATCACCCTTCACGCGCATGCCTCCAAACCCTTGTACCACTGCCATCCAAGTGCCTGCCATACTGGTAATGTGCAATCCCTCATGGGCCTCATGATTGTAATCATCCAAATCCAAACGACTGGTACGCATGTACATCTCCACTGCTTTTTCCTCATAACCCAATTGGGCCGCCAAAATACTGTGCACACAAGGAGAAAGACTCGATTCATGCACCGTCATGGGCTCGTAAAAATCAAAATTGGCTTTGATCGTAGCAAGATCAAAATCCTCTTCGAAGAAATAAATACCCTGCAACACATCCGCTTGTTTGATGAAACAACTTCTTAAAATACGATCCCAACTCCAATGTTGGTTGATCGGGCGTTCCGCAGAATCCAATTCAGACGCAGGCATCAGCACTTTATCTAAGAATCCATCTTGCTGCAAAAAGATAGAAGTACCCTCCTGCTGAGGCAAATACATCTTCTGAATAATATCTTGCCATTGCGCTGACTCCTGAGGCCAATCCAATTGCCATTTATGACAACCGTCTGCAAAAGCAGCCTCATCTTGGACCTTCATTTGATCCAGTATGCTCGCGGTATATTTCAAACACCAAACAGCAATATAAGAGGTGTACCAATTGTTATTGACATTGTTCTCATACTCATTGGGCCCCGTTACTCCGTGCATCACATACATGCCTTTGTTCGCACTCCAGTGAACCCGCTGGGCCCAAAAACGAGCGATTCCCAACAGCACTTCCCAACCCTTCTCCATCACATAAGAGGCATCGCCTGTGTATCGGGTATAATTGTAAATCGCATATGCAATAGCACCATTGCGATGAATCTCTTCAAAAGTAATTTCCCACTCGTTGTGGCACTCCTCACCGTTCATGGTCACCATCGGATACAATGCGGCTCCATGTTTGAAACCCAATTTCGCTGCATTCTCAATGGCCCTTTCTAATTGAACATGGCGGTAGTTCAACAACTGACGAGCCACCTCTTGGTTTTTGGTGGCCATGTAAAACGGAATGCAATACGCTTCAGTATCCCAATAGGTGCTGCCGCCATATTTTTCTCCTGTGAATCCTTTGGGACCAATATTCAACCGGGCATCCTTGCCCGTGTAGGTTTGATTCAGATGAAAGATATTGAATCGAATTCCTTGCTGCGCCTCATCATCCCCCTTGATCACAATATCGGCCATTTCCCAAACACGAGACCAAGCAGCTGTATGCTCCTGGAGCAATGCAGTATATCCTTGGTGTCGTGCCGCGGCGGCGTGATCATGGGCCACTGCATTTACCTTGTCTTTACTCTGGTACAAACTATTTTCTATGCCGACATATTTGAACAGCACCGCTTCCTCTCCTGCTGCCAAGGTTCCTTCAAAAGTGCAAGCTACTTGGGCTTGTGCTACATCATCGGATTTCCAATCCACCCCTTGTGTATCATGACACATGGCTACGGCTAGCTCAAATGCCGTCTTTTTGGTGCGCGTCACCACCGAGCCAACCCCTTGATTCGATTCTTGATGGATATACTCCCAAAAAAACTCATCGTAATTGGCATCATGATTCTTTACTACCCCATCTAATTTCGAGTGAAAAGTAATGGTAGCAGAAGCATTCAATGGTGTAATCGAATAACGAATAGCAGCAATGTTCTCATTGTGCATGCTCAAAAAACGTTGAGCAGTGACTTTGCATTCCACCCCATTGGCAAAGCAAGCCGTGAAGGACCTCGTTAAAACACCACACTGCATGTCCAGTTCGCGAACAAAATCCTTGACTGGAGTAACTGCTAAGTCCAATTCTTCTCCATTGACCTGCACCTGAATAATGCTCCAAGCCGTAGCATTGAGCACCTTGGCAAAATATTCGGGATAGCCGTTCTTCCACCAACCTACGCGGGTTTTGTCAGGATAATAAACACCGGCTACATAACTACCTTGCAAATGTTTTCCGCTGTATTTTTCCTCATGGTTGGCGCGTTGACCAAATTTACCATTGCCCAAGCTAAAAATACTCTCCGAACTCTGATGATGTTGCGGATTGAATCCCTCTTCTATGATCTTCCACGGATCGGTTTTTAGATATCGAATCATTCTCGTATCAATTATTATTCAACCAATTATTCAACTTTTCTATTGTAATAAAAGACAAATCAGGAACCACTTGATCAGCTCCTGTTAAATCTTCCTTTCTGCCAATACCTACACAATAAAATCCACCCTCCTTGGCCGCTTGAACGCCGCTTTGGGCATCTTCAAAGACCACTGTCCGAGGGGGCTCAATACCCAATAACTCTGCCCCTTTCAAAAACACAGCGGGATGGGGCTTGGAAAGGGTCACCACATTACCATCCACTATTGCAGTAAGGAATTTACCGATACCCAATTGATCTATGATCATCGGCGCGTTCTTAGAAGCTGAACCCAAAGCAGCCGGGATATTGGCATCTTGTAAAGAACGCAAAAGCGCTTGCGCACCCGGCAACAAATCGTCAGGGGTAATAGATTGAACAGCGTTTAGATACCATTGATTTTTCAACGCCATCCATTCCAACTTCTGTTCTGCACTGGCCACGGTTGTACTTTTTGACAAAATGTAATCCAAGCTCTCTACCCGCGACAATCCTTTCAATGCTTCATTGTCCTCATGAGTAAAAGAAACATTCAACTGTTCCTCCGCTAAACGCTTCCACGCCACAAAATGATGGCGTGCGGTATCCACCAGCACGCCGTCCAAATCAAACAAACAACCCGCTAACATGCAATCTCAGGCAGAGGCGTTTTGGAACACATACTTCACATGGTAATTTACCAACCCATCAATGGGTTTCTTGATCACTTGTCCCAAGCGGATCCCTTCCTGCTGAGCAGCTATCTCTAAACAATGTTTGAAATAGTGAGAGATAGAACCCACAAAATGCACCGGCTTTTCTTCCCAATTCGGGAAACACTTGACATGAATATCAATAAAATCGCGCATGCCTCTCACCACCCAGTTGATCACATGGGGATGGTGTGAATGCTCACCAATAAATCGAGTGAAGCT
The DNA here is from genome assembly GCA_947464415.1 of Flavobacteriales bacterium. Taxonomy (GTDB): domain Bacteria; phylum Bacteroidota; class Bacteroidia; order Flavobacteriales_D; family Sanyastnellaceae; genus CAMCTV01. The sequence goes on from CANHWU010000159.1 coordinate 3,509, forward strand.
TGCCAAGAAAACATTGGCATTGGGTTCGCGGTACACGCGACTGATGAACTCATCTTTAGAAATTGAAAAAGTTTTTTCAAAAGCTTCCTTCAAATCAGTTGGTAATTTTCTATAAAAATACTCGCGCAATAAAATCTTCCCAAAATAACTTCCACTCGCCTCATCACCAAGAATGAAAGCCAATGAAGGTACCTCTTCATGAATTTCTTTTCCATCGAATGAGCAGCTGTTAGAACCTGTTCCCAAAATGCAAGCAATACATTCCTCCCCATCGTAGGTAGCGTAGGCACAACCCACTAAGTCATGATCCACCACAATGTGCGCATTCGGAAATACTCTTTTTAGCCCCGTCTCAATGATTTGACACATGACATCCGTGCTACTCCCAGCACCATAAAAATAAATTTCCTTCACTTTGTCGGCATACAAAGAGAGAGGAGCATTGCCTCTGATGGCACTTTCCACCACATCTTCATTGTGAAAATAGGGATTCAATCCCATCGTTTCAAAACCGCCGAGGCGGGTGCCATTTCTGTCAATCAGGGCCCAATCGCATTTAGTGGAACCGCTGTCTGCTATTAATATCATATCGCTTTTATTTAATTCAAATTTTGTTTACCAATTCTACCACGCGCTCTGAATAACCGGCCTCATTGTCATACCAACCCATCACTTTCACCAAGTTACCGTTGACACTGGTTAAGGCCGCATCGAAAATACAAGAATGTTTGTTACCGACAATATCAATCGACACGATAGGATCGGTGCAGTATTCGATGATGCCTTTCATTTCATTCTCCGCCGCTTTTTGAATGGCCGCGTTGATCTCTTCTTTGGTCACCTCTCTTTTCATGATTGCCACCAGATCCGTCAACGAGCCATCGGGGGTAGGGACACGAACGGCTACTCCATCCAATTTACCTTTCAATTCAGGCAACACCTCACCTACCGCCTTGGCTGCTCCTGTTGAGGTGGGCACCATGCTCAAGGCCGCTGCTCTGGCCCTTCTCAAATCTTTGTGTGGTGCATCTTGGAGGCGCTGATCGGCCGTGTAGGCATGCACCGTGGTGATGTACCCTTTTTCAATACCAAAAGTATCGTGCAATACTTTGGCCATTGGCGCCAAACAATTGGTAGTACAAGAGGCATTGGACAATATCACATCCTCCGCAGTGATTTCATTTTCATTGACTCCCAACACCACCGTCTTGACACCACCGGTAGCAGGTGCACTGATCACCACTTTTTTAGCCCCCGCCGCAATGTGCTTTTGTGCCCCTTCTTTGTCTGTGAAAATACCGGTGGATTCAATCACCACATCAATGCCCATGGCACCCCAAGGCAACTGCGAAGGATCTTTTTGCGCCAATATTTCAATGCGCTGGCCATTGACCACTAAAAAGTTGTCTTCTGAAGCAACGGTGGCTTTGCATCCACCATGTATGCTATCATACTTTAATAGGTGAGCCAAAGTCTTGACATCTGTCAAATCATTGATGGCTACAACCTGTATATCTTTCTTCTCTAATAAACTTCTGAAACACA
>CANHWU010000160.1 GCA_947464415.1 Flavobacteriales bacterium
AGAACACCTCCAAAGGACAGTTTTGATTTTGATTTTGAGCAAAAGCATAAGGTATTTTCTCTTCCTCAGTGCCTATGGAATGATTGATGATTATCGCTTGCGGTTGCACATTCACTCCATCCACTCCCAGATATCTCCACTGCACATCCGACAATCGACCATTCGGTTGAATGATCCAATCCATCTTAACTTGTCCCTGATGTAAGTACCAATGCAAATCAACGCCCGGAAAAACACCATATTGCATCACTTCTGAATATGACGAGCAGTTGCCTTGCCATTGTTGCGCATCATCTCCCAGGAAATAATGGTACTTCGTTGAACCCAATCCCACGCCGGTATGGAACCTAGATCCCTTGGTACCGATAAATTCCATTCTCCAGACATGTCCCGCCATTCTGATGTCAGAGGGTTGAAAAGAAGGATCAGCATGGTGCATCCCGCTCAAGTCCCATTGATGATAAGTAACTCCGGCTTTTTCAATAAACAGCATACCATCCGGAATGGCCACACCAAACAACACCGCTTTCGGCCATTGTCCCTTATTTTCAATAAAATTCCCTCCCCTACAAACAGAGGGAAGAAAAAAAACTGAGAAACAAAAAATTAAATAATGAAAATACCGCACAAGACGAAAGTAATGAAAATTACTTCCACTTTTGATCTATTCTTCCTTCAATAGCTGATGAAATTTCTTTTGAAACTTATCCATCTTGGGACGAATAACATAGGAACAGTAGGATTGCTCTTTATTCAGATTGTAATAATTATCATGGTACGCCTCAGCAGGATAAAACACTTCAAAAGCAACCAATTCGGTAACCACCTTTCCTGTCCATTCAGGCACCGTATTCGCTGCTTCAATGGCCTTGGCTGCCATAGTCTTTTGTTCTTCGTTGTGATAAAAAACAACTGAACGATATTGAGTCCCTACATCGTTTCCTTGCCTGTTTAGTTGTGTGGGGTCATGTAAACTGAATAACACCTCCAGCAATTGGTCGTATCCAATAACACTCGGTGCGAATACAATATTCACCACCTCCGCATGTCCTGTTGTTCCGTTGCAAACCTCCTTGTAACTAGGGTTTTTGATAAACCCACCACTGTAGCCACTCTTTGCTTCTATTACTCCATTGAGTTGCATGAAAGCGGCTTCGATACACCAAAAACAGCCGGCGCCAAAAGTGGCGGTATCTCTCTGTCCATTATCCATTCGCATAGTTTTTTCAGATTTTAATTGGGCCGTAGACTGCGCATTGTTGGTTCCACACGCAACCATCCACAACCCGAGGGTAAAAATACAGGCGCTCTTAGTTAAACGAATAATCACTTTTGTATACATCAAAATTTAAATCTTAAAAAACCCATTGCCAATGAAACCGTGGGTTCATTCTGTGTAAAATAGGTGATGATATCTCGTGAAGCAATGCCCATTTCATGATGTCCATTCAAAGAAGTCTTGCTTATACCACAGGAAACTCGAGTGGTCTGATAATTGCCCCCTTTGATCACGCCGGCTGAAATCTTGATGTTGGTAGGTAGGGTGATTTCGCCCCCAATGGTGATCAGTCCCTTTTGTAAATTATTCAAATTATCATTCATGGGGGCGACACAATCCACTCCAAATTTGGCCTTGTTTAAAACATTCAATCCCGCTCCAAAACGGAAAGTAGCCGGCAAAGTGGTTTTGTATGAAGAAGCACCCCTCCAAGAAATTAAATCACCATCTAAAGTTAAATTACTCAAATTATCCACCAGATTGACACTTTCCATTCCCGCATAATTGAGTTCCGTTAAATTTGAATTGGAAAATGAATACAAATTTGAATTCCAATTCATAGATCCGATATCGGTAAGCGATACACTTGCGAACAATACATTTCTCCATTGAAAAGTGGCTCCGATATCAAAGGCCATACCTCTACCAACTGGAGAAAATGACCTCGCGTCTGGACTCAAAGCACTCGGATTGACATTTGCTAGTGAATCATATTGAAAATTAAATAATGGACAAAAAGCAGCATTGGCTTGGGTCTTTCCATCTGCTGAATAAATATCCAATAATGCTTGACCAATCAAGTACTTTGCACCCACTCCGGCATACAATGCCCAATTGTCATTTTCAATAACCGGCCTCGAATAGGCAAAATTAAATTCTCTGATCCAAGAGGCATGGATCCGCGTGCCTGAAAGTATTCTATTCAAGCTGGAGTTGACCGTTGAATCAACAATACCCGCCATCACTTGCAAAGTATCCAAATTCACATTCGGACTGTTGACAATGGTATCATAATTCCCATTGGCTGTTTCGACTATCAAATCCGTGAAATAACTCGCTGTTCTACCGAGCCAAATCAGGTCCGATATCTGACTTCCTAACTTAGAATACATATCCACCCTCTCTCTCGAAGAGAAAGCAAATGAACCTATTTTTCCAACATTCAATGAGAGACCAATCGTGGTGGCGTCAAAATCAAAGGCATTCACTTGACGTGAAAATTGTTCAGCATACATCAATTGTTGATCTCGAGTAATAGTTTGAAATCCACTCTGTGCCACATTCTGAATCAACTCTCGCTTGGTAAGCACCCCTGAATGCAACGAAAATGCCATCTCTCCTAGTCCAAAAACGAATCGTTTATCTTCCTCACTATACCGCACCGCCGTATTGGCTGGATTAATGCCGAGACATTGGTAATCGGTAGCGAAATTGGTGGCCAAACCGTGCCCCGTAATATTGAAATTAGAGAATTCACCTTGGGCGCGCGATTGGCTGTATGTAGTGCAAAAACAAAGCAGCACTATATATAAATGCGATCTATTCATGGGATTTTTTCTTTGTACAAATATCTGTTTTTTGTTGATTCAAAAGGTTTATAAATATAATAAATATCCCCACCTCTGATTTTAATTTTTTCAATGTATGCGTGTGTCAATTGAATACAAAATTCAAATCTCTCCTCACTGGGGAAAATTTCATAAATACTAATACTCCCTGACTTTTTATAAGCTGTGTAGATTCGTTGGGTGACACCATCTTTCCAAATTTTTCCAATCCATTTACCTGCACCTTTTTGAAGATGATATTGAATTTTGTGTACCCCAGTGCTTTCCCCTTTTGAACTAAAAGAATGTACCTGATGATGAATATGATCAAACACCCAAATGGTATCCCCCATCACTACCAATGGTGCATATAGTGGCTGATGATAATGGGTGTGCTGAAAACCCCGCATGTAAGCCGCCACTACTTCTTTATCCACACCATGATCCAATTCAAATTGATAAGCCTCAACCTTTTCTTTTGGCCCTAAGTATTTGTACTCGCTTCTGAACAACTCCATTTCCTTTTCGTCTTGTATATGATAAAAAGAATGCCACTGGTCTTTATCGTGAATGAAATAATCAAATGCCGGATAGGAAGACTCAAAGTCTGAAATAATAAAATTTTTGCGCCTAATGGTATCCACCACGGGTTTAATATTTCTTTTCATAACGGAGTCTGGTAAAGAAATTAAGTCCCATTGCAGAGTATCATGGTGCAAGAGATAAAATCCTTCCAAACATTCCACTAAAATTTCTCCCGGAAATTGATCATAAAACCCCAAAGCGGTTCCTGGAATATGAATTGTTTGAAAAAGCCGAACATCGCTCACAGCATGAATTCCTCGGGATGTTCTCTTGTCCAACCTGAGTAATTGGCTTCCTTTCAGCAATGTCTTTTTGGCGTGTTCCTGCCTTTTCCAACGCTCCTCCTCCTCATAGGTCAAGATGATCAAGTCACCATTCTCATCCCAGCAGAAATCACCCACATTCCAAACTTCAGATCCCCACACTAAGTTGGGTCCTTCAATTATGTCTAATGTGGTTTCAATGTAATCTTCCTGGGTTAAATAAAATACCTGATCGCCTTTTTGACGTTCAACTTGTTTATTCACCAAAGATTCAAAACCCACTCCAATAATAGAAAGGGTATTCGAAACGGAATTCATTTTAGCCAATTCAAAAACAAATTTTCCCGTGCTATCTGTATAGGTGCTATACGAATCATTCAATATCACCCATGCCCCATGAACTGGCAAGGAATCCTCTTTAGACAACACCCAGCCTTTCCATTGAGCGAAAGATGTGGCACAAAAACCACAAAAAACAAATACAAAAAAATGTCGCATACTGATAAGATGCGACACTTTCCAGAAATACATAAAAATTATCGAATTCTCAGATTCCAATGATGAGTATCCACCTCCAATCCTCTCTTGAAGCGATCAAAGTATACTCCAATACGGTTGGTAAACTCCCAATCCTTGGATTCACTCAAATGATACTCAACACCTTGATACAATATGGTTCGAATCGGCGCGATAGTGGCTGCTGTACCCGCTCCAAAGGCCTCATCTAATCTCTTCTCTCTCAACAAATCTATCAACTCAAAAACACTGATCTGCCTTTCTTCTACTTCATAACCCCAGTCACGCGCCGTTTGTAATACACTATCTCGGGTAACCCCATCTAAAATAGAATCACTGAGCTCAGGGGTAAAAATTTTATTACCTGAACGGAACATGACATTCATCGTTCCACTTTCCTCCAAGTACTCATGGGTCTGAGCATCCGTCCACAATATGGCATTATATCCATCATCTTGCGCCGTTTTGGTAGGCCATAAAGCGGCTCCGTAATTTCCTGCCGCTTTTGCATGTCCTGTACCACCCTTGGCCGCTCTGGTGTATTTAGGCTCAATCTTTACCTTCACTTCTCCAGTGTAATATTTGTTTACCGGACATGTAAAGACAACAAATAAGTAACTTTCGCTAGGACGCACCCCAACATACTCGTCAATAGCGAACATGTGTGGACGAATATATAACGACTCGCCTTCGCCCTTGGGTATCCATTCATGATCTAACGCCACCAATTCCTTAATGGCTTGCACAAACAAACCTTCCGGTAAAGGGGGCATGCACATTCTAATGGCACTTTTATTAAAACGATCTGCGTTTTTTTCAGGTCTAAAAACAAACACCTCTCC
>CANHWU010000161.1 GCA_947464415.1 Flavobacteriales bacterium
CTCACCTGTTCTTTTTTGCCTTCCACTGCGCCAATCATGGAATCAAATATGAAAGTTGCCTTCTTTCCTACGCGAAATACTCCCCCTAAAGAAACCACAGGTCCGTGCAATGGATATGCCTTCTGCATCGGAACATCGTCTGGGCCAATGAATTGACCGATGAACCCCCAATTATTGCCGGACCCTCCTCTCCAATCATAGTAATTATCCACTCCCTTCGTTCCATCAGCAATAAATCTCCTACCACTGCGATAATACAAATACCCTCCCGAGATCGTTACATTAGAATTTCTGCCGCCAAAGGTGACATTGGCAAACGATAAGTTACCAAAACCCCTGAAGCCTTGAATAAATCCGGAGGACATCATCAAAGAACCCAATGAGAAATGTACCTTCTCGTGCCTGGATAAAAAGGAGTACTTCATTGCCAGAGCCAAGGGACTGGAGACCCAAGTGGTCATGATCCCTACATTGAATCGATCCGTCAGTGCAAAATGAATTTCTGGTCCGTGAAAATTCAACATACCATAATTCTCTCCCTTTTTAATAGGAAAAGCATTGGTAGTAAAAATATGGCGTGTCGAAAAAGGATGCTCCTCCGAATAGGTACCTGGAGTTTCTGCGGCTTTATCTTCTTTGGCCGTAACCGGCTTGATCAAGCGGAGCTGCATTTTGGGAATATAGATTTTGCCCAAATTTTCACTTTCCATTAATATCTCTTTTCCATCGTCGGATAGTATCAATCCAATGTATTCCGTTCCATCCGTCTTTACCACCTTCATTCTCTCTGAAGTTGGCTGACTTTGCGCCATGTTCCAAAAGCCCATGAAGCAAAACGTGAGGGTAATCAATTGTTTTCTCATAATGCAATGATATTCATTTATTTTAAATTGAGCTATGATTAATGTCCTTCTGATAAATATTTTTTCAATCCCTCCCTTAGGCAAACTACCGCATTGGCCAAATCTTCTTGATTCAACACATACGCTAATCTCACTTGATTTTTACCACTGCCCGGGGTAGCGTAAAATCCGGAGGCCGGTGCCATCATCACCGTTTGACCGTTATGTGAAAAAGACTCTAACATCCATTGGCAAAAGTGATCTGAATCCTGAATGGGCAATTGGGCAATGCAATAAAAAGCACCTTGGGGCTTAGGACAAATGACCCCTTCTATCTGATTTAATCCATTCACCAGTACATCTCTTCGGGTAACATATTCTTGCACAACATCGTCAAAATATTGCTGAGGTGTAGCCAAAGCGGCCATCGAAGCCCATTGGCCAAAAGTAGGAGGTGAAAGACGTGCCTGTCCAAATTTCAAAGCCGCCGCCATCAACTCCTTGTTTCTGGAAATCATCGCGCCAATTCTTGCTCCACACATACTATAACGCTTACTCACACTGTCAATCATAATGGCATTTTGCTCTAAACCTGCTAGATTAAGCACGGAAAAAGGCACTGCACCTTCATACATAAACTCCCTGTACACCTCGTCTGCATATAAAAACAAGTTGTACTTTAATACCAAATCTCTCAATTGCTCCAATTCTTGTTGAGAATACAAATAGCCGGTTGGATTACCCGGATTACAAATCAATATTCCTTTGGTCTCATCCGTAATCTTGCTTTCAAAATCGGCAATGGGAGGCAATGCAAATCCATCATCAATCTTAGCCGTAACCGGCACCACTTTGGCTCCTGCCATCACCGCAAAACCATTGTAATTGGCGTAGAACGGCTCAGGAATAATCACTTCATCGCCCGGATTCAGGGTGGACATAAAGGCAAATACAAGTGCCTCGGATCCGCCTGTGGTGACCATGATATTCCCTACTTCCAGTGAAATATTTTTTGAGGCATAATATCCTTGTAGTCCTTGCCGATAAGCCAACATTCCCTCTGAATTGGAATATTCAATTACACGAGCATCTTGCCTACGCATTGCGTCTCTCACCACTTCAGGAGTTTCAATGTCGGGCTGTCCGATGTTGAGATGATACACCTTTATTCCCTTGCTTTTTGCGGCTTCTGAAAAAGGAACTAATTTCCTGATCGGAGAGGCCGGCATTTGGTCTGCTTTCTGACTTAATTGGGGCATGGTTTCAATTATTTATTGACAAAGGTAAGGGAAGATATTTCCCTCCTCGTCCTCTTTAATGGACAACTTCCCTACTTACCTTTGTGGATAAATTCTGATTGCATGAAAAAACAGCTGCTGTGTGGAATACTGACCCTCATATTGATCAATGCCCATGCGCAATCCATCGCGCCTTCCACTGCCGATAGTAGCGCAAAAGGGATGTTGGCCATCAAACTCACCCCTTTTACCTTATTGCGCAATATGTGGTTTACTGCACATGTCGATTATGCCTTCCACCCTCAATTTTCGGCTAGTTTAGGATTGAGCCCCAATTTTTTAGCCAAAGGAAATGCATACGAAAGGGATTCCATCTGGCATTATCAAGGAGCCGACACATCCTATTTTGATTATGTAAAAACAGAGGGTAATCCCGGGTTCAGTATTGACCCTGAGATAAGATGGTATCCTAAAGGCGTCTGGAACGGTTGGTTTTTCGGATTGTACAGCTCTCAAAGATTTTCAAGTGCCAAAATCGAAGAGCGCGAGTATCTTCAACAAATCGCGTGGCCGGGAGTAGTGCAGTACATTCCTACCAATACCGGAAATTATCAAATCCTCAGAACCCATGTCAGCGTCACGGGATTTCAAATGGGCTATGTCCAAAGGTGGGGTAAAAGAAAAGAGTGGCTCATTGATATTTTTGCTGGTTTGGGCATCAAATCCACCACTTTCCAATACGAAAATGTGGGTAGTCTTTATCCTGATGAAGCCAGTTCTCAGCCTGGCATTGGTGGACGATTTAATTTTTCCATCGGATATTTATTGCGATAAGATGAGTGAGGAAATTCCCACCCGCATCAACAAGTTTCTGAGTGAAGCTGGTTATTGCTCCCGTCGAGCGGCAGATATTTTGATTGAGGAAAATCGAGTGACCATCAACGGTAATATTCCTGCACTTGGCACCAAAATCACATCCGCTGATGAGATCAGAGTGGATGGAAAATTGATTTTCCCACCCAAGGAACCGCCTGTTTATATTGCTTTTCATAAACCCGTTGGTGTTGTCTGCACTTCAGATCCAAAGGAAAAAAATAATATCATAGACTATCTTCAATTCCCTACTCGAATTTTCCCCATCGGTAGATTGGATAAACCCAGTGAGGGTCTGATATTTCTTACCAATGATGGTGATATCGTCAATAAAATCTTGAGGGCCTCCAATCACCATGAAAAAGAATACATCGTTCGGGTAGATAAACCCATTACCAAAGATTTCATCCGAAAAATGTCCAATGGCTTGCCCATTCTCGATACGATCACCAGGAAATGTTATGTGCGTGAAACCGGAAAATTTGAATTTAAAATCATACTCACCCAAGGACTGAATCGCCAAATTAGAAGAATGTGTGAGTATCTCAGCTATGAAGTGGTAAAATTGAAACGTGTGAGAATCATGAATGTTACATTGGACATTCCTGTGGGAAAGTGGCGTTACCTCACCCCAATTGAAATAGAGGAATTGAATGTATTACTGGTGGACTCGACGAAAACATTCGAGAAGCCTAATGAAGTCCAAAAATCTATTGCCACTGAATCGCGCTCTAAAAAAAACAGCCCCTCTACCCGCTTTTACCGACATGAAAAGTAAATGGCTCATTCTGTTGGGCTGCATCTCACTGATGATTTACAGCAAAGCAAGATCGCAGAACCCTCGGCTGTTTCCTGAGCATATTCCCATAACCGATTGCACTATAAGAAATTGGCATTTAACACAACCAACAGACTCTATAAATTGGTTTACAGACACGCTGTGCAGCCATGCTGATTTTGAATTCCTATATGTAGAGACGCCCCATATCGCATTGAAGATGCTCATGGATAGCACTCTGGATAGGGCATTTTATGAGTATTACCTGACACTTTTTGAAGACGAAATGGATCCTAAATGGAATAGTTGGTTGGATACATTCTTGATACAGCCTCAATATCATTCAAGAGAGATGTATGTTACCGGTGCTCAATACTGGCTTAAGCACAATTACATCGATATGTCCTTAGGCATGTACGACATGTCAGAAAATACCGAAATTCTGACCATTGCAGTGGGACTAGACGCTTATACGGGCGGTGCACACGCTTTTCAATCTTCGCAAATTTTTAATTTTGATATCGCCCATTCAAAAATCCTCCATTTGGAAGATTGCTTCCCTCCCGAACACCTACCATTGATCGAGAAATTTGCACAACTCGAATGGTTACAAAATGACCCTGACTCCATTTTTGCTTTATCCGATTACGACTTTTTTCTTTCTCCTCATTTTATTTTTAATGAAAACGGATTGCATTTGATGTACAATGCATACGAGATCGGACCTTATGTGATGGGCGCTCCAGAGATTATCATCCCTATGGAAATCTGCCGACCGTTGCTGCATCCCACCTCATGGATAGCTCGCGTTTACAAATAGAAATCCGCCGTCAAGGCCTGATACTCCTTTGTTCGCACACCTCTGGAGGCCTCTAATGTCAATTCCGAATGCCATACACTCCCTTTGCTTGTTTTGGTCCATTCTAACAGGAATCGATTGGCCTTGGCATCTTGGTTGCCCTTGACGGCACATTCTCTCGATAATAGCCACCCCACCCGCTCTGCCGATTTTTTCCAATATTCCTTTCGATCCAATGGCAATACCACCGCCAAATGACAATCATCACTTCCTATCCGATAAGCCTTTTCCAAAAACAAATCGGGCATTAAAAAACGCTCTTGACGTGCCATGTTTCGATCTTCATCATTTGATTCTAATGCATCTTGATAATACGGTGGATTACAAATGATCAAATAAATTGGA
>CANHWU010000162.1 GCA_947464415.1 Flavobacteriales bacterium
TTATTTAAAAAAAAACGAATGATTGGTTTTTATAATTTTTTTTACTCTTCTACTAGCGACTCCACCAACTGGTGTATTTGGTGCATAAGGGGGTACATCAATACATCGTTCTGAATAAAGGGGATGACCTGTCTAATCTTCTGAAAATAATTTTCTACAACCTCTGAAGAGGTGAGGGGCCTCCTAAATTCCAGCGCTTGTGCTCCCGTCAGCCATTCGATGCCGAGCAATTTTTCGATATTATCCATTACTCGGTGTAGCTTGGTGGCCGCATTGGCGCCCATGCTCACATGGTCTTCTTGTCCATTGCTACTATCAATGGTATCCACCACCGCAGGGGTGCATAGTTGTTTATTTTGCGAGACAATAGAAGCGGCGGTGTATTGCACAATCATGAAGCCGGAATTTAATCCGGGGTTAGGTGTTAGAAAAGCGGGTAATCCTCTTTGACCACCGATCAATTTATAGACTCTTCGCTCGGATATACTTCCCAACTCCGCCATGGCGATGCATAGAAAATCCATCACCAAAGCCAAGGGTTGACCATGGAAATGTCCACCACTCACTACTTGGTTTTCTTCTACAAAAACCACGGGATTATCGGTTACTGAATTGATTTCGGTTTCCACCACTTGCGCAGCATAGGCAATAGCATCTATAGTGGCACCATGCACTTGAGGGACACAGCGAAAACTGTAAGGATCTTGCACATGCGCTTTAGGTTGCGCCTGAATTTGACTACCTGTTAAATTGGCTAGTATTTTCGCACCTACGGCTATCTGTCCTCCATGGGGTCTTACTGAATGCAAATACGGCAAGAAGGGCTCATGTCGACCATCGTACGCTTCCAATGATAATGTAGCTAGGTCATTGGCTAATGGAGCCATTGATTGCGCGCGCCACACATTGTAAGTGGCATATGCACTCATGAATTGAGTGCCATTGATCAAGGCCAATCCCTCTTTGCTCTTTAAGACAATCTCTTCCCTTCCGATTATCTCTAATGCTTTCGCACCAGAGATGATTTTCCCTTGGTACCTTGCTTCTCCTTGTCCAATAAGCGGTAAGCATAAGTGGGATAAAGGAGCCAAGTCACCACTAGCACCCAAGGATCCTTGTTGATAAACAATAGGGTAGATCTCGTTGTTATAAAAGTCAATGAGGGTTTCGATGGTGATTCTCTGAACTCCACTAAAACCGCGGCTAAGACCAATGATTTTAAGCAGCAGCATCAAGCGAACGATTTTACTGGGAACTTTTTCTCCCATTCCGCAAGCATGGGAAATCAGTAAATTCTTCTGAAGGGTACTCAAATCATCAGGTGCAATGATCGTATTGCATAAAGATCCAAAGCCTGTATTCACTCCGTAAATGGGAGCCTGATCAGGTTGACCCGTAGCATCTAAATATTGGCGAGAGGCTTCAATGTCCTTCCAGCAATCCTCTGCCAATTGAATTTTGGCGGAGGATTGATAGATTTTTTTTAATTCAATTAAAGTCAGTGGTCCTTTCGGAATGATCATGCGGTCACTTTTGGTGAGGCTGCCATGATTTCTTCATTGGCAAACTCTTTGAATTTCTCAAAATTGTTCACGCATTTCTCTGCGAGTTCCGATGCCTTTGCGTCATAAGCAGCTCCATCTTTCCAAGTTGATTTTGGATCCAATAGTTCGCTAGGAACATCTGGACAGGTAGTGGGCATCGCTAATCCAAAGATCTCATGTGTTTTGAAATCCACATTGTCCAATTTACCTTCTAATGCGGCGGTAATCATGGCACGGGTATATTTCAATTTCATGCGCTCTCCGGTACCATAGGAACCTCCGCTCCAGCCGGTGTTGATCAACCAAACCTTGGCTCCACACTCGTCAATCTTCTTTCCCATCATCTCCGCATATTGTGTGGGATGCAAGGGGAGGAAAGGCGCTCCAAAACAAGCGCTGAAGGTGGTGGTAGGTTCCGTGATACCCGCTTCTGTACCCGCAACTTTGGCGGTATAACCGCTAATGAATTGATACATGGCCTGTCCTTTGGTCAACTGGCTGATGGGAGGCAATACACCAAAAGCATCGCAGGTTAAGAAGAAAATATTTTTAGGAATGCCGCCCAGACTGGGTTGCATGATGTTGTCAATGTGATGAATAGGGTAACTAACGCGGGTGTTTTCTGTGCGAGAACTATCCGAATAGTTGGGTGTCACTCCGTCTTCTTGGAAGCCGATGTTTTCTAAAATCGCCCCGAATTTAATGGCATCATAAATTTGTGGCTCTTTTTCGCGGGTCAGGTCAATGGTTTTGGCATAACACCCGCCCTCAAAATTGAAGACGGTAGAGTCGGTCCAACCATGCTCATCATCTCCGATCAATTGACGGTTGGGATCAGATGAAAGCGTAGTTTTTCCTGTTCCACTCAACCCAAAGAACACAGCAGTGTCTCCGTCTTTACCCACATTGGCGGAGCAATGCATGGGCAATACTCCTTTTTCGTGGGGGAGGACATAATTCAATACCGTGAAAATTCCTTTTTTAATTTCTCCTGTATAACCCGTTCCACCGATAATCGCCATTTTCTTGGTGAAATTGATCACCGCGAAATTGTGTTGACGGGTTCCGTCCGTTTCGGGATCGGCCATGAATCCTGGAACACAGATGACATGCCAATCGGGTTGGATATTTTTCAACTCTTCCTGGGTGGGACGCATGAACATGTTGTAAGCGAACATATTGCTCCAGGGGAACTCTGTTACCACACGCACATTCATTCTATATCGTGGATCTGCACAAACAAAAGCATCTCTCACATACACCTCTCTCCCCACCAAATAGGCGCGCATGCGATCGAACAGCTGATCGAATTTTTGACTTTCAAAGGGGATGTTAAACTGACTCCACCAAACTGATTTTTCAGTATTGGCATCTTTTACAATGAACTTATCTTTGGGAGAGCGACCCGTGAATTCTCCAGTATCTACGCACAATGCACCGGTGTCTGAAAGACTTCCTTGTCCTAAGGTAATGGTTTCCTCTACCAATTCTGCGGGTGATAAATTCCAAAATGCCGCTGCCAAATTTTTTAGTCCCAAGTAATCGAGCGTTGCGCCTTCGGGACGGATGCCTACATGATTCATGTTTTAGTTTTTAAGTTCGACTTTCATTTAATCGTGGAGCAAAGGTAAGAATTCTAAATAAATGGTGGAATTGACAAGTGTCAATTCCACCGAAGTATAGGAATTAAATAAAAGAGCTCCTTATTTTATATATCTCCAATCTTGACCATTCTTAATGGCCTTTACACTGGCGTAGATGAGTTCTATCACGGCTTCCACATCTTCCTTATGTACCATCTCCACCGTTGTATGCATGTATCGTAAGGGTAATGAAATCAATGCACTTGCAACCCCCATATTGCTGTAGGCAAAGGCATCTGTATCCGTGCCAGTGCTCCGCGAGGCCGCTTGTCTTTGAATTTCTATTTTGTTTTTATCTGCCACTTGAATGATGTGCTTCAATAAATTATTTTGAACGGCGGGTCCATAGCTCAGCACAGGCCCCTTTCCGGCACTCAATTCTCCATCTCTCACCTTATTCATCATCGGGGTGCTACTGTCGTGACAAACGTCGGTAACAATCGCTACATCTGGATTGATACGATGGGCAATCATTTCTGCTCCTCTTAATCCTATTTCTTCTTGCACGGAATTGGTGAAATAAATTCCAAAAGGCAACTTATCTTTTCTCTCTTTCATGAGTCGGGCCACTTCAGCAATCATGAATCCTCCGATACGGTTATCCAAAGCTCTTCCTACGTAATATCGATCATTCAATACCATGAATTCATCATCGAAGGTCGCAACACAACCGACATGAATGCCCATGTCTTCCACCTCTTTTTTGTTGGCCGCGCCTACATCTAAGAAGATATTGCGCATGTTTGGTGACTCCTCTTTTTCTGGGGTTCTCACGTGTATGGCTGGCCAACCAAAAACCCCTTTTACGATGCCCTTGGGGGTATGAATATTCACTCGCTTGCTGGGAGCAATCATGTGATCACTTCCGCCATTTCTCCTCAAATAAATGAATCCATCTGGCGTGATGTAGTGCACAAACCATGCGATCTCGTCAGCGTGTGCTTCTATCACTACTTTATATTTGGCCGTTGGATTGATCACTCCCACAACCGTCCCATAGGTATCTACCATGTATTCATCGACATAGGGTCGAATATAGTCTAACCACAATTGTTGGCCAGGGGATTCAAACCCTGTGGGAGATGCATTGTTTAAATAAGTTTCTAAAAAGGAAAGACTTTTCGCATTTAAGATGCTCTTCTTTTTTTTGTTTTCTGACGGTTTTGTTTTTTTTGCCATAACATTGAATTTCTAATCAAAAGTAAACACGCATTGCGTAGATGAAATCTATCGAAAACAAAGCTATGAACACCCAATTGGTGAACAATACAAACGACAAGTGTTTACTGCAAACTGCAGATGGATCTTGGACAATTCACATTCCTGAGGTAGAAGAAACCTATCATTCACGGCATGGCGCAATGCAGGAGTCAATGCATGTCTTTATTCACCAGGGATTGCATCATTGCTCCGCTGAGCCAATCAGCTTGTTGGAAGTGGGATTGGGCACCGGTTTGAATGTAATTCTTACTTATTTGAATAAGCAGAAATCAATCGATTACCACGGCATTGAGCCGTATCCGATGGATAAAAAATTGGTGGAAGAGCTGATGGCAAAATCTGAAAGTTATGCTCAGCTGTATCGATATATTCATTTCTCTCCTTCGCAGGAAGTGATTTCTTTAGGGGATCATTTTACATTGAAGAAACATCCCATCAAGCTTTTGAATTTCGAAACGGAAAA
>CANHWU010000163.1 GCA_947464415.1 Flavobacteriales bacterium
CACGGGATTGTTTTTACAAAATTGAATAAACTGGTTCCATTGTTCATTATTCAGATTGAAATTCCCGGTAGTATCAATGTCGATATTGGCTTTCGTCGGATCGCCAACCGATTGAGTGATGAAGTCGAAAATGATGAATTTTTTTCCGAGTTCTTTAATAAAGGCGGATTGGGAGTTGTCTTCAAAAGCAACATCGGGTTGAATACCTCTTCCGTCTATTACTTTCCTTCCTTTTTGAGTTTGAAAAACTTTCAATGCAGAATCCGCCATGGCGTTGACTTTACCCGTTTCTGAGTCGCGGTGAGAATAATCTAATCGTTGCACACATCTTCCACTGGGGATATAATATTTGGCTACGGTAAGCTTCATTTTCGCATTGTAGGCTAAGTCCACCGTTTGTTGCACCAAACCCTTTCCGAAGGATTCTTTTCCCAACACCACTGCTCTGTCCAAATCTTGCAAAGCGCCGGATACAATTTCACTGGCGGAGGCAGATTTCTCGTCAATCAATACAATCAGGGGAATGGCGGTGTCCAATGGATCCATGGCGGCGGCATATTGGTTTTTCCATTCTTCAATTCTTCCTCTGGTTTCTACGATTGCAGATCCTTTAGGAACGAATAGGTTTACAATATTGACCGCCTCTCGGAGAAGTCCCCCGCCATTGCCTCTCAAATCTAGGATGAGCTGTTGAATATTTTGTGATTTTAGGGTGGTAAGTGCCTCTCTCACTTCTCCAGAGGCGGTTTGGGTAAAACCTTCTAGTTTGATGTATCCAGTTGAGGTATTGGGTACCATTCCGAAATAAGGGACATCTTTATTTTTTACGGATTCTCTGGAAACAGTAATCGTTTCTTTTTTACCCGAAATAGCTCGGATCAATTCGAGTTTTACCGAAGTGCCTGGCTGTCCTTTGATCAATCGTCCGGATTCGTCATCGGTGAGATTAGCGATAGACTGCCCTTCAATAGCGATGATCATATCTCCTATATTCAGTCCAGCTTTGTCTGCACCAAATCCTTTATATACATCGGTGATGAGTATTTTATCTTCTCTTCTTAGCGTATTGATTCCAATTCCGCCGTATTGCCCAGTTTGCATAAAGGTGGCTTCCTCTATCCGTGATTCGGGGTAATAAATAGTATATGGATCCAACTTGTTGAGCATTGCGTCAATCGCGGCTTTGATTAAACTGCCGGGGGCTGGCTCATCAACATATGATTCTTGTAGGGTGCGATAAACATCGGTAAAGATTTCTATATTTTTCGTCACCTCAAAAAGGGTATCTGTTTGCGTGGCGGCAATAGAAATGACGCTGAGCGCTGCAATTAGCGCAATTTTAACTCTGTTGGATAGTGATTTGAACATAGAAATATTATTCAGATTCTGCAATTTTGGCTTCCCAATGCATCAAAAGTTCTTTGATTTTGGATTGAACGTAATCAAAATTGGGTAATTTTTTTCCAGTATACATGATGCCGGCATCCCAAGACTGTTGTTTTTCAGTTACTTTTTTTAGTATGGATAATTTTTGAGTACGATACGCTTCTCTCATCCACCTTTTGATTTGGTTTCTATCATGGGCGAGCCCATAGTTTTTTTTGCTGACAATGAACATCATTTTTATGGATGGTTCATTTTGAAAGGTTGACTTTTGATACAACAAAATGAACGAAGTAGTTTTAATAGAATCCCCTTTTTGAAACAAAGCTTCTATGGGTTTTCTATTTTTTAGACGCTCGTTTTTGCCCAAGGTGAATATTGGCGTGCGTCTGATCTCCATTTATTTTTTTGATTTAGTTTCTTTTTTGATCTTGTTTCTGGTGATTTCAACTGCTTTTTGCAATTCTCTGTCCTCAGAAAAAATTACTTTTTGAACGACATTGTTGGAATATAAGTATCGGCCGATGTTGGCTTTTAAACGGTTCCGCACCTCCTCTTTCCCAGCATTCCATTCTCTTTGTTGAAGTGGTATTTCAGCTTTTTTAAGTTCTTTGAAAACTTGTTGCAAAAGGCTTTCAGGGACTTTAAACTTCTCTACAAATTCGTCTTCGTTTTTATATTTCGCCAACGCTTTTTTATTGTTTTCAATGAATTCAAAACTAGCATCTCGTATGATGGAGGTGGAAGCAATTTTGGTTAATAAAATGGTGTTGGAGGTGTCTAATGGAATAAAAATATCTGGGGTAATACCGCCAGAGGCATAAACGGTTTTTCCTCCAGGGGTGGTAAATTTCAGACTATCGTGTTTAGCAATGCTGTCTTTGTTGAACAGCTCTCCAGAAACATAACGGTGTGCGAAGTCATCACCGTAGTCTGTGCTATCACTGTAGGGCTTTTGAATGCATCTGCCGGTGGGGGTATAGTATCGGGCAATGGTTAATCGGAATGCACTTCTATCTGGTAACTCAATTTCGTGTTGTACGAGCCCCTTTCCGAAAGTCCTTCTTCCCACAGTTGTGCTCTTGTCCCAATCTTGCAATGCGCCCGCCAGAATCTCACTGGCCGATGCGGAATTTTGATCCACCAAAACGGTTACTTCCATATTTCTGAATTCACCATCTTGGGTAGTGATATAATTTTTTTGGGGGAAATGCATTCCTTTGGTAAAAAGAACCAATTTGTCTTTGGGTAAAAATGATTCTGCAATCAAAAAGGATTGTTCTAGCAAACCACCTCCATTCCCTCTCAAATCGATTACCACGGACTGGCAATCCTCAGCAATGAGCTGCCTCATGGCTGCTTGAAACTCTTCAAAGGTGGTGTGTGCGAAGCTCTCTATTTTCAGATATCCCACGCCAGGAGCGATTTTGTAGGTTGCCGTTACGCTTTCAATGGGAATATTGCCGCGCTGTAAGGTAATATTCAATGGGGCGCTCTCGCTTTTTCTTAAAACGGTTAATTTGACTTCACTTCCCGCTTTTCCTTTGATCAGTTTTTGAACTTTGTCGCTGTTGATTTTTTGACCGGCAATGAGTTTTCCATCTACCTCTATAATTTTGTCGCCCATTTGCAAACCGCCTTTCTGCGCAGGGCTATTGTTCATGGTTTTCACCACGCGGAGTGTATCTCTCAGTACCATGAATTCCATTCCGATCCCTTGGTATTCGCCATTCATTTTCTCTTTGGTCACCGCAAGTTCATCGGGATTGATATAGTATGAATGAGGATCTAGATGAGATAGAATGGATTCAATGGCGTCATCGATGAGTCGCTTTTTATCCACACTGTCCACATAAGTTTCTTCGATATAGTCAATCAATGTGACGAGCTTATTGGGATTTTCTTCCGCGCCCGTTTTGATGGTGAGAAGATTGGTATCTGCGAGATAAGTTCCAATCAGAATACCAACGATCAAAGTTGCTCCAAAATATAGAGGTTGAGCATTCGATGCTCTAGGTCTCCTTCTGGTGGGTTTGGGATTACCTTCCCCTTGAATTGCTATGTTTTCTTTTTCTTCCATGGGATCAAGGGTTGGGAATTCTTACTACTTCAAGTCCAGCTGATTTTAAAAACGCTATGGCAGTGGTGTCTTTGTATTCATCTATGTACACCATTCTTTTGATTCCGGATTGCAAAATCAGCTTACAGCAATCTTTACATGGAGACATGGTGATGTATAACGTAGAATCTTTGGCGTTATTGGTGGATTTGGCAATTTTGGTAATGGCATTGGCTTCTGCATGTAGCACATACCAATGGGTTTCTCCCTCATCCGTTTCACAAACATTAGGGAATCCACTCGGAGTTCCATTGTATCCATCAGAAATCAACATCCCATCTTTGACGAGTAAGGCACCTACTTTTTTTCTCTCGCAATGAGATAATTTAGCCCATTCCAGTGCCATTTTTAAATAAGCTCGGTCATATCGCTCTTGTTTTGCCTCGTTCATCCGTTATTTGCAGTAAGTCACAAAAATAGGACGCAAGCGGTATATTAGCATCATAAATTTTTAATTCGGTTTTTACATGAAAATCTACACGAAAACAGGGGACGATGGAACTACAGGAATACTAGGTTCATTGAGATTAGACAAGTTTGATGCGCGCATTGAGGCCTATGGTAATGTGGATGAATTGAACTCCCATGTGGGGATGTTGAGGGATCTTTGGAAGCCTTTGGACGAAGCCTTGGAATTTCAGCTGTGGATACAGGATAGATTGTTTGTTTTGGGCAGTTGGTTGGCGGTAGAGCCGGGTTTAGAGGCCAAGATGAATATGCCCAAAATTGAAAATAACGATATTCAAAAGTTAGAATCTGCCATCGATGCGCTAGAACACAATTTATCTCCTATCCAGCATTTTACCTTGCCTGGAGGAAGTGTTGCCATCAGTCAAGCCCATATTATCCGCTGTGTCTGCCGCAGAGCGGAGCGATCGTTGTGGTATTTGCACCATCAGTCTCCGATTCAATCAGAATTGATGGTTTTTCTGAATCGTCTTTCTGATTATTATTTCACTCTATCGCGCTACATCTCAAAGGATCAGGGGGTTCAAGAGCAATTTTGGAAGCCCTAAATTTGGTTTTTTAAAAAAAATGTTGTATTTTCCAATGAAAATCCTACTTTCGCGCAAAAGTGGGATGAGTGAGCAGTGAAAGTATTAATTTTTAAAACGTAATCGGTATGTATTGGACACTTGAATTAGCCTCTTATTTGGAAGATGCACCTTGGCCAGCCACAAAAGATGAATTGATTGACTATGCGATGAGAGCGGGAGCTCCATTGGAAGTAGTTGAAAATTTACAACAGATAGAAGATGATGAAGAGGTGTTTGAAAGCATAGAAGATATCTGGCCAGACTATCCTACCAAAGAAGATTTCTTCTTCAATGAAGATGAGTATTGAGAAAATCC
>CANHWU010000164.1 GCA_947464415.1 Flavobacteriales bacterium
ACCAAGGCGCATCGTCAGCATTTGATCTATATCATTGAGGAGTCAAGGAAATAGTGAAATAAGAGGAGATGAAAATAAGGGGCCTGGCCCCTTATTTTTTTTCATACACACGGATGGTATACAGTAGATTATTCAAAGTGTAAAACGGCTGGTCAGGTTCAATCACTAGGCTGAGTTGAAAAGTGGAATCCGCATCCAATTCTTGTTGAAAAACTTGCTCTTCATTGGGCCCAAAGTGTCCATCCCAAATCACCAAATCACCTTTTTGGGCGGTTCTCCACTGGTGCAAACGGTCATTGACTGCCGTATCGAAGGGATCTAGATCGAGCAACAAATTCAAATACGGATGAGCGGTAAAAGTTTTGTGTTCCGGGATGGAATATTTTTGAATCAAGGCGGCATGCAATTTTTTGTTCACCTGTTCTTCGATTCCCAGCGGAGGGTAGATTTGAATTTCTTGAAGTTGAAATAGCCGCATCACAAAGGGGCCTGCGACGATGAGTCCAATAAAGATAATCTTGCTCTTCGGGTATGGTCCTAACCATTTTTCTTCTATCCATTCCCAACCTTTGAGTGCCAAAAGAGCAGCAGGAACGGCAATCACAAACATCACTCTGATCAAACCTAATGAGGCCCACATGCCTTGCCACCAAAGGACAGTATGCGCCATGAAGTAGCCCCAAAATGAACCAGTGATCAGCCAAAACCAAATTTGACTTTGCAAGTTCTCCCCTTCCGCGCTGAAAAGATGCTTGAATCTGGGAAATTGCCGTAGAGTAGCGATTAATAATGGAATAAAGGCGATTCCAAAAATGGGAAGGGCCAACTCAAAGAAATGAAAAAAACTTCCGCTTCCATACACTTTAATCCCTGTGTTGATGTAGGGGTTGTTATCGAATATCCAAAGGGCCTTTCCCGTCATCCAAAACCCGAGGCTGTTAAATATAAGGGTGCCGACTAGAAGATAGGGAATGTATTTCCATCTTTTGGTGAAAGAAAAGAAAACCATGATCAAAGTGAGAATAACAAATCCTTCGCTGCGAGCGAAGGGCATAAAGCCTACAATCAGCGAGCCGATTATCCATTTTTCTCGGGTAGCGAAATAAAGAAAGAGAATTAAAAACATTGCGCAAATGGGTTCAGTAAGTCCTGAAATGGAATTACCCGCGACAATAGGAGTAAATAGTACCATAAAGGGCAGCCATTGAGCATGTCGAAGTGATAAGTTTTTACCGATTGCATAGCTCAGCCAAGCACCCCAGAAGATGAGTAGGATGTTCAAAAGGTTTACCGCAGTAAATCCCCATTGCGCGATGGGGGAGGACAAAATGGTAAATACGGGTTTACCCCATTGATCCATCAATAAGTAATGATGGATCCAAGAGTATTTGGAGATCTGGTAGTGGGTAATACTATCGGCCCCCCCATTGAAACCAGGGCTGATGAATAAGTTCAAGAGATACAAGCAAAATGTTACGAGAAGAAGGACCTTGTTTTTCTTATCCATTTTTATTTTTTTGCGAAAGTAAGCATGGATGATCAATCCATTGGCGATTGCCAGCTGGTGATTTTTTTTGTTAACCAGAAGAGATCAATGGAAGAATGTTTTTTTCGTTTATCTTTACTATTCAATCCTTAGCGTATGAAAAATTATATTTTCCTTTTGATTTGTTTTTGTTGTTCCTGGGAATTCGATGCACAGACCTACACCAGAATGGTGGGGCCTACCAATGTAGCACAGATCCTACCCAATGGTTGGGGTCCAACAAAAATCAATGGACAATCCGTGAATAGGGTAGCTACATACTATGATGCATGTGAATTGGGCCTGCGCAAAAAAGGGATGATTACCAAATTGAAATATACGTTGACTAGCCCAATCACCATTCCTAGTGGACAAATTGTGGAAGTGTGGATGAAGAATGTTTCTCACTGTGATTTGAATGAGTTGAATCCATGGAATAATGTAACTGGAGATGTACATTGGTTGGGGAATTGTGCAATTTCTCCCAGCGCTACCAATACCTCAGATGTGATTATTTCATTGAGTGAATCTTTTGAATACGATGGAGAGGGATTGGAGATTTATTTTCAAATGAGTTCATCCCTTAGCTCAGACGGATTTCAGAGTTTTTCAAGTCCGGGAAATGTGCAAACATGGAGTAATTACACTCCAATTTGGTACACAGGTGCTGTGAAGCCTTTGGTGGAAATCAGTTACACTTTACCTACGTTCGATCAAGCGTATAGTTCTTCCGCGCTCAATATAGTCAGTTGTGACGGTGATCAAAGCTTTTGTATAGGTGAAGAAGTGTGTTTGTCATTGGATCACTCGGGAGTGTTCGGGCAGCAACAGTTACCTGATTTTCTTGCGGATAACTCCTTGAGTTTTCGATGGCAGTTTGCACCCTCCAGCACGCCTACCACCTATGTAAATATTACTAACCCTTCGATAAGCTACATACCTCAAGATTATGTTCCAAGTTACCCTACCAATAATGATTTTGAGGAAATTGTGAATGTAACCTTGGGAGCGCTGAATCAATCATCTGTTTGTGGACAGACAGGCACGGGTGCCAATTCTATTCAGGGTGCCTACAGTGATTATACTTCAGGTAGTGGGGCACCTTCCATCGTTAATTTAAACAACACTTCCAATACGATAACTATTTCAGTAGCTTCTTGCGATACCGATATTGACGCATTTTGCGCAGCTTACATAGATTTTAACCATGACGGAGATTTCAATGATTTGGATGAGAACGTATTCACGAGCGCTAACCTCACGTCTGCAGGTTCGGTTTCGGGTACATTTTCCATTCCTGCACGAGCCATCAATGGGGTGACGCGGTTGCGTATAATTTGTAGTTTTGATGTCATTGCTCCGCCAGGAGCTTTGTATGAATGGGGAGAAACTGAGGATTATCGTGTGAATATCATCAATAGAGCTTCTGCCTCTACATCACTGTCTTTCTCACCCACCAGCAGTGGGAATGTTCGGTGCAGAGTATTTGACAACACTACGGGAACTGATTATTATGTGGGTCCCTTTGCACTTACAGCCAATTCATCCACTAATACAATGTCTTGTTATGAAGAACCCGAATTGGGAATGGAAGTAGGTTCAAGAATCACTCGTGTAGTGCTTTCCAAGAAGGACTTGACCAATGATGAATTTGTTCCCTTGTTGATTTCTAATACCAACGGTCCGGAAGGATTAGACGCAACAACGAGTATGCTCGAGGTGCGTATGGATATTGGTGAAGCCTTATATTTAGTCAACTGGAATCCAACCTTTAACGAGGCTTTTAATTACGCTGACTTTACGAGCGGAATGTTATTTACCGGTTTGGTGCCAAAGGTGCGCGCAGGCGATGAGATGAAGCTTGAATTGAAGATGAATAAGGCAGCAAAGCCATCCATGTTTAATCACGTAGCGAGGATGGAATTCGATTGGGATGGGGATAATATTTTTGAAACTTTTTATTATTTCGATTACAGTGAAGGAACGCCGCTCTATCAAGTTCCCTCTGCTCAATCGGACCAAGAGCCCATTGTGCTCATTGGGCCTTTATCCAATGCGATCGAATATGCTAAGACGATCAGTGTACCGTGTTCAGCGCTACCGAACACCACCACGAAATTTAGAGCGACACTCAGGAAATTGCCCACGGGTTGGGATGAAGGGGAAGATTACTCCATTAAAACGCTTTGTCCTCTGCCCAGGATTACCTATTCAGGAACCCCCATTATTTGTGTACCTGGGACTAAAACATTAACCGCCGTGCTCAGTTGTCCTGCGAATGGAACTTATCAGTGGAAAAAGAATGGTGTAGCCATTTCGGGTGCCACTGGTTCGACATACAATGCAACCACCGCGGGCAGTTATACCGTGGTCTTTACCACCGCCTCTGGAACTTGTGTTGAGGAATCGGATCCGGTGGTGCTCAGTACATTGAGCTTGCCAGCACCAACTGTTGTGTCCTCTGGCCCATTAACTTTTTGTCAAGGCGGAAGCGTCACGATGTCTACCTCAATGACCTATCCGATATATTCTTGGAGCAACGGAGCTTCGGGGGCTTCTGTCAGTATCTCGGTGTCAGGGAGCTATAGTGTAACGGTAACAGACATGAATGGTTGCTCAGCCACTTCAGCGGCCTCCAGTGTAGTGGTGATTCCCAATGTTTCCCCCGCTCTGTCTATTAGCATTGCATCCACTAGCATTTGCTCGGGAGCAGTGGCTAACTTCACAGCCAGTACGATCAATGGGGGTACCTCTCCCACGTATCAATGGAAACGCAATGGAATAAATGTAGGTACGAGTTCCACCAATTACAGCAATAGTAGCTTGAGCAATGGCGATCAGATTACTTGTGTGCTCACGGCGAACAACACTTGTCAAAGCAGCAGCACCGCAACAAGCAATACATTGACGATGACGGTATTGAATAACCTCAATTACTACAATGACTTGGACGGCGATGGCTTTGGCGCCGGCACTGCCACTAGTTCTTGCACTCCTATCGCTGGGATGGTGACCACCAATACCGATTGCAATGATGCCGATGTTGCGATTTATCCGGGTGCTGCAGAAACCTGCAATGGTCTGGACGATGATTGTAATGGCACTGCAGACAATGGTATCACTTTTGTCAATTATTACAACGACTCTGATGGGGATGGCTTTGGCGCCGGCACTGCCACTAGTTCTTGCACTGCTATTGCAGGTATGGTGACCACCAATACCGATTGTAATGATGCCGTTGTTGCGATCTATCCGGGTGCTGCAGAAACCTGCAATGGTCTGGACGATGATTGTAATGGCGCTGCAGACAACGGTCTCACCT
>CANHWU010000165.1 GCA_947464415.1 Flavobacteriales bacterium
ATCGCTTCATGCGTGTGAGCGGTTACTCCGCCTAGTGATAACGAAGACGGGCTAGGGCGAATGAAAGCGTTTGTATTCAAAGACAACTGCTCCATTCTTGTTTTATCTCCCAGAATACTGCCCTGTGTTATAGGACTGGTGGGGTCAATGGCCAGTACCGCCACTTTATGTCCGCGTTGGATCCATTCTAATCCCAGCTGTTCAATCAAGGTGCTTTTGCCTACCCCAGGCACTCCCGTAATGCCGATGCGATAGGTGTTTTTCGGACGCAGCATTACTTGCTCTATCACCTCATCGATGAGAGCGCGGTCTATTTTTCTTGTACTTTCTGAAAATGTAATGGCCGCTGAAAGGGCCGTGATATTTCCTTCAAGAATACCACTTGACAGAGAGTCAACTGTCCAATGATTTTGTTGCTGCTGTATCGCCTCAATGATTTTCTTTCTGCTATTTTCTTGAGACGCGGGAGTCATACCTTAACGATAGCACACTTCCTTAGCGGCTTGCACCACATCTTTGATTTGAGGCAAAGCGGCCTCTATCAAGGTGGTGGCAAAGGCAAAAGGAGTGTCGGTTTGTGTCAAACGACGGATAGGCGCATCTAAATAGTCAAAAGCGTTACGCTGCACGCGATAGGCGATTTCAGTAGATATGCTCGCTACCGGCCAGCTTTCTTCTAAAATGATCAAACGATTGGTTTTCTTTACTGATTGAATAATAGTATCGATATCCAATGGACGGATGGTTCTCAAGTCGATTACCTCTACACTGATTCCTTCCTTCTCGCATTCCTCTGCCGCAGCAAGCGCGGTTTTCATTATTTTCCCGAAAGAAACCAAAGTAACATCAGTACCCTCTCTTTTGATATCGGCCACACCGATGGGCAAAATGTACTCTCCATCGGGAACCATGCCTTTGTCACCATACATTTTTTCGGACTCCATGAATACCACAGGATCGTTGTCTCGAATGGCCGCTTTCAACAATCCTTTGGCATCATACGGATTGGATGGGGTAATTACTTTTAAGCCAGGAACATGCGCATAGAATGCTTCAAAACTTTGGCTATGAGTGGCCGCTAATTGCCCTGCTTGTCCATTGGGTGCTCTGAAAACGATGGGAACATTGTATTGCCCACCGCTCATTTGTAGCATTTTCGCGGCGGAATTAATGATTTGGTCAGCTGCAAGGATGGCAAAGTTCCATGTCATGAATTCCACAATCGGGCGAAGTCCATTCATGGCAGCACCTACCGCAATTCCTGAAAATCCTAATTCGGCAATTGGTGTATCTATAACGCGCTTAGGCCCAAACTCGTCCAGCATACCTTTGGATGCTTTGTAGGCTCCATTGTATTCCGCCACTTCTTCTCCCAATAAAAAGACGGTTTCGTCTCTTCTCATTTCTTCTGTCATGGCCTCACAAATGGCCTCTCTGAATTGAATTTCGCGCATGATTATTTTAGGTTACGGAGCAAAAATAATAGAGGTTGTGTAAAACATACACATTTAATCTCAAAATTCATGCTTTATCTTCGCCACATGGAGAATTGGACAAGCGACCCCATCAAGAATGCAACAGACAATAATGACGCACCATCTATGCAAAAGCGACATGGATGTGTTACTGCATGGTTGATTTTTGGTATGGTGATCAATGCCATTGTGGGGCTAGGGTATATTCTCATGAGAGATTTGTTGCCCCAAGCGATGAAGGAGTTTAGCCAAAATAGAATGGAGTTAACGCCCAATTATTTTTTGACTGAAGGTTTGGTTTCTTTGGCTTTGGTGTTTTGTTTCGTTCAATTGTGGCAGTGGAAGAAAATAGGATTTCATGGAATCATTCTTTGCACCATGATCACCGCCTCTGTCAACTATATGGCCAATCATCAGTTGACGGACTTCATCTTTTCCTTTACGGGTGTGTTGGTTCATTTCTTGGTGCTTCAGATCAAAATCAACAATCAGTCTGCTTGGTCTTTGCTGAAGTAGTGTAGGATGAAAGGGAATCTTTTGTTTTTTCTTTTGGTTGTATTTCAAGTCAATGCAATATTCGCTCAACAGGATGATTTGTTGACCACTTTTCAAGGTCACAAGATTAACTCAGCGTTGGATTGGGAAATGGAAAGAAGAGCGGAGATTCTCTACTATTTCGAACAAGAGATATACGGAATGCAGGTTAAGATTCCTTCTAGCTTTGTCTTACAGCGCAGATTGGTGATGCAAGAAGAGGTCCATTATGGTACCACATCTGTGCTGCATCAAGAATGGAGTTTAGTGTGGAGGGATACGCTCAAAGGGCGCATCCAAATGGAGGTGCCGATGACGTTGTTTATCCCCAGAGAGCAGGCGGTCAAAGGAGTTTTTGTAAGCTTGAATTTCTATGGCAATGCCACCATGGATACGCTCAAGTCGATCCCTTTCAATACCGCTTATATTCCTGCCAATGAAAAATTCAAGATTGTCAATCATCAATTGACAGAAGCTTCCAGAGGCACCTCGGCATGGCGATGGCCCATTGCAGAGATCATGGCATCGGGTTATGCCTTAGCTACTTGTTATGCAGGCGATTTTGCTCCAGATCATCGAGCGCATTTTAGAAAGGGAGTATTGCAGTTTGATGTTCATTCGAGGCGTTTCAACCGACATGCTTCAGGGGCTATTGGAGCTTGGGCGTGGGGATTGAATCAAATGATGACGGCATTGGAAAAGTCTCCCACATTGTCAAAGTCAGTGCCTAGGATAGTGGTAGGACACTCAAGATTAGGCAAGGCCGCTCTTTGGGCAGGCGTCACCGACAGCCGATGGGACATGGTGATCAGCAACAATTCGGGATGTTTGGGAGCGGCCCAATCCAAAAGACCAGTGGGGGAGGATGTCTATCGCATCACCAAGCGATTTCCGTATTGGTTTGCGAGACGCTGTAGGCACTATGCAAAACATGAAGAACGGTTGGCATTGGATCAGCAGATGCTATTGGCCCTGGTAGCGCCAAGGCCCTTGTATGTAGCCAGCGCTATCCAAGATGAATGGGCCGATCCAGAAGGCGAATACTTATCTTGGTGTTATGCCCAGGAAGTGTATGCGCTGTATGCAAAATCACCAAAAACGCCTTGTCAATTCCCTGCAGTAAATCAACCGCAAATCCTCACAGGACTGCCTATAGGGTATCATGTCAGAAAGGGAGATCATGATATTACCATGTATGATTGGAAGCGGTTTATGGAGTTTGGGGATTTGCATTTTCACTAACCCCTCCCCATCGCTCTGTCCTTCATCGCGGCCGGCATTTTCTCTATCGCATATCTAAAAGCGGTGCGTGGCATGATGTCTTCATAGCGCATTACATAGTCATATACTTTTTGCAATTGGCGTTGGCTGTAAACTTTCAATAGCCATCCATACCCCTTCTGTACCATCGGCTCGGTATCGGTGAGCAGCAAATTACAGATGTCAAAAATTACCGTTTGAAAGGATCCTCTTTTGGCAGGCACAATCAAGGAAACAGCCGCCGCCCGTCGGACCCAAAGATTTTCACTCGTTGTCCAAGAATACAACAGCTCTGTGGCTTCAGGAAATTGCATAATCAAGGCCCCCACACTCTGATTGCAAAAGGTATCACAGATCGCCCAATTGTGCACGTACAATTGTATCCATCTTTCAAAAATCAAGCGGTCTTCCCAAGTAAATTCTTTTTTCCTTTTCAATACCCATTGACAGGCGATCATGCCTTCCTCTATCCATCCACTGGCCAATAAGGCCTCTGCTATTTCCCATATAAAGGCTTTATCGCATTGTTTGATCTTTTGGTAATAGATCGTTCCAATGCTTTTCGCATCGGGATTGCTTACTCCATAACATTGAATCGGCTCTTTGAAAAATTGTAAGGTGGATTTTTTTCTCTCCGCCGTCGCTATTTTGAGCAAAGCTTGTTGAATTTCTTGATGAATGGATGAAACAGATGGCATTTGATTGACAATTGTTTAGATTTTTATTGCTCAAATGTAAGGGCTATTTTTTATTTTAGCCAAGATGAGAGGATGTCTATTACTCATTGCAATGTTGTGTTGCAATACAATTTTTGCCCAACAGAAAAAATACCGGTTGGAAGATACCCTTCGCGGTAGCATTACCCCGGAGCGCATTTGGTGGGACCTTACCTATTATCATTTGCACATCGAAGTGCTGCCCGCTACCAAAACCATTGTCGGTGAAAACGAGATTTATTTCACCGCTTTGCAGGATGGAAAGATTTTACAAATCGATCTGCAAACGCCGCTTCTATGGAAGGTTGCTACCCTGGATGGCAACCCAGTGGACAGTGTGCATCGCAGAGCGGAGTATGTGTATCATGTCTATCTCAAAAACACCATACGCAAAGGGGAACGTCATGTTTTGCGGGTGCAATACGAGGGTAAGCCGAGAAGGGCTTTCAACGCTCCTTGGGTGGGGGGATTCACTTGGGACAAGGATAGCAACGGAAAGGATTTTATTGCTACTTCTTGCCAGGGTTTAGGGGCCAGTGTGTGGTGGCCGTGTAAGGATCACATGTATGATGAGCCCGATAGCATGCGCATTAGTGTGACGGTGCCCAAACCACTCATGGATGTGTCGAGCGGCCGGTTGGAGAAGACAGTGGATAGGGGCGATAAAACCATGTACCAATGGGTGGTGAAGAATCCAATCAATAACTACGGGGTAAATCTGAGCATCGCACAATATGTGCCTTTCGGTGAAATCTATCAAGGTGAAAAGGGTCCATTGGAATTGCGGTTTTATGCATTGAAAGAAGAC
>CANHWU010000166.1 GCA_947464415.1 Flavobacteriales bacterium
AGTTTTCCTTCAAATACTCAGCCACTCTGATGGGGATTTCTATCACCTCAGTGCCTCTTCGATGATGAATCTTGACCTCTTTATTTCCTCCAAGTTGCCTACCCAAGCTCAATTGGACTTCAAAAAAACAAAATCTGTATCCATGTTTTTCTGGTTCATCCAGTGGCTTTCTCTTAATGCTCTTCTCAATTAACGACCTTGGCACCAAGGGCTCAGGAATAGAAAAATTAAAAAACTTCCTCAGAGGCCAATCGATTCCAACACCATGCATATAATTGTACAGAGCCTTTTTTAAACCATCTGAAAATACCTCATGTTCAGCACCCATTGGATCATCATGATAAAGATCGTTATTGGCAAATCCGTCAAACACGGGTCCTGTTTTCACAACTCCATATTTCTCAGGATTCTTTCCGACAGGGCTATGTACCGTCATTGCAAACTGGTGCCAATGGCCCGAATGAAGCAAGTTATTCTGAAATAATTGCCTTACCACCTCCAATGAGTCTATTGTCTCTTGTACCGTTTGGGTGGGAAATCCATACATCAAATAAGCGTGTACCAAAATTCCAGATTGTACAAAAGCCTGACAAGTTTTGGCTACCTGATCAATCGAAATCCCTTTATCTATCAAAGCCAAAATTCTCGGACTTGCCACTTCCAATCCTCCCGTCACAGCAATACAGCCCGCATCGGCGAGCAGTGCACACAGATCAGGATCAAAAGACTTTTCAAATCGAATATTCGCCCACCACGAAACCTGCAAATTTCTTCTTAAAATCTCCAATGAAATATCACGCAAAGCTGCAGGCGGAGCAGCCTCATCAACGAAATGAAAACCCTTTTCACCAGTCTCCGCAATCAATGCTTCCATCTGATCCACAAAGTGAACCGCGGTAGTTCGCTCATATCTTCCTATATAATCCAGGGTTACATCACAGAAACTGCATTTTTTCCAATAACAACCATGCGCAACGGTTAATTTATTCCATCTGCCATCATTCCACAATCGGTGCATAGGATTGGGCATGTCAATCACAGATAAATATTCGGTTAATCGTAAACCATGATAAATGGGAGCCGGCTTTTGAACATGTGAAAAGTCTTTAACCGTAGCGTTGTCTTCGAATACAACTAGACCCTCCATCAAGTGATAAGTTCGTTTAAAAATATTTTCGCTATTAGAGCCATTCAATTGTTTAAGTATCTGCAGGATAGGACCCTCGCCATCATCCAATGTAATGTAATCTACATACTGGAAAACTCTTGGATCACTGAGCTCTCTCAACTCTGTATTGGCATAACCGCCTCCCAAAGCAATTTTCACCTCAGGATAATACTTTTTAATCCATTGACCACACTTCAATGCTCCATAAAGGTTTCCACTGAATGGAACAGTAAATCCAACCAAACTTGGGACTTCATCCTGAAAATATCGTTGCAAGCACTTCCACAATATGGAATCAAAATAATTGAGCTCTTGGTTCAACGCCACTTCAATTGGGGAAAAGCTAACAGCCGTGCGGGCCACTCGCTCCGCATATTTTGAAAAACCAAAATGAGGACCCACCGTTTCTTGAATCAAATCGGAAAGATCTTCTAAGTACAATGTACAAAAATAGCGTGCCTTATCTTGAACCCCAATGTTTCCAAAGTACCAGTCTAAATCTTTTACTTGATTAAATCGATTACCTTGGGGTAAGTACTTCCCCGCTGCTATCCGATAAGCGGCTGTATAATTCCTGTTCTGTAAAAAGGCTATTACATCATCGATGGTTTGCTCATACAATCTGCGATTTGCGATGATGCGACCGTTGAATAAGTTATCAACTGAAAAGCAAGCAACAATTTCATCAAACAAAGACTTCAAACCTTCTTGATGAAACACCTCGAGCACCATATCCAATCCCAAGTCACCTTGGCGCGAAGAGTAGCCCTGTTGTTTCAAAAAACCACTTAAATAAGCAGTGGCAGGATACGGAGTATTCAGCTGTGTGAGTGGTGGAATGAGCAGTAAGGGAGCTCCCACAACATCAACCTAAAATCAACATGGCATCACCATAACAAAAGAAGCGATACTTCTCTTTTACAGCTTCATTGTATGCGTGCATAATCAAATCGTGTCCGCCAAAGGCCGTGGTTTGCATTAGCAAAACACTCTCGGGCTCATGAAAATTAGTGATCAAACTATCCGCAATAACGAAATCATATGGAGGAAAAATAAACTTGCTCGCCCAACCATCAAATGGATTAAGCAACTGATCCGTACTGATACTGCACTCAAATGCTCTTGCCACTGTAGAACCGACTGCACACACTCTATTTCCCTTGATCTTGGCCTCATTCACCAAAGACACCGTACTCTCAGGAATAATCAACTGCTCACTATCGGTTTTATGCTTGGTTAGGTCCTCTACTTCCACAGTCCTAAAGGTACCAATACCTATGTGCAAGGTCAATTCCGCCATATTGACACCTTTGATTTCAAGACGCTTACAAAGCTCACGACTAAAATGCAATCCAGCAGTGGGCGCAGCAACGGCCCCTTCATACTTGGCAAAAATAGTTTGGTAATGCTGCTCATCCTCTGGTTCAATTGGACGTTTGATGTACCGGGGAAGAGGAGTCTCCCCTAATTTATACACC
This sequence comes from Flavobacteriales bacterium, assembly GCA_947464415.1. Lineage (GTDB taxonomy): Bacteria > Bacteroidota > Bacteroidia > Flavobacteriales_D > Sanyastnellaceae > CAMCTV01. The sequence continues at coordinate 2,647 of CANHWU010000166.1, forward strand.
AATGCTTTGAACTCCTCATGAGTGCCGTCAAACAAGAAACGAAGCGTTCTACCTCTGGAGGTGGTATTATCAATCACCTCGGCAACTAATTCATCGTTCGGGCCAAAATAAAGTTTATTTCCTATTCTGATTTTTCGAGCTGGATCAACTACTGTGTCCCACAAAAAATTTTGTGCATTTAATTCCCTTAACAAAAAAACTTCGATCATCGATCCGGTTTTCTCCTTGTTACCATACATGCGCGCTGGGAAAACTCTCGTGTTATTGTTCACCAAAACATCACCCTCCTCGAAATAATTCAGGAGATCCTTGAACATCTTGTGCTCAATTTTTCCAGTCTGCTTATGGACAACCATCAAACGCGATTCATCACGATGGTGAGCAGGATATTGCGCGATTAATTCTTCAGGAATTTTGTAACGAAATTGACCGAGTTTCATGGATTGAAAGATTAATTATTAAAAGGGTGGCAAATATACACTTTTTAAAACGCAAAGTAAAGTGAGTCTATTCAAACACTTCAATATCAACTAATTATTTTTCATATTATTGAAAAAAGTGTTGATTTCGTCCATAGTATTCGCGTTTTGAACCGAGAATGGTAAGCTCCCTTCTCGCCTCAATGCCGCCAAATAAGATCCACTTTGCAAACGTACACCAAAGTCATTCGCTATCGAACGAATATAGGTCCCCTTGGAACAAGAAATACTAAAATGGATTTCCGGAGGTGCAATTCGGGTTAAATCAAAAGAAAAAATTTCCACTAAGCTTTTATTCATTTTTACCTCTACGCCCTTTCTCGCCAATTCATAAGCCCTTTTACCGTCAATTTGTTTGGCGCTAAAAACAGGAGGTGTCTGCCATTGCTCACCAACAAATGAAAGAGCCGCGGCGCGATATTGCTCCTCCGTCAATTGCCGATAGGCAAAATCTCCCTCGGGAACCGTCTCTAGATCAAAACTAGGAGTAGTCTGCCCCATCATGATGACGCCAGAATAGGCTTTTATCCCAACCTGCAATTGATCTATTTCTTTGGTTTTCTTGCCCACACATACCAGCAATAATCCTGATGCCAAAGGATCGAGAGTGCCCGCGTGTCCCACTTTAACATTAAAAACTTGAAGTTCTGGTGATTGCCTTTTCTTGAGGGATTTCAAATGGCCCTTGATCTTGTTCACCACATCAAAACTGGTCCACCCCAAAGGTTTGTCAATCAAAAACAACCAACCATCGACTAAATCTTGATATGTACCAGGCCAATTCATTATTGGATCAAAACTAAAGCTTCTTTTGCAAACTACACTTAATTTAGCCATATGTTGAAAAAGTGGCCATTGATTTCCCTCCTACTTGTATTTGGATGCGGACCTTCCAAGGAAGAATTGCAGCGTCACCATAATCAAATTATGGTAGCGCAGCATCGCCTTATCAATGCTTTTGATCAATTGGATTCCAGCTTATTGGATAGCGCTGGTTACCGCCTTTTATATTGGGAGTATGACTCTGTAAAATTTTTTATACAACAGTTGAACAATGTATTAGACACTCTGCAAGCACCAGGAAATGATCAGGAATTTTTGAAGGCCGCTGAACAATTCTCTGCTGCCTCTTTAAAACTTCACGAACAATATTATCCACCCTTTCTGGACGCCTTTAGAAAGTATCACAGTATAGGAGCTATCGAAGATTCCATTACAATGATCCAACAATGGAATAGATTATTACACCATAAAAAAGAACTCATAGAGAATTTAAAACGAGCACAAGCTCTTTTTGTATCAAAATACAACCTGATCATATACAATCCCAACATGAATGCGATTACGGTAGAAAGAGTGTACTCACCACAGGACGATGATCAATGAGTTCTATGGGAAGGGTTTTATAGCTTTTCACCTCCCCAAAATCCTCGGATGACAAAATATAATCAATCCGAAAATTAGGAAATTTACCTGCGTAAGTGCTCGAAATTCCACCACCCTTTTCTCTATAATGATCCATCATTCCTTCTGTCATCTTTCTGTAAGTATAGGACATGGGCGGATCATTGAAATCACCCATCACTATAATCGGATAAGGACAAGTCTTCATATGCGCTCTA
>CANHWU010000167.1 GCA_947464415.1 Flavobacteriales bacterium
GAAAATAACATATAAAGCAACAACAGCGTCTTGAGATTCTAGCTGCGGCGAATCGGGGAGTTGGGTTGCTTTTTTTGTTTTATTTAAGCATTAAAAGAGTATATTTGAGTAAATAAATTTTATGAAAAATATACTCTTTTTAATTTTATTGGTGGTGGTTTCATGGCATGGATCAGCACAAAGAATAATGAGCTCTTCTAGGAGTACTATTGGATATGTGGAAAATGGACGAGTGATGAATTCATCCCGAAGCACCATCGGTTATATAGAAGACGGTAGAGTGATGAATTCCTCTCGCAGTACCATTGGATATTATGAGAATGGTAGGGTAATGAACAGCTCGCGTTCTACCATTGGTTATTTTGAAGACAACCGCGTGATGAATTCTTCGAGAAGTACCATTGGGTATATAGAGGACGGTCGAGCGCTTAATTCTTCCCGCAGTACATTGGGTTATTTTGACAGTGTAAGACGCAGCGATGCGATGTTGTATTTTTTCTTCTTCTTTTACTAATGTTGCTTTTCCGGCCGAGCAAATTCCTGAATACATCGTTGCTACTGGCTTTGGCTTTGTTCTTTGTTCAATGCAAGAACAAAAGGCCCGTTGAAAAAGTAGTATTAAAAGACAAAACAGAGTGGAGTGGGGAAATTGTGAAAGTGGACAGTGGGCAAGTGGCCTTGAAAATCAGCCGCTCTGAGAAGAAGGTTTTTGATTGGAAGGATATTCAGCGGGTAGAGAATGTGGCTCAGCGCTCTTGGGTGTTCGGATATCAATTGGGGTATGGTCACATCCCGTATTATTCTATGTTCAGAGGAGAGTCGATGTCGGCCAATGGTATTGGTTTTCAGTGTAAATTGGGAAAAACCAAAAACGGAAATAGCTTAAGGTATTTTCATTTTGCTCAAAACACGGGAATTCCCTTTTCTGTTCGCAAGTGGGGGTGGGGATTTCAACGATATCTTCTGGGAGATGATCAAGCCAGGCAGGGTCTCTATGCAGGATCTGACGTGGGTTGGATGAAGCCACAATTCAACAATGGCAATCAATTTTATTTGGAACCATTTGTGGGGTATGATGGGCAATGGTCAAAGAGATTGAGGACTTATGCTAAAGTGAGTATGCAATGGAATGTATTGAATCAAAATCCAGCAATAGGCGTTTCAATCAGTATTGGTTTGAATTTCCTATTGCAAGATTGGGATCATCATTATGAGATTTTAAATACGCAACACCGCCGATGGTACAAGTGAGATGGGTCATATTATTGACATTGTTTGGGTGGAAAGGCGTATCTTTTTCACAAATTGGAAATAACGTTTTCAATGATCAAATTTTGCACAAGATAGAGTTGACCACACCATTGGAGGATTGGCAGGCTGTTTTGTCGGAGGATTTTTTTAATCATCAAGAGAATCCTGAGGTCTATCCAGAAGTGTATCGCCCATGTCTTATGCGATTCGATGGAGCTTATGTGGTAAATTGTGGTTTCAGAGAACGCGGTAATTCCTCTCGTAACATTAACGAGAATGAACCTAAGAAGCCGCTGAAAATTGCCATGGATGCTTTTGTTGAACAATCTTACAATGGGGTTCAGAAATTCAATCTGCAAAATTTCACGCATGATCCCTCATTGGTACATGATGCATTGGCGTATAGTCTTTTCAGGGAGTTGGGAATTCCTGCCCCCCGCACTGCGTATGCCCAACTTTACGTGAATGGAGAGTATATGGGTCTTTATCTGATGGTGGAAAATGTAGATAAGACCTTTCTGAAAATTCATTTTGGCAGTGAAAATAACGATGGTAACCTATACAAAACAGACAAAGGCGCGGCGCTGTATTTGAATGATTTGGGAAATGATCCATCGCCGTACATCGGAGCAGGTTTAAAATTAACCACCAATGAGCAAGAGAGTGATTATAGCCAAATCATTGATTTTATTCACTTTCTGAATCAGCCACAGCGTTTGGATTTTAATGAGGAATTGGAGAAGCGTTTTGATATCGAGAATTATTTGAAGATTTTGGCGGTGGAGAAATTTATCAGGAGTTGGGACAATTACTGGGCAGGGGGCAATAATTTTTATCTCTATGAGCATCCGGATGGACAATACCGTTGGATTCCTTGGGACATGAATGAGACTTTTCAGGATATGCGAAATTTGAGTTGGACCACCTGGTTGGATGGATATTGGGTGCCAATTAAGCAAATGGAGGAGCGTCCACTGATCGCCGCTATCTTTCGCAATGATCGTTGGAAAAATCAGTACATACAATTGGGTTGTGAACTGATTCAAGATAATTTTACTATTCAAAACATTTCTGGCCGCGTTGTATTTTGGCACAATTTGGTGGCTGAGGCTTATCGTGAGGATCCCCATAAGATCAATTCGTATGATGATTTTGAAAAGTCTTTGACAGAGCAGCACACCAATCAGATTCAAATCCAAGGCACTCCCTATGCGCTTCGGTTTCATTATCCTGGGTTATTCCCTTTGTTACAAGAACAGCGAGAGTGGGTTTCAGATCAATTGAAGGGTTGGGAGTTGGATTGTCCTCTTCACGAAGATGCTTTTCATTTGCAACCATTTCCCAACCCAGGAAGTTCTTATTGTAGAATAACATTGCCGCAGAATCAAATGGGTCAGATTGGACTTTGGAAAGTTGTGAATGCGCAGGGAGTAGTGGTGCAAAGTTTTCCTTGGATGATAGTGGTGGAGGAGCAATTTACCCTCACTACTGGGGATTGGAGTGATGGGGTGTATTTTATTCTATTTGAAGGAATCGATGGAAGCAAAGGGTTGGGTAAATGGATGTGTCATCAAGAAAATTGAAGTAATATTGAGCATGAAAAAGTTTTTATTCATTGGGGTGCTTACACTCACCATCACAAGCCTAGTAGCCCAGACGGGCTGTGTGCCGTACTCTTTGACCTTGACTTCTGATGTGGCCAATGGAGGTCCGACGATGGTGAGCTATACAGTGTTGAACGGTAATCAAATTTTGGAGATGGGTCAAATGAGTTTTGATGTCAACACTCCTATTGTAACGGATACTTTTTGCAACTCCGGAGTGTGCAATTTGACCTTGTATATTGATCCGGTTACTTTCCCGGCTTCAGGAACTTTCAGCTCACAAATCAGTGCTTTTGGCGCACCACTTCAATTTTTCAATTACCAAGAAAGCAACGGTGTAATAGTAGCTACTTTTTGCGCCACAATAGCTTGCCCCACGAGCATTCAGGTGCAACCAAGTAGTTGTGATACCTATGGCTTTTATGTTCCAGCGTATCTACCAGCGTCCAATGTGTCATGGGAATTTGGCGATGGTTTTTTTTCATCGAATACCTCTCCATCTCAATCCCATACCTACATGGAAGATGGAGTGTATGTCGTGACAGCGCAAGTGAGTAATCCTGGTTGTGGTCCAACCTATCCCTTATTGGCAACGGTGAATGTAGATTGTCCAGAAGTGATTTTGTGTCCCAGTCAATTGATTTTGGATACTCTTTCTTGTCAAGATTATTATTTGCATTTTGATACAGAGGCTCCAGGGGCGGTGCAATGGCAGATTGACGGCTTTGAGTACACGAGTAATACGGCTGAATTTTATATCCCATTTGGAAATGGATGGCATGAGATCATTGCCATTTACATGCCAACGGGCGACGAGGGATGCACCATGGGAGGTTGTGCCACTTGTCCCATTACTTTTTATGACACGGTAACCGTGAGTTGTGATATTTGTCAACCTGTTTTTATTGGTATGACATCAGTGGCAGACTTGGGTGGCACCAATAACATCAATTATACACTGAGCACATTGGATGGTGATTTGATAGATCAGAATGTGGCGAGTTTTTCAGATGTCATTCCGGTCGTGGAATTGTCACCTTGTTTGGCGGATGATTGTTACCTATTGCATATCTGTTCTCCGACACCGTTGGCCGATTCTAATTTTGTGGTAGATGTGGTGGAACCTTTGATCATTTATCAAAGTACCCATTTCAATGTCTTTGGATGTTACGGAATGGATGTAGTACTTGCGCTGAATACGGATTGTGCGCCTCCCCCTCCTCCGCTTGACACCTGCAATGGAGAATGGTTGCGTTGGAATACCACCGCAAGTTATTTAACCATGCCTCCGGTTTTCAATCCTGATACCATACAATGGAGTGTCACGGATGCCTTGGGCAACCTCTTGGATCAAGGAGTATATGGCACCACGGATACAAACCCATATTATGCGGATTCTGTCTGCGCTTCTTTGCCATTGAGTTGTTATTTTCTACATCTCACCACCAATGATCAGATTTGGGGTGCCACTTATTTGGAAGTTGACGCTTCCATGGATACCATTGTGTTTGACAATGTTTGGATGAATGTGGTGAATCCTGATGTAGAATTAGATTTTTTAATCAATCCTACTTCTTGCCCCACTCATGTTGATGCTGAAGTTCGGCAAGATGGGATGCTATATCCTAATCCGGCTGGAGATTATATCCATTATCAAGGCGCACACGCTTTTGTTCAGTATGAAATTCTAGATTTGAGCGGAAAGGTCATAGAACGGCATACGGCCTCACCGCCATCCATTTTTGTTGGTAATCTATCGAGCGGAATTTATTTCTTAA
>CANHWU010000168.1 GCA_947464415.1 Flavobacteriales bacterium
AAGGGAGTTTTAATGCCTTTTACCCGAATATTCTGACAAAATTGAATACCTGAAATGCCGGGAAGCATGATGTCGGAGACAATTGCATCGAAGGCTTGTTCCTGAATGAGATGAGAGGCCTTCACTCCATTGTCGGTCAATACCACATGGTAACCCTCTAACTCAAGATTCATTTGAATCAGTTTTCCTAAATTGGCTTCATCTTCCATCACTAAAATTCGATGAGTACTCATACAGAAAATTTTATGATCATTTGAGCTACTTTTTTGGATGCTCCCGGACCTCCGAGGGCTTTTATTAGTTCTTGCTGAATCTGCAATGCCTGTTGCCTACCTTCTTCGGTGAGAAGCTTGTGCACGGCGAGGTATAATTCACTTCGGGTAAGTTCTTCCTGAATCAACTCAGCAACAGCTTCTCTATTGAGGATGAGATTGACTAAGGATATCCATTGGAGTTTGACAAAGCTCTTTGCAATCTGATAGGATAATGGCTGTGCTTTATAACCTACTACAATGGGCAATCCTCTCAATCCGGCTTCCAAGGTGGCTGTTCCACTCGCAATGCAGCCCGCGCTCGCGCCCTTCATGAGGGCCGTAGTTTGGTTGAATACCAATTTCACTCTTTTTTCGGTCAGATACGGTGCGTAATCCTCTGGCAAGAGGCCAGGGGCTCCCGCGATAATAAAATCATACTGGGGAAACTTGGGCAGCAAAGCCAAAAAAACGGGTAATATTCTTTTCAACTCTTGCTTTCTGCTTCCGGGTGCCAGCAAAATAAAAGGTTTGTGATGGTTATACCCGTTGTCCAATACATCCAATTCATCCATCAATGGATGCCCTACAAATTCGGCTGAGTAATCATGTTTAGTATACCACTGCGGCTCAAATGGAAGTATACAGTACATTTTGTCAATGTATCTTTTGATGGTGAAAACGCGTTTTTCTTTCCAAGCCCAAATGGTAGGGGAGATGTAATAATGGGTTTCAATACCTTGTGCTTTTACCCATGGGGCAAGACGTAAATTGAAACCAGGATAATCAATAAAAACTACCTTGTCCGGCTGAAAATGTTGAATTTGCTGCTTTATTTCCAAAAAGTTTTTCCGGATGGTTCGGATATTGAGCAGCACTTCAACAAACCCCATAAATGCCAAAGAGCGGTAATCTTTTAAGATATCCACTCCAGCGGATTTCATCTTTTCGCCACCCCAACCCTTGATTTGAATATTCGGTTGTAGTAAAATCAGTTCTTTGGCAAGAAGACTGCCATGTAAATCTCCGGATGCTTCGCCTGCAATAATAAAAATTTTCATTTCAATACAAATAGATGGCGAGCGGCACGCTGCAAATCACAACATACAAAATTCCACGACTCAAGTAGTACCATTCTTTTTTCAAAAAATAATAAAATAAAACAACATCCGTCAGTATGGAAACGGTTACCACTTTATCTTGGTACATGGCCGTTACCCCGTACAATAAATCATGAAAAAAGGTTTCCATATTGGTGGAAGTACCCAGTGTGAATACCCACCCAAACAGCAGAAAACCAACACCTGCCCCGATAAGGCCTAAGATAATTCCGTATAATACGGTGTCCCATGGATGTTTTCTAACTGCCATTGTTTACATCTCCCATTGTTGAATATGTGTCAACGCATGATAGGCCGTAAGGTCAAATTGAACAGGTACCACCGACACGTAGTTGTTTTTTAATGCAAAATCATCGGTGTCCTCTCCTTTGTCTTTCACTACAAACTCTCCCGTCATCCAATAGTATTTCTTTTGATAGGGATCTATTCGTTCATTGAATTGCTCTACCCACATACCATGCGCCTGACGACAAAATTTTATACCGGCAACGGATGGACCTTTCGGGATATTTACATTCAGACAAACATGTTCTGGAAAATGAGAGTCGGATAAAACTTTCTGTACAATTTCAATGGCCACTTTTTGCGAGGCCGAAAAATCAGCGTCTAAATCGTAATCTAGCAGAGAAAATCCTACAGATGGAATGCCCTCTACGGCACCTTCCACTGCAGCGGACATGGTGCCAGAGTAAATGACATTGATAGAGGAGTTGGAGCCATGATTGATGCCACTCACTACAATATCTGGTTTTCTATCCAATAAATTGTACAGCGCCATTTTAACGCAATCTACGGGAGTGCCGCTGCATGCCCAGGCTTTTTGTGCATAAGGCACTTCTGCAGGCGTTACTCTGATGGGATGATGAATGGTAACAGCATGTCCCATTCCACTTTGCGGTTTATCAGGGGCTACCACTATCACATCGCCAATGGTGGACATCGCGAGCGTCAATGAGTGAATCCCCTTGGCAGTGATTCCATCATCGTTGGTGACTAAAATCAGAGGGCGTTCTTTTTTCTCCATGTGTCAAAACTAATCAAGATTTATGGCATCTTTGTGGGCAATAAAAATTGTTATGAACGCATATTTGGTGGAAGGTGTTCGCACCGCAATAGGAAATTTTGGTGGCTCATTGGCTCCCGTTAGAACAGATGACTTGGCGGCGATCGTACTCAAGGGCATTTTGAATAAGCATCCGCAGTTGAAGGCAGACGATATTCAAGATGTCATCATGGGGTGCGCTAATCAGGCAGGGGAGGACAATAGAAATGTAGCCAGGATGGCGCTTTTGTTAGCGGATTATCCGGTAACGGTGCCTGGCGAAACCATCAATCGATTGTGCGCATCAGGAATGAATGCCATTGCCCACGCGGCCAGAGCTGTGCATGCGGGTGAGGGGGATATCATCGTAGCGGGTGGTGTTGAGAATATGACACGCGGACCGTGGGTCATTTCTAAAACTTCCACCGCATTTGGCAGAGATGCTCAGATGTTTGACAGCAGTTTCGGATGGCGATTTGTACATCCCAAAATGAAGGAAGTCTATGGAGTAGAAGCCATGGGTGAGACGGCTGAAAATCTAGCGGAGCAGCATCAAATCTCGAGGGCAGATCAAGACGCATTTGCTTTGCAATCTCAGTTAAAAGCCACCAAGGCGCAGATGGAAGGGCGATGGGCCAGAGAGATTGTGGAGGTAGCTATTCCGCAACGCAAAGGAGAGGCCGTTGTCTTTAAAGACGACGAGTTTATCAAACCTAAAACCACCCTTGAAGCATTGAGTGCATTGAAACCTGCCTTCCGAAAAGAGGGCAGCGTTTCAGCAGGAAATGCCTCGGGTCTGAATGATGGAGCCGCAGCAGTATTGGTAATGAGTGAGGCGGGATTGAAAAAATCCGGCTGTCAACCCTTGGCGAGAATTGTGGCTACTGGTGTAAGTGGAGTGGAGCCAAGGATCATGGGCATTGGCCCAGTAGAGGCGAGTAAATTGGCATTGCAGCGAGCGGGTTTGACGTTGGATCAAATGGATATTATAGAGGTGAACGAGGCCTTTGCTGCTCAAGTATTGGCTTGTACGCGTACTTTAGGGTTGGCGGATGATGATCCTAGATTGAATGTTAACGGAGGCGCTATTGCCCTGGGGCATCCACTGGGAATGAGTGGAACCCGTATTGTAAATACAGCCGCTATCGAGTTGCACCTTCGTCAAAAGCGATTCGCTCTTTGCACCATGTGCATCGGAGTGGGACAGGGATTTGCTATGGTAATTGAACGAGTATGATCTATTCATTCAATGGCTATATTCCCGTGGTGCATCCCAGCAGCTTTGTGCATCCATTAGCGGCAGTTACGGGCAATGTGATCATTGGAAAAAATGTGTACATCGGTCCAGGGGCGGCCATTAGAGGTGATTGGGGAATGATTGTTATTGAGGATGGATGCAATGTACAAGAAAACTGCACCATTCATCAGTTTCCCGGAGTGACGATCACTTTGAAATCAGGTGCTCACATCGGACATGGAGCCATTGTGCATGGAGCCAATATTGGTAAAGATACTTTGGTTGGGATGAATGCGGTGATCATGGATCATGCACAAATAGGGGATGAGTGTATCATCGGCGCATTGTCTTTTGTGCCAACAAAGATGGAAGTTCCTCATCGTTCCGTGGTGGTGGGCAATCCGGCTAAGGTGATCAAAAGTGTTTCGGATGAAATGTTGTCTTGGAAGCAAGAGGGTACCGCTTGGTACCAGCGATTGCCGGCTGAGCTTCATTCCACTTGGAAGGCCTGTGAGCCTTTGACGGAGGTTCCTGAAGATCGGAAAGTGCAGTCTGGTGGATACACCACCTGGCAAGAGCGCAAAGAAGGATGAGTATTTTCCAATTTAAAAGATTTGCTATCCGTCATGCTAGTTCAGCTATGAAGGTAGGAACAGATGCTGTTCTGCTCGGAGCATGGGCTTTTCGAAATCTTCGCATGGACAAGGGATGTGGATTGGATGTGGGTTCGGGTTGTGGCGTCATTACCCTAATGATGGCCCAGCGTTTTCCTCAAATACATTGGGAAGGGATAGACCTCAATCTCAATGCGGCAAAAGAGACGAGAGATAATGCACTACGGTCACCTTTTGCTCATAATATCACCGTCAGCCATGGAGATTTTTTACTTAAAGCTTTTGATCATCCAATTGATTTGATCA
>CANHWU010000169.1 GCA_947464415.1 Flavobacteriales bacterium
GGTAGGTTGACTGCAAACATCAAAATTTGGCGCATTCTCTGTTGTAAAACAAAGATTGTTAAAGTTATTACCTGCATTACAAAGCCCACCTGGATTGGGTGAAAGCGGAATTAACACTGATCCACAGGAAATAGGAGCCTGCAAATAAAAACCTAAATCAGAAACCCAAGTGTGCGTACCACTGAAACACACGGTTATTTCCGTATTTGCATCAATCAACGCTAAAGGACTTGGTGGATGATAATAGGTAAAGGACAAATTTGGAACAACGCAATTCAATGCAGCATCATTACATCCACTAACTGCAGCTGCCGCATTGAGATTTACATTTAAATTCCAAACCCAGGCTACTGCGCAACCCGCTTCTAATCCATTGGCGTCCGTAGCCACCACTCTGTACCCTCCATTCGACAAAGAGGAAATAGTGCTAGTGGCACCACTATTTGTTGAAAGTGAATTCCAAGAAAAACTAGCACTCGAAAATTGAAACCAATTAAATGAAAAAGGAGCTACCCCTGAGGTCGGTGTAAACGTAAGACTACCATTGTTTCCAGATCCGCACCAAATAAAAATATCATCGTTTGGACTACCATTTGTGTATTGGGTGGGTGCAGAACCTACATTACCATTAGCCGTTAGCTGAGCACACATTCGCACATGGATAGTACTAACAATAATAATCGATATCAACGATAAGAAATGAAAACGCTTGTCGAAATGAATTAATTGATCCACGGATTGGTCTCGGTTGGTTTAGGCAGGCAATTTAATTTTTTCTACCCAATTCTTATTCACCTTGTTTACTTTTTAAAAAAAATTTCTTTGTGAAAGCAATCCTTATTATATTTGCACCCGCTAAAGCGAACGATGGCCCGTTCGTCTAGGGGTTAGGACAGCAGATTTTCATTCTGTAAACAGGGGTTCGATTCCCCTACGGGCTACAAATCCTCAAGGTTCTTGAGGATTTTTCTTTTTTGGCCAATGGTCTTCGCCTTTTTAACTCAACAAAATTGTGTATATTTGAGACATCATAAGTATACATCAATGTCGGAATCTGAATCCAAAATTAAAATCTATCTCCCGTCTAATCATGATTCCGCTTTATCTTTATTCAAATCTGTTTTTCAAGGATTTCGAAAAGGCCATGATCTTGGATTTCGACTTTTTAAAAGAGATTTAAAAGCTAGTTTTGAGGGATCCCTTTTTGGTTATTTCTGGATCATTTTCCCCCCACTCGCTTCTGCAGCTGTTTGGATCATGCTCAATCAGCAGCGATTAATTAAAGTAACTGATACGGGAATGTCCTACATTGCTTTCGCTTTATTAGGTACTACTTTTTGGTCGATTTTTTCGGAATCCATTAACAAACCCACTCAACGCTACAAAAGTGCAATGTCCATGATGGTTAAACTCAATTTTCCCAGAGAGGCCATCGCTATTTCGAGTCTCTATGATCTAACTTTCAATGCCATTCTCAAATTGATAGTGCTCACCTGCCTACTTTCATTCACCGATGAAATATTTTCAGTGAAATGGTTGCTTTTAATTCCACTTTGCTTGGGGGTAATTGTAGTGGGGATTTCTTTTGGTTTATTGATTTCTCCTTTCGGAATATTATTCAGTGACATCACCAGAATAATCAATCTCGCTTTGCCTTTCCTGATGTACCTGAGTCCTATTGTATATGCAATTCAACCCGATAGCTTGTTAGGAAAATTTCAGTATTTAAATCCTATCACTCCGTGGGTTGAGCATGCTCGTTGGTGTATTGGAAACCTAACACATCACGGCCAGTCAATGCTCATTATTTGGTTAGTAATCAGCTTTTTATTATCCCTTACAGGGTTGATGATGCTGAAGGTGGCATTGCCGATCATCGTGGAAAGATCTGGAAGCTAAAATTTGAGTATGGCTGAAGAAAGAGAGATATTGGTGAAAGTAGAGGGCGTTTCCAAAAAGTTTTGTAAAAACCTCAAGAGAAGCCTGATTTATGGCGGTGGAGACATCCTTAAAGGATTTGTGGGCAAAGAAAAAACCAAAGGGTTAAGGAAAGATGAGTTTTGGGCAATCAACAATATCAATTTTGAACTGAGAAGAGGAGAATGCCTTGGACTTATAGGGCATAATGGCGCAGGTAAAAGTACCTTGCTCAAAATGCTGAATGGGCTGATACGACCTGACGAAGGTAAAATTGAAATGAGAGGAAAGGTGGGAGCTTTGATTGAACTGGGTGCTGGTTTTAGTCCTATCCTCACGGGTCGAGAAAACATATACAACAATGGTGCGGTTTTGGGATTTTCAAAAGAAGAAATCGATTTGAAGTTTGATGAGATTGTTGCTTTTGCGGAATTAAAAGATTTCATTGATACTCCAGTTCAAAACTACAGTTCAGGAATGAAAATTCGTTTAGGTTTTGCCATTGCCGCGCAGATGGAACCGGATATTCTTCTGATTGACGAAGTTCTTGCCGTTGGAGACATGGGCTTTGTGTTGAAGTGCTTTAATCATATGGACAAGTTACTGAGGAAATCAGCTATAATTCTCGTAAGTCATTCAATGCCCCAGGTTGTTCGAATGGCTACTGATTTGCTGGTTATCGAAAAGGGTAAGCAGCAATTTTATAGCAAAGAAATAGGAGATGGAGTCAATTTGTATTATTCGAAATTTGGTTCAGATATTGGCAATTTCGAAACGAATGATAAAGCAGAATTGATACAGGTAGAAATCAAAAACATACACAAGGAAGTAGTAAAAATTAACGGAAAGGTATTGTTAGATCCTTACCAGCCTGTGGAGGTAAAAGTGATTATAAATGCGAAAATAAATATCGACAATCCCGCCATTTACTTGATATTTTACGATAAGGAACAGCGAAGTTTTGCTGAGGTAAATAATTATTCGGAAAGTGATTGTATCGAAAGTTTAGAAAAGGGCAAGAATTACGAATTCCTGGCGACATTCGATTCTCTTCAATTTTCGAGAGGAGCGTACAGCCTGTCCATAGCCCTTGGCGAAAACAGCCCAGGCAAAAGGGAAGCAATTTTCCGTATTCAGTCCGCATTATTCTTTCAAGTAGATAACCATCACCATGGATGGGCGCCAATTCAGTTTTTACCCAAATGGGAGGTGAGATCATGATCAATGTAACTAAAACATACCTTCCTCCCTTCGAGGAATACACTTCGATCCTGAAGCGAGCTTGGGAAAAAGCTTGGTTAACCAACAACGGCGAATTGTTATTGGAACTAGAGCAGAAACTACGAACATATCTTGAAGTTCCTCACTTTCTTTTTTGCTCAAATGGAACCATCGTTTTACAAATGGCGCTCAAAGCATTAGAAATTAGCAAAGAGGTTATTACAACGCCATTTTCATACGTTGCCACCACCAATGCGATACTTTGGGAAGGTTGCAAGCCAGTTTTCGTAGATATTAGGGAAGATACCTTATGCATTGATGAGACCAAGATTGAGGCCGCAATAACAAAAGATACACAAGCTATTCTTGCCACTCACGTATATGGAATTCCTTGCAAAATTGAGGCAATAGAGAGGATTGCAGCAAAGCATAATCTCAAGGTAATTTATGATGCCGCGCATGCATTTGGTTGCAAATACAAAGGGAAATCTCTTTTAGATTTCGGTGATGTGTCCACTTGTAGCTTTCACGCAACTAAAATTTTTCATACGGCTGAAGGTGGTGCGGTGATAACCCGAGACAAGGACTTGCATGATCAACTATACAAATTCAGATCTTTTGGCCATATTGGGGATGATTATTTCGGGGAAGGTATAAATGCTAAAAACTCTGAGCTTCATGCGGCCATGGGACTTGCCGTTTTTCCATATTTAAGTGATATAATGAATCAAAGGAAGCTGATTACTGAAGAGTATGACGCTCTTCTACCCACTTTTTTGTCCAAACCAAAATCATCTGAAACGTCGTTTGAGCGCAATTTTGCATATTACCCTGTTGTATTCGAATCAGAATCTCAACTAATAAAGACAATGCAAGCTCTCCAAAAATCTGGGATCAATGCAAGGCGTTACTTTTATCCCTCACTTCATAATCTACCACAAACGAAATTCACCAAAAGTCATTGTCCTGTATCAGAAAGCTTCAGCAAACGGGTACTTTGTCTGCCCATCTATCCGGGATTCCATTTAGTTAATGAAGTTGTAAATATTGTAATTCAATCTATATGAAAGTTGCGATTATGCAACCGTACTTTTTCCCTTATATCGGGTATTATCAATTGATGAACGAAGTGGATACTTTTGTGGTATATGATAATATCAAGTATACAAAAAAGGGTTGGATCAATAGAAATAGAATTGTCGTAAACAATAAGCCCGATTATTTTTCTATTTCGTTAAAAAAGGACTCTGATTTCTTAAATGTAAATCAAAGACAATTATCTGAAGATTCGAATAAAGACCTATCATATCATTTAAAGAAAATAACTGCTTCTTATAGCAAATGTCCATTTTACGATGATGTTATGCCTTTGATAAGCGAAGTTTTTTTGCACAAGGAAACGAATCTTTTCGGATTTATCTATAA
>CANHWU010000170.1 GCA_947464415.1 Flavobacteriales bacterium
AACTCGCCGATTTAATAGAAAAGGTGAGTTTGATTTGGGAAAATGAAAAACCTTAACCTTGATATTGCTTGAGGAGAGCCACTAGCTCATCCTTTTGCTTCACACCTGCATGTTTCCATTTCACTTCCCCGTCCTTAAAAATAATCAAGGTAGGTACTCCTCTCACTCCGTATGCTTGCGCAGCAGCCGGATTCTTGTCCACATCCACCTTAATAATTTTGGCATCCTCTCCCATTGCAGAGGCAACTTCCTCTAGGATAGGCCCTTGGTATTGGCAAGGACCACACCAAGTAGCAAAGAAATCTACCAAAACCGGTTTAGAAGAGTGTATCAATTCTTTAAAATTTCCCATAACCCTTTATTTTACACCCTGTAAATTCTGCCAGGGTCCTGCATTATGAACTTGAGAATATCCCATTTTTATCAGTTGAGATTTTGCACTTCCAGAGCGCATACCACTGCGACAACAGACAATCAGCACCTCCGAATTTTTATACTTCCTACTCACGCTTTGTATGTTATCCAAAGGAATATTCACAGCCCCTTTAGCATGTCCACTTTTAAACTCACCAGGTGTTCGGACATCAATCATAATGGCCCCGGCGGATACAAGAGCTTTGAAATCTGGCTTCTCACCACCCAACATTCTTTTAATCCATCCAATCATGACTCACTGTTTTGCGCCCACTGAACATCCATCCAACCACCGCCGTTGTGCAAATCTTTTACTCCTTGCTCCTGCAAAAAATAAATGGCTTGGCCGCTTCTCGCTCCTGCAGCGCAACACAACACCAAAGGACCTTCCATGGACTTTATTTCACTCACTTTTTGTGGGATTTCATTCAATGGAATATTGATAGATCCTACAACATGTCCACCTTGAAACTCCATCGGAGAGCGGACATCAATGATTTTCACTTTGGGGTCTTTGAGTACTTCTTTGATGCTCATAATAAATTATTTTGTGCAAATTTCAGGAAAAGCAAGAAGTATTTCTTGTAACTAATCTCACAAAAGGTGTAATTTTGTCAAAAGTTCTTTGATTTATGGGCCCGATTTTGGATTTGACAGTAGGAAGAAAGTCGGAGCAAGCATGCAGAGCATTTGATGGTGTCGCTCTTTAATCTGAAATCATCAGTCAGAAATGACAACACTTCTTACGCGCTTGCAGCCTAATCACGGTACGTGATTACGCCTAATCTTGCCATGGATGGTAAGACAAGCAAGTCTCGCTGATAGCCTCGTTCCCGGCTATGAGCATAGAGGCTTCGTTAAAGGGAAATCGCAGCGGTTGATGCGAATAGACCAAAGCTAAAAATCATTCGATAAGGAAGTGTCAAGGTTGTCTTTTGCCGTGTACTTCCCGACAATCAATAAAAGAATAAGCATGTAGAAAACTCAGTCATTCCCTGTTTGGACGCGGGTTCGACCCCCGCCGGGTCCACTTTGTTTTGTTCAGCATTAGTGAGCAAGACTCCTTTTTACCATTTCGAAGAATCAATCGTGGAAGATTACTTTATTTCCTCAGAAGGATTCAACTCTTCCAACTTTTTAAAAATTTCATCATCAGACAAACCCAGCCATTGTAAACTCTGATTGGCTGCTTTGGCCCATTCTGAATCGGGATACTTTTCAATGACCGCTCGGTAGTATTTCTCGGCACTCATCGGTTGTTTTAAATGCGCATCGTACTCATAACCCACCAAAAAAGTGGCATAGTCCAGTTTGGCCGCCTTTGGATGCTCCGCATAATTCATCAACCACTGGATGGCCTTTTGATATTTCCCCATACTAGCGCACAACTGAGCGCCATCTAAAAGGAAAACGGCCGACATCGAATCTTCACGGTAAACGTTTGAATATTGCGCAATTTTCTCAATCAATATGTCGGCAGCCTGTACATCCACCTGCTCTTTGGTGGACAAAACAGCCGACAATTCCTTTTGAATCAACTCCATCTTCTCTCGCTGCTCGTTGGTTCTTCCATCATGATTAGATGAACCACAACTCCATACAATGAGCGCAAGTAGGTAAATGAAAGGTAATTTAGAGCGCATTGGCAAAACGCATTTTATAATTGACACTGACATTTCCTTTGGCAATATTGTTTAATTTTCCTTTGAGTAAAGTGCGCTTCATTGCACTGATTCGGTCAGGGATGAGTATCCCCTCCAAGTGATCATACTCATGCTGAATCACACGTGCAGGAAAGCCATCGAGCTCCTCTTCATACAAATCCCAATTCTCATCATAGTACTCAATCTTCACCACAGGCTTTCGAAATACTTCCATTCGCAGATGAGGCAAACTCAAACATCCTTCTTCCATACCCCATTCCTCACCGCTCTCTTCAAAAATAATTGGATTGATAAACACCCTTTTGAAGTCCTTACAATCCTCATCAGCATCTTCTCCCTCACCGTACGGGGTCAAATCCACAACAAATAATCTAATTGACTTACCAATTTGAGGCGCCGCCAAGCCCACTCCATTGGCCTTATGCATGGTTTCGAACATATTGGCAACCAGCTCTTTGAGCTTCGGAAAATCTTGCTCGATTTCTTTCGCTTTCTTCTTTAATACGGGATCTCCATACCCTACAATTGGCAGTATCATATCGCAAAAATAAGGGAGTTACAACTTAGAAAACGGCAAAAAACAAATCCCCACCGTATGCACAGTGCTCGCAGTATGCCAACGCGCACCACCATAAGTGAGTTGCCATCGTTTCATGAGCAATGAACCGCCCCACGAAATTCCCGTCAATCCTGGACTCGTAGTCTTCAATTCCATCCTTCTGCCATAATTATATCCCAGATAAAAATGCAATGCACTTCCCAACTTAAAATCCACACCCCACAGTAAATGCCGCATCAGTTGATCTCCCCACTTCCATTTCTTCCTTCCCACTTGCTCCCCAGTAATGGGATCTATTGTGGTTCCATCTGTCGCATACGGATCAGTCAAGTCCCAACGCTGTAGCGATCGGTAAATCACTGAATAGGTAAATGGCGCATTCTTCGGCTGTTTAGAAAAACCTATTTGCGCGTCAAAAGGAAGCGATGCCTTTCGCCCATCGGTGCCTCTGATTGGAAAACCCACATTCTTGATCAATCCGCAAAGCGACCAATTGCTTCGAGGCAAATGGTAGATTCCGGCAACATCAAGTCCCATGGCTGCCATTCGCTGAGCATCATATTGTGAGTAAGCGAGCTTGTAAGACATCCCCAGTGTTATTGCAGAATCCAACCGACGGCTCGCAGCGGCTTGGAATAAAAAATCATTCGCTCTGAAAGTACCCTCTTCAACGCCCGTAACATCATATCGGGTGAGCTCTCCATAACCTAATGATTTGATGGCCATTGCGTAGGTAATTTTAGATGAATCCAAATGATCTACATACATCGCTTGTAATCCATTGGACTTGGCCAAATACCGCATGAAATGCAAAGAGACTTTTCTTCGATCGCTCGAGTCCAACAAAGCGGGATTCTCCAATGAATTAGTCAACTCTCCGCGCAACATAGACATCGAGCTTCCACCCATACCCGTAGCTTGAGCGCTGATGGGTATCGACATGATTGAAAAACTCTGATTACCCGCGTCAGACTGCGCCCAATTCAATTTTTGTAATAAAACACAACTTAAAAACAATAAAATGCACGCACTATTTTTCATTTTCACGCTTACAACGATTATCGCTTTCATTTATTTCCAACGGCTCACCTTTTCTTTCAACAGAGCAATTTCCAACACCTCATTCATCTCTTCAACAAAATAAAACTTCAACCCCTTCAGATAACGTTCATTGATCTCTTGAATATCCTTTTCATTGCGTCTGCACAAGATGATTTCCTTGATACCTGCTCTTTTGGCGGCTAAGATTTTCTCTTTGATCCCTCCCACCGGTAATACTTTTCCGCGCAAAGTGATCTCTCCTGTCATCGCCAAGTATTTTTTTACCTTTCTCTGAGTGAAAGCCGATGCGAGGGCGGTAAGCATGGTTATTCCTGCGGAAGGTCCATCTTTAGGAATGGCCCCTTGCGGTACATGCAGATGCACATTATGCTCATCAAAATCTTGGGCTTCCATGTTCAACAAAAAGGCATGGGCCTTGAGGTATTCGAGCGCTATCACGGCTGATTCTTTCATCACATCCCCCAAGTTTCCAGTAAGTGTCAACTTTCCTTTCCCTTTTGTCAAACTGGTCTCAATAAAAAGGATATCTCCCCCTGTTGGAGTCCAAGCCAATCCCGTGACTACACCCGGAACATCATTATCAGTATATCGATCTTTTTCATAACTCGGCCCCAAAATGGACAAGACTTCTTCCCTCTTCAACACCTTGCTGTATTTTTCCTCCAGCGCGATTTGTTTGGCTCTATTGCGGATTAACTTACCCACTCGTTTTTCTAAAGAACGCACCCCACTTTCATTGGTGTATTCTTCCACCAACATGGTCAGCACCTCATCGGTAAATTGAATTTTGCTTTCTGTTAATCCGTTTTCTTTTAACTGC
>CANHWU010000171.1 GCA_947464415.1 Flavobacteriales bacterium
CGTCAAAAACAATTTCTACATTCTGATGTTCGAGCAGCATTGAGATTGAATCCTGCTGCCCCATGCCATTGCCATAGAATAACAAGCAATAGAGCACCCCTGCCCATAGCCCTTTACCCCTCATACACCCAGCCCCATTGTGAACAAGGAAAAGGAATTAAACTGTAATAGAAAGAAGACAGCAGCGTAAACTTACCCCAGTGCTTGGTAATCCCCATGCCGCCCCCTAATGGATTCACTTGAAATGAAGTAAACCAACTCCAATCTTTATTCAATTGAAATAATATACAATTTATCACTGGAGGTCGATAAGATTGCAATTGAAGAGTAGACTGCAACATCAATCCATCTTCAAAAAAATAACTGAAAGAAAAACCAGCGTTTGGCCTGGCGGATAGTAGGTCATTTTGCTCGTTGGATTTGTACCAAAATAAAATCAAAGATTTTTCTGCAGCATAGGCGGCATTTAACTCAACACTATATCCTAACTTTCTGAACTCCGGAAATCTCTGATAGCTAAGACCTATGCGGACTCCAAGGGTCAATCTCTCCTTTAATTTCAATCCATGCACTGCACTCAATGTCCATTGGGAAAAAACACCATTACCTTCCCTTTGGGACTCAAATCCCCATTTTCGCTTTATGCTGCATCGATAAAAGAAGGCCATCAACACATTATCCGTCGATTGGATGTATAAATTTCTAGTTTCAATACCGATGACTTGAGAACGCCTTGATCCTAGACAAGAGGGGTAATTAACAAGAGAGCGGATAGCCTTCGGATGAGCCAATTGTTGATCAATGAAAACTCGATTTTGCTGGGCAAAACTAGCATTACAAAAAATGAGTACTGATAAAAGAAAAATATATTTCATGCCCGCAAGCTAGAACCATACATTTTTGGTTGAAAATGTCATATAAGGTTGTATATTTGCACTCCTTTTGGGATATTATTTATTCCAATTCCGGATGTGGCGTAATTGGTAGCCGCGCCAGACTTAGGATCTGGTGCCGAGAGGCGTGGGGGTTCGAGTCCCTCCATCCGGACAAAATATGTAACATAAATACCGAATAACTCGGTATTTCTTTTTTTAAGACTATGCAAATCACCCAACACAACATTGACACGCTGAATGCGGAAATCAAAGTAGAAATTGTTCCATCGGACTATGCACATCTCGTTGAGAAATCATTAAAAGATTATCGTAAAAAAATGCAGATGCCCGGCTTTCGTCCAGGTCATGTTCCCGCCTCTTTGGTAAAACAACGCTATGGAAAAGCCGTGTTGGCAGAAGAAATCAATAAGGTTTTGCAAGATGCCATCTACAAGCATATCGCTGACAACAAACTTCCTGTTTTAGGGAATCCACTTCCCAAAGGAGAGGATGAAGTAGGAAACTGGGATAACCCAGAAAATTTTACTTTCAGCTACGAAATCGGTTTAGCTCCGGAAATCAATGTTGACTTAAATGACAATATCGAACTTGAGTACGCCTTGATTGATATCAATGATGAATTGATCAACCGTCAAATCAAAGATTACGGCAAACGCTTTGGAAAAATGTCAGAGCCAGAGCAAAGCGGAGCGGATGATCTATTGGATGTACACATCCAAGGAGAGGGCGACCATGCAGTCAATGCCAACTCTACCATCACCATAGAAGATGTAAAAGAATCTTCCACTCAAAAAAGTTTGATAGGACTTAAAAAAGGCGATGTGGTGACTGTCAATCCGCACCATTTGAATAGCGATCACGAGGCCTTGGCCAAAATGTTGGGTATTACCCATCATGATTTACATCATCTCGAAGGAAATGTTACTCTCACTGTAAATGCCGTTCATCATATTGAACCAGCAGAATGGAATCAAGAGTTGTATGACAAACTATTTCCAGAAGGCACTGTTACCAACGAGGAGGAGATGAAAGCCAAAGTGAAAGAGAATATGACCCAGGTCTTTTCAAAAGACAGTCATTGGATGTTTAAGCGCACGGCGGCGAGGCAATTGGTGAATCATTTCAATCCCGCTCTACCGGATGCTTTCATGAAAAAATGGATCGCCATGAGCAATGAAAAGCCATTGAGTCCAGAGCAAATAGAAGTGGAATATCCTTCCTATTCTCAAGGTTTGCGTTGGCAATTGATTGAAACCAGTATCATTGAAAAAAATGAAATCAAGGTGACCATGGACGAGGCTATTGCTCACGTCAAAGGTCAATACGTAGAACGATTTGCTCAATATGGTATCCCTGTGGAGGATGATCGATTGGAGCAAATGGCTAAAGAATTGTTAGCCAAAAAAGAGGAAGCCAAAAACGTCTACGACCTTTTGTTTGAAGACAAAGTAATGCATTTGGTCAAGGAAAAATGCAAGATCAAAGAAGTGCTGGTGCCTTTTGATGAATTCTTGCATCGCGCACAGCACATGCAAGGATAATCCCTCTATTTTTGACCTATGGAAACACATTTTAAAATGCATCTTTCCTGGGCACGAGAACAGGACGCGAAAGATCCATTAAAAGATTTTAGAAAGGAATATCTCTTTCCCCAACATAACGGAAGAGACGTGTTATATTTTACGGGCAACTCACTTGGACTTCAACCCAAAGGAGTACAAGCAGCCATCGATCAAGAGCTCCAAGATTGGGCCACCCTAGGAGTTGAAGGACATTTTGAGGCTCAACACCCTTGGTTCAGTTATCACGAAGATTTTGCACCTCTGATAGCGCCCATTGTCGGCGCAAAAGAAAAGGAGGTGGTGGTGATGAATCAACTCACCGTTAATATGCATTTACTGCTGATTTCATTTTATCGACCTGCTGGCAAGAGAAAAAAAATACTTTTCGAATACAAACCCTTTCCATCGGATCATTACGCGTTTGAATCACAAGCGAAATTGCACGGTTATACAACCGAAGAAGTGCTTGTCGAAATGCAACCTAGAGAAGGAGAAATTCAGATCAAAACAGAAGACATCATCGCTAAAATTCATGAATTGGGCGATGAATTGGCCACTGTTTGTTTTGGCGGCGTCAACTATTATACCGGCCAGTGGTTTGATATGAAGGCCATCACCGTGGCAGCCCATGAGGTAGGTGCCACTTGTGGATTTGATCTCGCCCATGCGGCAGGAAATGTACCCGTGCAGCTTCATGATTGGAATATTGACTTTGCTTGTTGGTGCAGTTATAAATATTTGAACTCAGGACCAGGAGGCGTTTCAGGAGCTTTTGTCCATGAACGCCATCATCACAACAAAGCGCTAATGAGATTGGCCGGTTGGTGGGGGCATAATGCTGAAACCCGATTCTTAATGCAGCCAGGATTTGACCCCATGCCATCGGCAGAGGCCTGGCAATTGAGCAATGCGCCCGTGCTCAGTATGGCAGCGCATCGTGCAGCGCTCGAGTTGTTTCAAAAGACCACGATGCAACACCTCAGAACCAAATCCCTTCTATTATCTGATTATTTAATATTTGTGATTCGCGAAATAGAGAAAAAAACAGGGCAAGCAATGGAAATCATTTCTCCAATTGATCACGCCAATAGAGGTTGTCAAGTTTCTGTGAGAGTCAAGGGACGCAATAAGCAATTGGTAAAAGATCTTGCCCGAGAAGGAGTGATTGTGGATTGGAGAGAGCCCGACACCATCCGTTTAGCCCCCGTCCCTATGTACAATTCATTTGAAGACGTGTATCGTTTTGGGGAGGTAATTATTCCCTTGCTTTCCTAATAAAAAGCGGTATAATCGTTATTATTTTCCAAAGGGAGCATAAAAAAAAGAGTCGCAAATTGCGACTCTTTTTCATTTCATAATTGGTTGTCCTATCGGACCACCGACATTTTCAATGTTTTTCTAGAAGATCCATTGTTCATCTCCACCTGATACAATCCACTGCTCAATGCATTTTGGAAGTTTAAGGCGGTATTCAATGATCCTTCCACTACAAAACGCTCTTGAAGGACTACTTTTCCTGTAGCGTCTGTTACTCTTACCTGCAAATCACCTTCCATTCCGGCAACATACACATTCACCTGTTGGCCATTGTTAGGATTAGGGAAAAGCATCACCGTAGCATCGTTTTCCCATTGTTGGATAATTTGATCTTCTCCCTCCTCCGTCGTCATTCCCGCATTGCCTATCAACTTCACGCAAGAGACGTTGCCGGCACATGTAGAAGAAGTGGGCGATGTACAACCTCCTGTGGTGGGGAACCATGTGTTCACTGCTCCCGGTAAACCCACTGCCGTACCGACTGAGAATGAATTCCCGTCCAAATGCGCCGCTCTGATCCATACATCATAGCGCTGTCCATTGGCTATGCCTGGTAAAGCAGCTAATCCCACCAAGCGAGTGGCTCCTGCTCCGCCCGCCACATAAGTAGGAAGACCTACAGCAGGGTATACTTGCTTAAACTTCCAATCATAACGAGCCGTTCCACA
>CANHWU010000172.1 GCA_947464415.1 Flavobacteriales bacterium
CTCGGCGCTTCCCAAGGATATGGCCGAAGTATTAAATCGTTTTCAAAATATTCAGCAGTACAGTTAGAAATGAAAGCAACAATGCATCTCATCCTGTGTCTTTGTTGGATGTGCAGTTGCACTTCTGATCCAAGGGCGAAGGGAAGTTTGTTGATCATAGGTGGCGGAGATCGCACACCGGCCATTATTCAAAAGGCGTTGAAAGAGTCCAATGTAGGTGATCAAGATTATATTGTGATCTTACCGATGGCTGGCGAAGAACCCGACACCAGTTTTGAATACATGGCGAAAGATTTTCGACCCTTTACCCATGCCTCCTTAGCGAATTTGAATTTCTCTGATTCGAGTCGTAATCGATCAACGATGTTGGATTCTTTGCGCCATGCGAAGTTGATCATGATTTGTGGCGGAGATCAACGAGTGTTTATGCAAGTGGTAAGAGGCAATGAGATAGAGCAAGCCATTTGGGAGGCATATCGAAGAGGAGCGTTGATTGCGGGTACGAGTGCAGGAGCGGCGGTGATGAGCGAGGTGATGATAACCGGCGATCAGAAAAAAGACACCGCATATTCACCCACTTATGCCGTTGTAGAAAAAGACAACGCGGTGTATGAGAAAGGTTTAGGATTCATCCAGGATGGAATCTTCGATCAGCATTTCATTGTGCGCTCGCGTTACAACCGATTAATCACGGCGATGGCCGATTACCCTGGTCTATGGGGCTTGGGAATTGATGAGGCCACAGCTGTTTGGATCCAAGGCAATCACGCTGAGGTGGTAGGGGAGAGTCAGGTGGTGTGGATGAGTGCACAGGAGGATTGGAATTGGGAAAAAGAAAAAACAGGTGTTCAAAGTTTGGAGCTTTCGCTCAAATTACCTGGTGAGGTTTGGGAATTGAAATAGTGGAGTGGATTTGGAAGTTTCGTATTTTTGTCCCCGCTGGCTCCGTAGTTCAATGGATAGAATAAGCGTTTCCTAAACGTTTGATATGGGTTCGATTCCCGTCGGAGCTACATCGAGAAAAACCTGACTATTGTCGGGTTTTTCTTTTTAAATTATTGTTTATCTTTAGCAAAAATAATACTATGAAAAACCTAACTCGATTAACCCTCATCATCGGAATGATAGGGATGCTTCTCGCTTGCGGTAAATACGAAGATGGACCTTTGCTGTCGGTGCGCACCAAAAATGCGCGATTAGAGGGTGAGTGGAAGCTAACTGCGCTAGAGAAAGTTAGTACAAGTGATGTGTTTTCTTCTACGCAAACTCTATCCAATGGAATCATGACGGAGATCTCCTCAGGATTTAGCAGTTCCTATGCCTATTCAGAGTCTTGGACTATTACGCTTAATGACAATCTAATCAAAATGGATGTGACGGAAGATGGATATAATTCGATTTACACAACTTATTGGAATTGGGAAAATGGATCGAGTTCCAAAGAGCTGATTAATATCGACGGCGAATTATATCGTATCATTAAATTATCTAATAAAGAAATGATTTTAGAGCAAAATTACGCGTCCTCCACGGGAACAACCGTCAACAGTACATTAACCTTTGAAAAGCAATAAAGGATGATAAAGATTTTTCGTTTTTTTTCCATTTTCCTAGCCGTGTGGGCTTTTGGAGGTTGTAGTAAATATGAGGAAGGTCCTTTTCTCTCTTTGCGTTCAAAAAATGCCCGTTTGGAGGGGAAGTGGAAGGCCGTAGGATACGAAAGTAAATATACGGATACTGGAGCACCAGAAGATAACGAGACCTATTCATTGGCAGGGTCAACCATGACTTATCAATTCACGGATGTAACTTTTGATCCATGGACGGGACAACCTACCTATACTCCTACTAGTACCAGCTATAATTATTCGCTTACTTTTGAGTTTGATACGAAAGACAATGTGTTTAAATCATCCGAGATTTCGGGCACCTCAACTTATAATGAGGAATCCTATTGGTCTTGGCAAGATGGGGCAAATGATCGCGAAATGATTGAGATCGACGGGCAGCAATTTATCATTAAAAAATTAACCAATAAAGAGTTAATTCTGTATTTAGATATAAGTTATTCTGACGCCTCTTCTAATGTGATGATGTCGACTGAAATTAAATTCGAGAAAGAGTGATGACGATAAATAAATGAAATATAAAGGGGAGTAAGTGACTCCCTTTTTTGTGTCTTTGAGTTGGAAGTGGTTGATCAACTCAACTTTATCTTACATTAGTTGCATGAATGATGATCGAATAAAATGTGTCAAGGACTCAGAAATCACCATCACAGAACTCATGATTCCGGCGTATGCTAACTTCGGTGGCAAAGTGCATGGTGGAATATTGTTGTCACTGATGGACAAGGTGGCCTATGTATGTGCCTCCAAATTTTCTGAAATGTATTGTGTCACTGTGGCGGTGGAAGGGGTGGAGTTTTTAGCTCCTGTGGAGGTGGGGGAATTGGTGTCTTTCAAAGCCGCTGTGAATTTTGTGGGAAATACCACTATGATTGTGGGAATACGGGTGGAATCGCTCAATGTAACTTCAGGAAAGACCGCTCATACCAATTCATGTTATTTCACCATGGCCGCCAAAGACCCAAACGGTCAACTGGCCAAAGTGCCCGCATTGAAAATCGAAAATGATACTCAATTGCGCAGATTTTGCGAAGGCAGAGCCATTCGGGATTTCTCTAAGCAAAAGCGGGCATTATTGAAATCCGATCTCAGCCAATGCTCCATACTTGAATTGAAAAGTATGGTGAATAAGGAAAGATGTCAAGTGGATTATTGAATCTTATGTCTTTGTATTTTTGGCCTAATGTTTGGCAATGAAAGGCCAACTAATTTTCGAAAAAATGAACAAGCATTGGTTACATTTCATCATCACTGTATGGTGCTTCATCTTGGGGAATGCCTTGATGGCGTCTGTTGATCCCACCATCACGGTAAAGGCTAAATTTTCCGCCTTACCTGCGGTGCCGGGTAATAAAATGGTATTGGAATATATGAATGGCGATCAATGGAAACAAATAGAAAATAAACCCATCGCCGATAATGGTGAAGTGACTTATGTTTTTACGCCTCCGTCTTATGGGCAGTATCGATTCAGGATGCCAGGACCTAATAACACACAATGGTCCGATTTTATTATCTCCCAAGGCAAGAAGGAGCCATTGCAATTTTCTTTTGATATTGTCTTTACTTCCATGAAAGGAAATCCTTTGAAAGTGGATAACTCTCCAGAGAATAAATTGTATTTTGAATTGATTACTCTTTATCAATCCTTCGATAGTAGAAGACAAGATAAATTGGCCAATAAGGAGGAGCTGCTGTTGTTACAGCAAAAACTAAACGCGTTATCCCGAAAAATGGCTGCTGAGAACAAAGGGACTTTTACAGGGGACATTGTAGCGGATTTGGTGTACCAGCCTATGAGGGAGGATTATCCCATAGAGAAAACAGATGGCCTCAATGATTCATTGTTTTATGCCAAGTTTGGAATCAGCAAGCTTCCGTATTATGAAACTGCAGCCCTGTGTCACAATTTATTCATCAGAAGTTTAGAGCGTTATTTCAAGCATTTTCACAATGAAAAAAATGAGGCCGCCGACATTGATTTCATGGACGGTGTAATGTTGCGTTCAGGCGGAAATGAAGAAGTGGATGCGTTTTTATTCAAGTATCTTTTAGATAAAATGTTAGGTTATAAGAATGAATCAGGGTTGTCTCATCTTTTATCTCATTATGCTCAGGATTGTGCGGAGAGTCATGCCAACCAAAGTCAGACCGATATGTTGGTAAAAGCACTGAACGAAGTGGCACCTGGGAAGAAGGTGCATACTCTGACTTTACCGGACATCAATGGAAAGGGAATTTCATTGCTCGAGGTTTGTAAGAAAAACGAAATGACGCTAATGCTATTTTGGAAGAGCAGTTGTAATCATTGTGAAGAGTTCAAGCCGGTTTTAAGGAAGTTATATGATCAATACCATAGCAAAGGTTTGGAAGTGTATGCGGTTTCAATTGACAAGGAAAAAGCAGAATGGGAGACTTATGTAAAATCGCATACTCAGCCGTGGCCGGATACATTTTTAGCTTATGACAAAAGAAAGGAGTTCAATCAATTTTTTCCAGTACCCAGCACCCCAACTTTGATTGCATTAGACAGAGAGGGAAAAGTAATTACCCGACTGATTGTGAGAGGGAAGATCGAGGAGTATCTCAAAGAGTATTTTGATAAGTAATGATAAGTAAAAGGAAAAAAAAAGGCCGCAATATTTCGGCCTTTTTAATGATGCA
>CANHWU010000173.1 GCA_947464415.1 Flavobacteriales bacterium
ATTCTTCCGGAAGGAAACCCTGCCAATGATTATGGTGCCTACAAAGGCTCAGCCGCCAATCACGTTTACATCATTCAAAATGTGGTAGATACTTTAAAGGGTAATTCCAACATCACTACCAATGCCTTGGAAGGAATGAAAGTGGTAGATATTATTGAAAGAATGTATGCCGCAGCACCTTTGATCAGAAAGAAAAGAGGTTGATCAAGGTCAATAAATAAAAAAGGGTCGAATTTCGACCCTTTTTCTTTTTACACAGTGCTTAATTAGTGACTGAATTATAGTTGATTTGCCATTCTGGATCATCCGCAAAAAGCTCATTGGCATAGCCCATCCATTCAGCTGCTTTCTTTTTGTCGCTGGCATCACCCAGCTCATTGGCGTACACAATCAAAGCATTTTTAAGTAATTTCTTGATTTCATCATTACGAGTGGAATATTTCTGAGAGACTAATAACTCCTTGGCTTTAGAAAATTCTGTATCCGAATCCTTCACTGCTTTGGCATGCGCAAAACACAGTGCCAGCATAATATGTGCACCGGCATCATTGGGTTCAACATCGATCAAACAATCGTAGTACAATTTTGCTTTCGTAAATTTTTGATTTTCATACATCAAATCACCCTCTACTGTAATATCTTTTCTTATGTTGAGGAAGAAATCTGGAAATTCATCTACATATTTTTTCTCTTTGTCTTTGGCAGCATACTTTGAACAGTATTTCATCGCGTCTTTGAAGGCATTTTTGTATTGCTCCTGTTTGGTATACTTTTCTATTTTGGACATTTCATATAAAGACATTGAAATGTATAAATAGGGCAGAGGATGCTTTTTGGTATCGTCGCGCAAAGTGTAATTCTCCGCTTTATTGAGGACATTCTCGTATTTTTTGTCTACAAATGCAGATAACAGATCTTTAAAATCTTTGTCAGGTTGGGCAAATCCGACCAAGCAGAATGCCGCAAATAGAAAGCTCATTG
Source organism: Flavobacteriales bacterium (assembly GCA_947464415.1). Taxonomy (GTDB): domain Bacteria; phylum Bacteroidota; class Bacteroidia; order Flavobacteriales_D; family Sanyastnellaceae; genus CAMCTV01. The sequence goes on from CANHWU010000173.1 coordinate 982, forward strand.
TAATTTTCATGGTAGTTTTTTCTTTCGTGTTCTAAAAACAATGCCAAAATAGAACTTTTCTGCTTATCCTCGATTTTTTTTTATCACTATTCAGTGGTCAAGCCCTCATGAGGTTTTCGTATATTCGCGCGGAACCAATTTGAAACCACATGTCAAAGCATATTATTGTTTGTTTTTGTTTTATCATCCTCACTTTTTCCGCCTTGGGTCAAGGATCTGTTCGTGGATTTATCAAAGACAAGGAGTCGGGTCAACCCGTTTATCCCATTACAGTGGGTTTATTGGGTACTGGCTATGGTTCTCAAACAGACAATACAGGTTATTTTTCCATTACCAAAGTTCCTGCAGGCAAATACACCTTAGTAATTTATTCCATAGAGTTTGAAGAAGTAAAGGAAGACATTGAGATAGGGGATGGGAAAGTGGTGAGCAAAAACTACCTCCTCAACAAGGCATCTGTGGAAATGGGTGTTTTGGATATCTCTTCCCAGAAGTCTGATCGATTGAATAATGTGAATATTTCTGCAGAAACCATTCGATCTCAGGACATCAAAAAAATCCCCTCCATTGGAGGTCAAGCGGATTTAGTGCAGTACCTAACGGTATTGCCGGGTTTCGTGAGTACGGGTGATCAAGGAGGTCAGATATTTGTGAGAGGGGGAAGTCCTGTGCAAAATAAGGTCTTGTTGGATGGAATGATCGTGTACAATCCATTTCATAGCATTGGTTTGTTTTCCGTGTTCGATACGGATGTGATTGGATCGGCTGAAGTATATACTGGTGGATTTAACGCACAGTATGGAGGCAGAATCAGTTCGGTGATGGACATTACTACCCGGGATGGAAATAAAAGGAAAATGAGCGGAAGGGCGGGTGTCAATCCTTTTGGCGCGAAAGTTTTATTAGAAGGCCCTCTTAAAAAACTCAACGAACGAGGTGGAGGTATTTCATATATCCTCTCCTTCAAGAACTCTTATTTGGATCGTTCCTCAACAGCTATTTATCCTTATGTGAACAATGGCGATGGACTTCCTTTTCAATACCGTGATTTGTATGGAAAAATTTCTATGGGGGGGTCAACCGGTTCTAAGTTGAATCTCTTCGGATTCTCATTCAACGACGCGGTAACCAAGTATCAAGCGCTGTCCAATTTAAGTTGGACCAACAATGGTATGGGAGGGAATTTCGTGGTAGCGCCATCGGGATCTACCATGTTGATCAACGGTAATTTTGCATACAGTAAATACAATTGCCTGCTGAAAGAGGAAACCAACCCCGATAGAAGCACGGGTATTTCAAGTTTCAATTTTGGTCTGGATTTCAAATATGCTCAGCAAGACAATGTCCTGAACTATGGAGTAGATGTGGTAGGTTTTGCCACAGAATTTAATACTTTTAATCCCCTTGGATTGAAGGTGGAGGAGGAGAATAACATGACGGAGCTCAATGGTTTTGTTACCTACAAAATCAAGAATAAAAAGTGGATTGTGGAACCCGGTTTGAGATTGCAGTATTATAGTTCCATTTCTATTTTCTCTCCTGAACCGCGTATTGGAATCAAATACAAGCAAAGCGAAGTGTTTCGTTGGAAATTGGCGGCAGGAAAGTACTCACAAAACTTAATAGCCACTAATAGTGATAGAGATGTCGTGAATTTATTCTACGGATTTTTAGCAGCACCGGAAGAGACGCAGAATCAATTTACCATGCCTGATTACTCGGTAAGAGATGTTCAAAATTCCTTGCAAAAGGCTTTACATTATGTTGTGGGTGCGGAATGGGATATCACGGATGCTTGGAATTTGAATGTAGAAAGTTATTACCGAGACTTCCGTCAAATCACCAATATCAATCGTAACAAGATTTTCCCAGATGATGGGGACAATCAGGACAAGCCAGAAATTTTAAGAAAGGATTTTATCATCGAAACTGGAAGAGCTTATGGTGCGGATTTCGTATTGAAGTATGAGAACAAGCGCCAGTATGTTTACATGGTGTATTCCTTGATGAAAGTGGATCGCTGGGATGGATTCCGTTGGTATGCCCCCGTATTTGATAGAAGGCACAATATCAATTTAGTGGCCACTCAAAAACTAGGCAAAGATCGTGATTGGGAATTATCTGCACGATGGAATCTCGGTAGTGGATTGCCCTTTACCCAGACGCAGGGTTATTACCAACCCAATGTCCTCAACGGAGTTGGTATTAGTGCTGACTATATTTCCTCGAATAGCAATGAAATGGGAATTCAGTTTGCGGAGTTGAATGGTGGTAGATTGCCCTACTATCACCGTTTAGATGTGAATTTAAAACGAGTGTGGAAGGGTTCAAAATTTGATTGGGAATTCAATGTGGGAGCCACCAATATGTACAATCGTCAAAATGTATTTTACATAGATCGTATCACGGCTAAGCGTACCGATCAACTTCCCTTTATGTACAACATGGGGATTGAGTTACACTTTTAGTAAATCTTTGGCGTTTGCTATAGCGGACTCGGTGGGTATTTTTCCACTGAGCATTTCTGCGATTTCTTGAATTCGATCTTTCGGTGTCAACGCTTTTACCAGGGTGGTGGTCTTTTCGCCGCTATGGTCTTTTAAAACTTTGAAGTGTTGATTGGCTTTAGAGGCCACTTGCGGTAAGTGGGTAATGGAAAGGATTTGCATTTGGTGGCTCACGGATTGAAGCAGGGCTCCTATTTTATTGGCCACTTCACCGCTCACTCCTTGATCGATTTCGTCTAAAATCAATACAGGCATTTGTTTTTTCAAGGAAAGTGCCGCTTTGATAGCCAACATAAACCGCGATATTTCACCACCAGAGGCAACATTTTCTATGGGTTGCGCAGCACTTCCTTTATTGGCTGTAAATAGGAATTGCACATCTGAAATTCCATCTTTGCCTGGCGATTGATACTTGAGTTGAATATCGAGCTGGGCATGTTCCATAGAAAGAGAGGCCAGTTTTGTCAGTATTTCCGAGCCCAACGATTGAGCGGCCTCCAATCTCCTTTGATGCAATAGTTCTCCGGTCACCATGAGTTGTTGATGCAGTATTGCAATTTCGCTCTGTCTTTTTTCTATAGTACTGTCAATATTTTGATATTGGTCCAATTGCTGTATCCACTGCTCTTGTAACTGCATTAATTCTGCGACACTTTGAACACGATGTTTTTGTTGCAATCGATAAAATTCTCCTAACTGGTCTTGTAGGGCCTGTAATTGAAGAGGGTTAGCCATGCTGGC
>CANHWU010000174.1 GCA_947464415.1 Flavobacteriales bacterium
ATATTGATTATTACACTTTTTAATCTACTTTTTACTTGGAATCAACAACAAAAGTGCGTATAAAAAAACCAATAAAAACGAGGGTTTCGCAACAATAAAAAATCCCTTAATCAAAAATTCTTTCAAATCAAGAGTAATAATTTTTTTTTTTCACTTTTTTATTGTTTTTTTTGCGTGGTGTCTGTGGATAACTGACACAACAACCTGAACAAATTATTTTTATTATCACTACACTATGGCATCCAAAAAGGATCAACTTCAAGTTTGGAACAACTGTTTATCAGTCATCAAAGACAATGTTAGCCCTCAAGGTTTTAAAACTTGGTTTGAACCCATTAAACCCGTTAAACTAGAAAATAGCATTTTGACCATCCAAGTGCCCTCACAATTCTTTTATGAATGGTTAGAGGAGCATTATGTTACTTTACTAAAAAAAATCATTAAAAAAGAATTAGGCGCTGAAGGTAGATTAGAGTATTCCATTATCATGGATAACAATAACCACCCATACACGATCAAGGTGCCTACAAGCGACCGTAAAGCAACTAAAAATGCACCCGTAGCGATGCCCTTGGATTTAGGAGAATCTCCGATTAAAAATCCATTCATCATTCCCGGATTGAGAAAGATTCAAGTGGACTCTAATTTGAATCCTAATTATTCTTTTGAAAACTTCATTGAAGGAGATAGCAATCGTTTGGCGCGCAGCGCAGGATTCGCGGTAGCCAATAAGCCCGGAGGAACTGCTTTCAACCCATTGCTCATTTATGGTGGTGTAGGTTTAGGAAAGACGCATTTGGCCCATGCCATTGGTTTAGAAATCAAAGCGAAGAGTCCAGAGAAAACCGTTTTATATGTCAGCTCTGAAAAATTCACGCATCAATTTATCGATGCAGTAAAAAATAATACCGTCAATGATTTTTCACATTTCTATCAAATGATGGATGTGTTGATCATCGATGATGTTCAATTCTTCAGTGGAAAAGAAAAAACACAAGATGTATTCTTCCATATCTTCAATCATTTACATCAGACAGGAAAGCAAATCATTTTGACGAGCGACAAACCTCCTGTTGAAATGCAAGGGATGGAGCAGCGTCTGCTTTCTCGATTCAAATGGGGCTTGAGTGCTGATTTACAAGTGCCCTCTTTAGAGACTCGCATCGCGATTTTGAGAAAGAAAATGTACGCGGATGGAATTGAACTTCCTGAAGAAGTGGTAGAATACTTGGGTTACAGTATCACTACCAATATTCGCGAGCTGGAAGGAGCCCTTATCTCTTTGATTGCACAAGCCTCCTTGAACAAGAAGAACATCAATCTAGAGTTGGCTCGTCAGATGATTGACAAGTTTGTGAAGAACACTGCACGCGAAGTAAGCATAGATTACATCCAAAAAGTAGTATGTGATTATTTCGATCTTCCCATTGAGTTATTGAAAAGCAAAACCCGCAAACGCGAAATCGTGCAAGCGCGTCAAATTGCCATGTACTTTGCCAAGAAGATGACGAAGTCTAGTTTGGCGTCTATCGGAGCGCATTGTGGAGGCAAAGACCATGCTACCGTATTGCACGCTTGTCGCACGGTCAACAACCTTCAAGAAACGGATAAGCACTTCAGAAAATATTTAGAAGATTTGGAAAAGAAATTAAGCATTGCTTAATGGACATTTCAAACCATTACCTAAACAAAAGAAACGCAGCCCGAAGGCTGCGTTTTTTTTATGCATTCATCCTAGATAAAATGATCCCATCAAAAGGCAATTCGCCCGATCAAAAGAAAAAGGTTTCCTTGCATCCAGCTGACACCCAAATTAAGAAAACGTCTATTTCAAACGATGGTAGGCCTCTATGATACCCTCCGGAGTTAAACCATATTTGCGCATCAATTCATCCGGTGTACCTGATTCACCAAAAGAATCCTGAACACCAACAAATTGGATAGGACAGGGATGGTGCTTAGCCAAAGTTTGAGCTACCCTACTTCCTAATCCACCAATTACATTATGCTCTTCTGCTGTAATGACCTTGTTGGTCTTTTTTGCACTTTTCACAATGGCCTCTTCGTCCAATGGCTTGATGGTGTGAATATTCAATAAATCTACAGAAACACCTTGTGCTTCCAAAACACGAGCCGCCTCAATCGCCGGCCACACCAAATGTCCTGTTGCAATTATGGTAATGTCAGCACCTGCATGCATGTGCCAAGCTTTACCTATTTCAAAGGAGCCCTCTAAAGGGGTAAAATTCGTTACCTTCGGTCTACCAAAACGCAAATAAACCGGGCCATCTAAATCAGCAATAGCCATCGTTGCGGCCTTGGTCTGGTTGTAGTCACATGGATTTATTACCGTCATACCTGGAAGCATCGTCATCAATCCAATATCCTCCAAAATCTGGTGAGTAGCGCCATCTTCCCCTAATGTAAGTCCCGCATGAGAAGCGCAAATCTTTACATTCTTTCCACTGTAGGCGATGCTTTGTCTAATTTGATCATATACCCTACCCGTGCTAAAATTCGCGAAGGTTCCTGTAAAAGGAATCTTGCCACCGATCGTCATTCCGGCGGCCAAGCCCATCATATTGGCCTCAGCAATTCCCACCTGAAAAAACCTGTCAGGGTATGCCTTTTGAAAAGCATCCATTTTTAAAGAGCCTGTCAAGTCAGCACACAATGCCACCACTTGAGGATGTGTTTTGCCTAATTCGGCGAGTCCTGCTCCAAAACCTGATCGAGTATCTTGAGCTGGATGTAAAGTAAATTCTAACATATTCGTGTATTAATAATCACCAATGGTTTCTGGTAATTGAGCAAGGGCTTTCATCAACTCCTCATCATTAGGAGCCACCCCGTGCCATTTATGGGTGCCCTCCATAAAATCAACTCCTTTTCCCATAGCGGTAGTCATGAGCACTACAATTGGCTTCTGCTGAAAAGTCTTGTTTTTCGCCAAATCAATGGTTGTATTCAAAGACAACAAGTCATTACCGTCAGTGGTGAATACTTCCCATCCAAATGCACTCCACTTATCGTGCAAACTTCCCAAGGATAGCACTTGATCAGTAGGACCATCGATCTGTTGACCATTGACATCCACAAAAGCAATCACATTGTCAACTTTATTGTGAGCAGCATACATAGCGGCTTCCCAAACTTGTCCTTCCTGCAATTCACCATCGCCATGTAAAACATACACCAACGAATGCTCTCCGTTCATTTTTTTTGACAATGCAGCTCCTAAAGCTACAGATAACCCTTGTCCCAGAGAACCACTTGCCACACGCACACCTGGCAAATGCTCATGAGTAGTTGGATGACCTTGCAATCTTGTGTTTAGCTTACGGAAAGTGGCCAACTCCTGAGTGGGGAAATATCCTCTCCGAGCCAAAACACTGTACCATACTGGAGAAATATGTCCATTGGACAAAAAGAACAGATCTTCGCCCTCACCATTCATTTGCCATTGGCTAGGATCTATATTCATGTGTCTAAAGTACAGCGACACAAAAAGCTCTGTACAGCCCAAGCTTCCACCTGGATGACCACTATTTACCGCATGTACCATTCGTAAAATGTCCCGACGCACTTGGGAACAAATGGGAACTAAATCAAAAGAGGAAGACATAAATTTTGTTTGTACAAAATTACAGTCTTCCTCTTCCCGAACTCTATGGTGTTCGTTGAATGTTCAAAATTGCTTACTCCATCACAACGGGATATTTGAAACGATCCTCTAAAATCATCGTATTCTCACCGTCGGAAACAATGACATCAAATATTTCAACCTGCAAAGGACGAAATGTTTTAGCGGTCATCATGATATCTTTCGGAGCCTGTGCATTGCTTGCGTTCAATATCAATTTATCACCTGCCTTATTGATCAAGGCCATTTTATACGCCAACACCTTCTGGTCACTTCCATCCATGAATATCAACTTGGGTGACTCCTCCAAACAACCAAAACGCACCTCTTTCAACTCCTTTGTACCACACCAAGCCAATATAATTCCACTCTTCTCTTTTTGAGCGATCATCCCTTGAGCGATGAAGGCTAACACAACGATTAAAATAATTTTTCTCATGATACTCATAATTTTAATTTTGGTTACTTTTTATTTTTG
>CANHWU010000175.1 GCA_947464415.1 Flavobacteriales bacterium
GTATTGCAGAAAAAAGCAATGGCCGGCGATTTGGTAGGCAATTGAGTAACGAATTTTATCTTTACTTCCTTTCCCTTGTATATGGGCGGAGGATAGGCTTGGATCAGAGGCAACAACACCTCGTTCAATTTGGAAGTAGGGATTCTCTGAAAACGATTTTCATATACCTGTAAGGCCATTTCCAATGCCTTTAAAAGACGTTGTTTCGTAACATTCGAAGTGAAGAAAATAGGTACATCCGTAAATGGAGACAAACGCTTTTTAATCTCCTCTGTCATCACTTGAACACTCTTGTGATCTTTCTCCACTAAATCCCATTTATTCACCAAGATCACCACCCCTTTGTTGGCTTCATCTATCTCATGAAAAATGGCCAAATCCTGAATGGTGACACCTTCCTGTGCATCTATCAGCAACATACAAACATCTGCACCTCGAATGGCCTTGAGCGTTCGGATGGAAGAATAATATTCAATATCACCCTCCATTTGTTTCCGTTTCCTCAAACCCGCCGTGTCCACCAATATCATCTCCTTTTCAAAGGCATTGAAATAAGTATCTACAGAATCCCTTGTCGTTCCGGCAACATCTGATACGATGGATCTGTTCTGCCCCATCAACGTGTTGATCAACGTAGATTTACCCACATTCGGCCTACCCACAATAGCAATTCGTGGAATATCAGACTCATCTCGCTCCGGCTCTTCAGGCATCAATTCAAATAAGTCATCCAACAAATCCCCAGTTCCATATCCATTATTTGCACTGATACTGTATAGCTTTTCGGTCAATCCTAAAATCCAAAACTCATGCGATAAAATCTCCTTATCACTGGTATCCACTTTATTGCAAATGATAAAGATCGGTTTATCGATCCTTCTGAGCATATTGCCCACGGCCTCATCCCACTCGGACAATCCGTCCCGCACATCCACCACAAAAAAGATAGCATCTGCCTCGGCCACGGCTAATTTCACTTGATTATTGATATCCTTCTCAAATTCATCTGTTGAATCTGAAACCATCCCGCCAGTGTCAATGACAATAAATTCCTTGCCTCGCCAAGACGAGGTGCCATATTTCCGATCGCGGGTCACTCCCGCGGTAGGATCGACGATGGCCTCTTGGGTTTCTGTCAAACGATTGAATAAGGTTGACTTCCCCACATTAGGACGACCGATGATGGCAACTGTATAACTCATGTGGCAAAGATAGGGCGCTGGCTTAGTATATTTGCACTCAAATTCAAAGTCATGTCAACAGATAAGAAGATCATATTCTCTATGGTGGGTGTCAACAAGTACACGCCACAAGGAAAACACATCATCAAAGATATTTATTTGAGCTTTTATTATGGTGCCAAGATTGGCATCATCGGTCTCAATGGTGCAGGTAAATCCACTGTTATGAAAATCATAGCAGGGTTGGATCCATCCTTCCAGGGAGAAGTGGTTTGGTCACCCGGATATTCCGTAGGTTACCTTCCACAAGAACCACAATTAGACGAACAAAAAACCGTTCGTGAAATTGTAGAAGAAGGAGTAAAACCCATTACAGATGCTTTGAAAGAATACGAGGAAATCAATGCCCTCTTTATGGATGAGGAAGTATTGAACAATCCAGACAAGATGGACTCTCTATTGAACAGACAAGCCACTGTACAAGATAAAATAGAGGCTTTAGGCGGATGGGATTTAGATACCAAACTGGCCATCGCCATGGATGCCTTGCGTTGTCCCCCAGAAGATTCCAAAATTGAAAAACTCTCGGGTGGAGAGCGAAGAAGAGTAGCACTTTGTAGGCTTTTATTACAACAACCCGATGTCTTATTACTCGATGAGCCCACTAACCACTTGGATGCTGAATCCGTGTTGTGGTTAGAACAACATTTACAACAATATCCCGGTACTGTATTAGCCGTAACCCACGACAGGTATTTCCTTGACAATGTTGCAGGATGGATACTGGAATTAGATCGTGGCGAAGGCATTCCATGGGAAGGAAATTACACCGGCTGGCTAGAGCAAAAGACCAAAAGACTTGCTCAAGAAGAAAAGCAAGAGAGTAAGAGAAGAAAAGTCCTAGAAAGAGAGTTAGAATGGGTGCGCATGAATCCTAAAGGGCGTCAAGCAAAAAACAAAGCGCGTATTCAGAATTATGACAAAATGATGTCAGAAGGAGAACGAGAGAAAGAGGCTAAATTGGAAATTCCTATTCCCAATGGACCACGCCTAGGAAATGATGTCATCGAGTTCAATGGCGTAACCAAAGGATTTGAAGATCGCCTGTTGATAGAAAACCTCTCCTTTAAATTACCCCCAGCAGGAATTGTAGGAATTATCGGACCCAATGGTGCGGGTAAAACTACTTTGTTCCGCATGATCATGAATGAAGAAACCGCTGACTCGGGTACGATTAAAATTGGTGAGACCGTTCAAATTGGATATGTTGATCAACGACACAAAGAAATAGACCCCAACAAGTCGGTGTATGAAGTGATCAGTGGAGGAAATGAAGTGATCCAAATTGGAGGCACCACGATTAATTCACGCGCCTATTGCAGCAAATTCAATTTTGCTGGAGGGGATCAACAAAAAAAATGTGGCGTGCTCTCTGGCGGTGAGCGCAATCGCTTGCATTTGGCAATGACATTAAAAACAGAAGCCAATGTATTGTTACTCGATGAGCCCACCAACGATATCGACGTCAATACACTGCGTGCGCTGGAAGAAGGGATTGAGAGCTTTGCCGGTTGTGCGGTTGTGATTTCCCACGATCGTTGGTTCTTAGACAGGATTTGCACGCACATTTTAGCATTTGAAGGAGATTCAGAAGTGTATTTCTTCGAAGGCAGCTTCTCTGAATATGAAGAAAACAAGAAGATGCGTAAAGGTGACGTCGGACCTACGAGAATAAAATACAAAAAGCTCGTGAGATAATGTGGTATCGGCTGTTGATCAAACCTCTTTTTTTTCTAATCACTCCAGAGAAAGCACATTATCTGGCAATGGATTTGTGGAAATTCTTGACTAAAATTCCCGGTGTTGCTTTTTATTACAACCAAAAACAAAAAGCCTACTTCCAGCCTATCGAAGTGGCGGGTATTACTTTTCCTAATCGAATCGGACTAGCTGCAGGATTTGATAAAAACGGAAAATGGATCAACGAACTTTCCCTGCTTGGATTTGGGCATATTGAAGTAGGCACCGTTACCCCGCAACCTCAACCCGGTAACGAAAAGCCCAGACTCTTCCGATTACCTAAAGATCATGCGTTGATCAATCGAATGGGATTCAACAATGACGGGATGGAAGCGCTTTCAAGGTCTCTTGAAAAGTCCAAGCCTGGGATCATCATTGGCGGCAACATTGGAAAAAATAAATGGACGCCCAATGAAGAGGCTGTGCAAGATTATTTACTTTGCTTCGAAAAATTACATCCCCAAGTGCACTATTTTGTGGTCAATGTTAGTTCTCCGAATACCCCAGGATTAAGAGCGTTGCAAGAAAAAGAACCCCTACTTCATTTGCTCAATACGCTCCAACAACATCCATTGCAACAGCAGCAAGCAAAACCCATCTTTCTTAAAATTGCCCCCGACCTTACTGATGAATCTTTGGCTGACGTAATCACAGTGCTTGAAGAAAGTAAAATTGCTGGAGTGATTGCATGCAATACTACCATCGACAGAAGTCGATTAAAAACAGCTGCTAAAAAGGTCGAGGCCATCGGAGCCGGCGGAGTAAGTGGAAAACCCACCCAACATCGCGCTATTCAGGTGATAGAAAAGATAAGGACTTCCCTCCCCACCATCGCCATTATTGGCGTTGGCGGTATCTTTAATGCCGAAGATGCTCAACGCATGATTAAGGCTGGCGCGAATCTTGTCCAGGTATATACCGGATTCATTTATGAAGGTCCGCACATTGCCTATCAAATATTGAAGAAGTTGAATTAAAAAAAAGTTAATCGCATGAAATTTTGTACAAACCCTTCTACTTTTATGGACATGAAAATGAAGAGAATTGCATTATTCGGTTTTTTATTGGCAATGGCTACGGTCACTTTTAGTCAAAAATCTAAA
>CANHWU010000176.1 GCA_947464415.1 Flavobacteriales bacterium
AGAGGTAAAATATAAATATTGACCATCTGCTGTAACGCTCGGAGCGTATTCCTCATAACGCGAGTTTACCTCTTTTCCCAGATTATTGATGGTCACAGGAACGGCATTCTGCATCATGATTTTTGCAAACTTGCACTCATTGATAAATCGGCGAGTCTCGTCAAATTCTTGTGGCTCCGCCTTCACTATTGGTAAATATTTTTCATAGTATTCTATTGCCTTGTCCAAATCAGCCATTCGATGGTGACACTTACCGAAAAACAGATAGGAATCTGCAGGTATTTCATCTTGAGTGGCCACTGCCTTTTTTAGATAATCTAAAGCTACTTTGTATTTCTTCAATCGATAATAACAATCAGCGCTCGCATATAATGCAGTATAATTTAGAGAATCTACATCTAAAACCTTCCTAAACTCAGTGAGCGCACCACGTACATTGTTCTCATCTGACATTCTTCTGGCTGATGCTAATTTGGCGGGAATCATAGCCCGCTCCAATCGGGTGGGTGCGATTGAATCCGTCTGAGCACTGACACATGTACTGATAAAAAAGATGCACAGGATAAAAAGTGAATTTCTCATGATAATTTTTTTTCTAAAATAAAACAAGCCGTCATTATTTAATCATTGTTTTCAATTAAAAAACTAACTTTGTAATGTAGATGAAAAATACCACAGAATCCAACAGCCTTTATGACCACCTAGAAAAAGTAGACGCCGCTACTCTACTGGGATTCATTAACCAGGAAGACCAAAAAGTAGCCGTGGCAGTGGCCACTCAAATCCCGTCCATTGCCAAATTAGTTGAGCAAATCATTCCCAAAATGAAAGAAGGAGGGCGCCTATTTTACATGGGTGCCGGCACTAGTGGCCGATTGGGAATTGTGGATGCTTCTGAATGTCCTCCTACTTATGGAGTTCCCCATGATATGGTGATTGGCATCATCGCAGGAGGCGATCAAGCCATCCGTTATCCTGTAGAAGGAGCTGAGGATAATTCTCAACAAGGATGGCATGACCTGTCTGAGTTTCAGCCCAATGAACTAGACACTCTCATTGGCATTGCCGCCAGTGGAAGAACTCCCTATGTCATCGGTGCCTTGCATGAAGCCAAACGAAATGGGCTGCTCACGGCATGTATCACATGTAATGAAAACAGCCCCGTTACTGAAATTGCTGAATTCGCTATCGTGCCAGTGGTAGGACCAGAGGTCGTTACCGGAAGCACTCGAATGAAATCGGGCACCGCACAAAAACTCATACTGAACATGATCTCAACGGCCGTAATGGTAGGGTTAGGGAGAGTGAAGGGAAACAAAATGGTGGACATGCAATTGACCAATGAAAAATTAGTGACCCGTGGAACTAAAATGGTCAGTGAACAAACTGGACTTTCTTTAGAAGATGCTCATCAACGGCTGCTCCAACATGGGAGTGTGAGGAGGGCTATTGACACATACAGGGAAAAAAATGCATGATTTAGAACCTTATTACGGCTGGCGAGATTTTTATATCGCTAGTGAGGATCCAAAATCAATATTCTTTGAACGAGAATATTCAGAGTTTGAGTTTACCCATCAGATCTATAACCATCTCATCCATCCGCAATGGGATTCTATTGAAAGCCAAACTTTATTCATCAAAATTTTATTTGTGGAATATGACGAAGGTTATGCTTTTATCGAGTTGATTGGTGAATGGAATGATCTATTGTACAATGACATCATGATTTTGAAAAGAGAAATAGCCGATAGCATGATACAAGAGGGGGTGACAAAATTTATTTTAATAGGAGAAAATATCTTAAACTTCCATTCTTCCGATGATTGTTACTACGAAGAATGGTTTGAGGATGTTCAAGCGGAGAATGGTTGGATTGCACTTATAAATTTTAGAGATCACGTATTGGAGGATATGATGAGCGCCAACATCGATCATTACTTTCTGTGTGGCGGAAATTTACAAGAGGTAGATTGGCGCACTTATCGTCCGGAAGTATTATTCCAACGCATCCTAAGTCATGTTACAAGAAGAATTGGCTAGCGCTCGTAGGTAGTGACCAAAAATCGCTCTGGAAATTCCACCTCGCTTCCCATATGATAGTGATGGTGTAAATATTCCGATATTCCATTTCCCGGAAATGCGAAATCTGCAGAGGTATTCAAATAAAGAATTTTTTCAAATCGCAGATCCTCCAAATAATGATGGCAATCTGAGCTATCTTGAATAGCCAACACCGCGTCTTTTCTCAAGGCATCCTTTATTTGAATTTCTGAATAATTCTCCTTACCCCAATTCTCAAATTGCTCGCGGTTCCAATAGTACAAAAAATTCAAATCAAAATAATAGGGGCATATTACAATCGCGGTTTTCTCTCCACCCGAAGAATCCTTCAAATAATCTACCAGCCGTTTTACCGACCTCTTCTCAGGCATCACTTGGTGAGCGCTCAACCAAAATAAACCGATAACCAGAATACTCCACATCCCCATTTTTTTCTTCCAAAACAGCACCAAAATTCCAGCCAAGGTGATATAAAAAAAGGGAACACAAAAAGCCACATATCGATCTAAATACATAGGCACCTTGGTAGAGATGAGAAAAATAACAAACAACGGAATACCCCACATTCCTATCATCCACTTCTCGTGTAAACTAAATCTTGAGGAAATGAAAAACACATACACAAGGGCCAACGAAATAGTAGAGGAATAAAAATAAAACCAAAACCAATCAGCCGTGAACTCCCAAAAATATGGCATTGGTACATAAATCGACAACGCAAAAAAAGTAAAGAAAATGATTCCTATTCTAATGGGCCAATAGTAAATCCGGTCCTTACTGGACCGCTGCAAGGCCATTTCTACCGCTGCCGAGCAGGTAAGGATGAGAACGAAGTACAAAGTGGATAATTGATTACCACTCCAAAAAATAAAGTCATGCAGTGATCCCATATTGGTAACGGGATTTAACCAAGTCCCTTGTACCGCACTGACAGCCAATCGGTCCCAAAAAATCATCCCATATGGAATATATCCGATTAAAATAATCAAACTGGTCCAACCTACTCGACGCCACTCCACCGGTATAACCTTAGAGGAAGAAACTATCAATATTAGGTGAGTGAGCAGTATCCACCATCCAAAAAAATGAGTATATAATAGCATCAATGAGCATAAAGCATAGCCCAATACAGGAATTTTAGTATTAGTCACCACAGACAGATACAACATCCTCGTTGTAATTACACACAACATCATCAATATGGAATATCCCCTTGCCTCAGTAGCATGCAATTGAAAATAATTAGACAGGAATATCAATGCAATGCTCAAATGTGCCCAAGCACCATTCTTTCTTCTCAAAGTATCAAATACCAATCCAATGGTGATACTCGCCGCCAGCAGCGATAAACTTCTCACCGCTCTTTCTGAATTTCCAAAAATCTTCATCCAAAAATGAAGCAAAGTCTCGTATAAAGGTGGATTATTACCCTGACTCAATACGCTCCAAATATGTCCGATTTCGCCTTGTGAGGTAAATACAGAAAACGGCTCATCACCATTCAAGCTAAAGCGATTCAATCCTTTCCATTGATACAGAAAATAAAACAAAGCCCATAAAAAAGCCCAAAGGGGATGACCCCATATTTTAATTTTCCACAACTTCACTCGATAAAAATACACCTTTTCAATAAATGCCATTGAAATTGTTTGAATCGTTTTTGAAAAACAAAAATTGATGTTTACCTTCACATCTTCAAATGAAACCTATAAAAACAAAAGGAATTTTACCACTCTCCTTCGTCGATGACAAGCTCAAACATCCGTTGAGCGATGCGGACGACTTCATAGAAAGGATGATGCAGCATGTGGATGAGCAACTCAGCGAACTGAAGATGGCCACAAAAAAACATGAACTTCCTAGCATTAAACCCTTGGCGGAAAGTCTGCAAAATGGAATGAATATTCTAGATTTTCATCTCGCAGACGATACTTTACTCAAGATTCAAGAGAAAGCCGCCAAGCTACAA
>CANHWU010000177.1 GCA_947464415.1 Flavobacteriales bacterium
AATACCCAAGATGTAAGAAATATTCTGACTTTCTCTGATTTAGGGGAAAGTCAAGCCAATATGTCTACTGATTATAATTATCAAGGTTTGGTGAATTTGCCTCAACCCAATAATCCGGACAACGACAACAATGATCTCTATGCCACCATGATGGGAAGCCAAGAGATATTGGATTTTACCAACGCCAATCCTGCCATTCAAGCATTGGGATTGGGATTGCGTCAGGGTATTCATTACGAGCGCGTGGGAAATGCCAGGAAGCTCACTTCCACAGAATATACCTACAACGCTCGATTGGGTTTCATTTCTTTAAAACAAGCGTTGAACAACGCGGAAGTTTTGGGTGTCGCCTATGAGTATACTTTAAACGGAGAAACTTTCCAAGTGGGAACGCTTTCGCAAGATGGTATCGCTGCCCCGCAAGCATTGATCCTAAAAATGTTGAAGTCTTCTATCACCATGGTTAAATTAACCAACGGTGATCCAGCTCCCTTGTGGGACAATATGATGAAGAACGTTTATAATTTGGGAGCATTTGGCGTCTCTCCTGAAAATTTCCGTTTGGATGTTTGGTACAACAATCCAGCTACAGGAGTCAATATGAACAGTATCCAACGTGAGCCCTTGGACGGAAAGCTTTTGTTGCAAGTATTGGATTTGGACAGAATAGACGCCCAACAAATGCCCTATCCCGATGCTTTCTTTGACTTTGTTCCCAATGCCTCTACCCAGGGCGGATTGATCGATGCTCAGTCAGGAAGAATCTTTTTCCCTCATGTGGAGCCATTTGGTTCGCATTTAGCCAATGAGATCATTCAAGGTTTGGGCAATACCACGGCTGCGCAGCAAATGATCAGCCAGGTGGTGTTTCAACCTCTCTATGATTCAACCAAAACAGCAGCCCAAATCAACTTTCCTCAGCTCAATCGTTTCCGGATCAAGGGCCAATATCAATCAGCCTCAGGATCGGAAATTTCTCTCAATGCCATGAATATTCCTCAAGGTGCTGTAAGTGTCACATCTGGTAGTATCAAGTTAGTAGAGGGACAAGATTTTACGGTGGACTATAATTTAGGAAAAGTAAAAATCATCAATGAAGGGGTGATGAATAGCGGCAATCCCATCAAAGTTTCTGTGGAAAGCAATTCGCTTTTCAATATGCAGTTTAAAACCATGATCGGTAGCCGCTTCGACTATAAAGTCAATAAAGATCTGACCATCGGATCTACTTTTATGAATTTGAGAGAGCGCCCCCTTACCCAAAAGGTAAATATTGGAGATGAGCCGGTGAATAACTGGGTAGTTGGGGGAGATATTGCTTATCAAAAGGAGGTGCCTTTTTTGACAGAAATGGTGGATCGTTTGCCATTTATCAAAACCAAAGCGAAGTCAAGTATTTCTTTTAGCGGAGAAGCGGCCAAGATGTTCCCTGGACACAGCCGGGCCATTTCTAAGATTGGAAACGCTTACCTCGATGACTTTGAAGGTAGTCAAAGTTTAATTGACTTGCGTTCTTTGAATCAATGGTTTTTAGCCAGTACCCCAAAATTGCAGCAAACCTTGTTCCCAGAGGGAAATATTGAGGACAGTTTGGTGTACAATTACAATCGTGCAAGGATGAGTTGGTATGTGATTGATCCTTTGTTTTATCGCAATAATGCATTGACGCCCACCAATATCACAGCGGATGTCCAAAGTGATCACCGCATGCGCGAGGTGTTGGAAAGTGAGGTATTCCCCAATCGACAATTGCCCACAGGAACTCCTCCCAATATCCAGACTTTGGACTTGACATACTACCCCAAAGAAAGAGGACCTTACAATTATGATCAGCCGTTGGGATTGGCGGGATACTCTGCTGGTTTAGATACAGACGGAAATCTCAATGCACCAGAGACCCGTTGGGGTGGTATTCAAAGAGCCTTGACCACTACCGATTTTGAAACCAGCAATGTGCAGTTCATTCAATTTTGGTTAATGGATCCTTTTAATGAAGACTCGGAAAACATCAATGGTGGTGATTTGTATTTCAACTTGGGAAATGTATCAGAAGATGTTTTAAAGGATTCACACTTATCTTTTGAAAATGGATTTCCAACGGATAACAATCCATTGCCCGTTTTGACAGGCACTTGGGGTAATTTTCCTAATCCTTCAACTTTCAATGTGGTCAATGCCTTTGACAACACCAGTGGTTCTTTTGAGCAACAAGACATAGGAATCGATGGTTTGACTTCGGCTGATGAACAAACATTTTTTGCTGAATGGTTGGCGGCCGTTCAAGGTCACGTCACACCGGAAGCTTATGTGAAAGTGGCAGCTGATCCCTCTGCCGATAATTACCAGTATTTCAGAGGAAGCGCAAGTGATCAAGCCAATTTGAATACCATCGATCGATATAAATTCTTCAATGGTTATGAGGGCAATGCCAATACCTCTAGTCCAGAAGGATATCCCATCACAGCCACCACCGTTCCCAATACAGAGGACATCAATCAAGACATCACCTTGAATCAAATTGAAAGCTATTTTCAATACAAAGTAAGTCTGCGTCCTGGTGATATGGGAGAGAGCAACATCGGCTCCAATTATATCACCGATAGTTTTGTAACTACCAAAACTACCGCAAATGGTGAGGAAAGAAGCATTCGTTGGTATCAGTTCAAAGTGCCTATACAAGAGTTTGAAAAGAGAGTAGGAAACATTCCTGATTTCCGTTCCATACGTTACATCAGAATGTTCCTCAAAGGTTGGGAGGAGCCGGTGACTTTGCGTTTTGCCCGCTTGGAATTGGTAAGAGGAGAGTGGAGAAAATATACCAATAGTCTTTTGGGTCCTCAGGAGTTAGAGCCCAATGACGATCAAGCTACGGAGTTTGATATTGCGGCGGTGAACATTGAAGAGAACGGAAACAGAGAGCCGGTGCCTTATGCGATTCCTCCAGGTATCATCCGTGAGCAGGATGTTGCCACAGCCAATTTGCGCAGTATGAACGAGCAGTCACTTTCAATGACGGTTTGTAATTTGAATGATGGTGATGCGCGTGCTACCTATAGAAATGTGAGCTTTGACATGCGACAATACAAGCGCTTGCGCATGTTTGCTCACATGGAAGCCAAAGGAATTGAGACGGAGTTGAAAGACAAAGATCTAACGGTGTTTGTGCGTCTGGGTTCTGATTTCGATCAAAACTATTACGAGTACGAAATGCCCATGAGCGTCTCTCCATGGTACACCAATGATGACAATGAGATTTGGCCCGAGGCCAATAATTTTGATATTATCGTAAAGGATTTGCAGGACTTAAAGGCCAATCGTCCGTCAGGATATTCTAACCTAATCGAATTTAGCAAAATGCTCAACAGTAATGTGCGGATTGCGGTGAAAGGAAATCCTAACGTGTCGAATGTAACCGTGTTGATGATTGGGGTAAGAAATCCCGATGATAAAAAGAATGCTTTCAGTGCTCAAGATGATGGAAAGTCGAAATGCGCGGTGATTTGGGTGAATGAGTTGCGCATGTCTGAATTTGACAATACCTCCGGTTGGGCAGCCCTAGGAAGAATGACCGCGCAGCTGGCTGATTTGGCCACCGTGAATGTGGGAGGAAATATAAGTACCCCCGGATGGGGCACCATAGAGCAAAAAGTGCAAGAGCGTCAGCAAGAAACCAAAACAGGAGTGGATGCAAGTACCACTGTCCAGATGGGCAAATTCTTTCCGGAAAAATGGGGAGTACAAGCTCCACTGTATCTCGGTTTTTCAGAACAAGTGTCTACTCCTCGTTATAGTCCATTGCAGCCCGATTTGGAGTTGAATGAATTGCCTAATTTATCCAAGCCACTCAAAGAGAAATCACAAACGCTCACCAAGCGAAGGAGTATCAATGTCACCAATTTCAAAATTGCTCCTAAAAAAGAAGGAGCAGATGGAAAAGGAGGAGAAGGGGGCAAAGGTGAAGC
>CANHWU010000178.1 GCA_947464415.1 Flavobacteriales bacterium
ATACGGGTAAAACCATTTATATCCTGGATGAACCCACCACGGGCTTGCATTTTCAAGATGTAGAAATGCTGATCAATGTGTTGAATCGTTTGGTGGAGAAGGGCAATACGGTGGTGGTCATAGAACACAACATGGATGTGATCAAGGTGGCCGATCATTTGATCGATTTAGGTCCAGAAGGCGGTGAGGGAGGCGGAGTGATTGTCGCTACGGGAACTCCGGAGCAAGTAGTCAAAGTAAAGGAAAGCCACACGGGCAGGTTTCTCAAGATGGAGCTTGAGAGTAGCACTCCTTCCCAAAGAAAGAAGTAGAGATGCGGAGCTTGGGGATTACCGATATTTTTGATTATATCTAAAAAATCCGATTGCGTATCGAAGGAGGGGGTACGATCGTATTTTAAAACGCCAAAATTCAGCTCTCAATAAATTTCGTCCTGAATGAAAGTCGAACCATTGAGCATGTAGTCTTTCAATTTGTTGAGTTTGATTGATGCTGATGGGTAATCTTGTCATTTCATCTCTAACCCATTTCTCCTCCCACAATCGTCGCTTCCTTTTTTCGATGGTATTGTGCTTTCGGGTGGTGGAGTCGTGATTTCGAAAGGAGTTGAGGGGGGCAGCTAAGAAGGCGATGGAAGTTTTTGAACAAACACGTAACCAAACCAACCAATCACCCGCCATTCTCATTTGGCCAATTTTGGGATGATTGAGGGCGTGTAATAGAAAACTTTTTTTACATAATACGGCACTCGCATTGGGAATAACATTTTTGTACTTTAATCCTCGTTGAATGAAATCGGTTCCGAGAAGATGAAAATCCGATTGGAAAGGCTGATCAGGGATGTCTTCTGTGTAAGTAATCAGCGACTTTTTCATCTGTCCTGTGCTGTCTACCTCGTAGGATTGGCAAAATACAAGACCGCATTCGGGAAATTGCTCTGACCATTCAAGCAAGGAAGAGAGAAAACGGCTATCGGCAAAATCATCACTTTCAGCGATCCAAATCCATTCTCCCTTGGCGAGCTCAATTCCTTTTTTCCATTGTGCAAATGCGCTTCCTGAATTTTGAGAATTGATTACGCAGTGCGTAATATTCTTGTGGTTTTGATAGGAGCGAATAATAGAAACGCTATCGTCCGTGGAAGCGTCATCGAGGAGGATAATTTCGAAGTGTGGATAGGATTGTTGTAGAATAGAGTCGATCCTTTGTCGCAAATAAAGAGCATGATTGTAATTGGGGACAATAACGCTTACTTTCGGATTTTCGATTTTCATTTCCGTTTGCTTTCAGCGAAACCGCTCCACTTTTATTTGATCTTTAATTCAAAGATTCGCTCGTCCTGAATAAATCCCTCCAATACATCACCAGTGGCGATCTTGCCAACACCCTCAGGAGTGCCGGAGAATATCAAGTCACCGATTTTAAGCGTCATGTATTGACTTACATGGGCGATGATGGCGTCCATTTTAAAAATCATATTTTTTGTGTTTCCCTGTTGGACCCATGTTCCATTCTTTTTCAGTCCGAAGGATAAGTTGTGGATATCAACTTCTGAAAGGGGAATCCATTTTTCTGGGACAACGGCAGATCCATCAAAACCCTTGGCCTTTTCCCAAGGGTGTCCATTTTTCTTTAATTCATCTTGCACATCTCTGGCCGTGAAATCTATGCCAATGCTTACTTCTGAAATGTATCTTAAAGCGTTGTTGGGTTGAATAAACTTCCCGAGCTTGTTGACTTTAAATACAACTTCAATTTCATAATGGATTTCTTGGGTCCAATCAGGAATAAAGAAGGGATTCCCTTTTGGTAAAATCGCAGAATCCGGTTTGCAAAAAAATAGAGGTTCTGTGGGTAGGTTATTCCCAAGTTCTTTGGCGTGGTCGGCATAATTGCGGCCAATGCAAATAATCTTCATGGTGTTCGAATAAAAGTAATGATTACCTTTTTGGAATTCATTTTTGGGTTGTTCAATCCATCACCAGCATATCGCGATATGATGCGATTGGGAGATATTCCTGCGCTCAAAAGCATATTGCGCACTTCTTCTACCCTCTTTTGGCTGAGAAGGATATTTTGCGATGGAGGAATGTGATCATCAGCCAATCCGCTGAGCAGGACTGTTGCCTCTGGTTGATAAGCTAATAATTCAATGATCTCATTCAAAGCCATCAAGGCCGATAAGTCTATACTGGATGATAATTTCTCGAAATAAATGGGAATTTCTTTAGGGACATTGTAATCTACTAAAATTTGATTATCAAGAACTGCCATTGAGGATGATGGTCGCATTCCCGGGCTGTTGAGTAATAATAATTGGAGTTCGTCTATTTGCGTTTGGAGTTGCTCTATTTGAAGCTGATAAACAGTGTTTTGCCAAGTTTGCAATTGTTGTATACTGTCCATCTTTAGAAAAAGTTGGTGGTAAAGTTGCTCGTGATGGGTAATCCTTTGATTCCAATTTTGGTCGTCGGAATTGGAAAGGGACAGAGAAGATAAATCGGGATTGATGAGGTGAAATGGACTTGTAACGAGATCCAAATAGCGATCACTTTGATAAATAATAGGAAGTGTTTGCTGCTCTTTTTGTTGACCTAAAATGGGTGTAGAGAGTAAAATGAGCAGCCATATTTTACACCCTATTCTCACTCTTTATGGATTGGTTTTTTTGGGATTTCGGTTTTGCAACATCGGAACAAAAGCGCATTTGCCGTGACTTTCTGCTCTGTATTCACCCTGAAGGTCTTTTGAAATCACCAACATATTTTGGTCCTCGTCTTTCCCATAGGGGAGAACCATTCTTCCTCCAGGTTTCAACTGTTGTTGCAGATCTTCTGGAATGAATGCGGTAGCACAAGTGATAAGAATCCTGTCAAATGGTCCAAAAGTAGGTAGGCCTTTGTATCCATCTCCGTAGGTGAGATGCGCCTTGATTTTTAATGCGTGTAAAATCTTTTTGGACTCCTCATGCAAGGCCATATGTCTTTCAATGGAAAATACTTTGGCTCCGAGGTGAAAAAGTACAGCGGTTTGATAACCACTTCCAGTTCCCACTTCCAGCACTTTCATTCCGGGCTTGATTTGTAATAACTCGCTCTGCTTGGCCACTGTTAATGGGTGAGAAATGGTTTGATCAAGTCCAATAGGAAGTGCTTTATTTTCATAGGCCAATTCAGAAAAGGCAGAGTTTAAAAACGCATGGCGTGGCACTTGATCCATCGCTTGTAGTACATTCTGGTCTTGAATGCCTAACAAGGCTAACTCGCGCATCAAGCGCTTGCGCATTCCTTTGTGTCTAAAATCGTCTTCCACTATCATCTTACGAAAATAACCCATTTGCTTATAGAAAATGATCTCTATTTGTGTAAGAAGTTAACCGATAAGATTGGAAAAATATATGATGAAGTAAGGGTTTAACTTTCGGGACTTTTTTGGAGATTTTACCATTTGATAAGGGGTTGGGTAAGTTTCCCGTGGCGACCCCACAATTGAATTTGATACGCTCCTTTTGCCCAATCGCTGGTTTCAATATGGATATTGTGTATCACATTTTGTGGATCCAAGGAAATATTTTCTTGCGTCAGCCATTTGCCTTGGGCATCGATCACAATCAAGCGATCATAATCTCCAGTAAATTGAACTCGGCAATGTCCGTTGGTAGGATTGGGGAATAGCTGCATTTCCGACGCTTCATTTTCCTCTACCACAAAAGTATTGGTGCTGGGTGGCATAATAATGTTGTCTACCCAACAGGCATCACTACCACTCGATACCACATTGTCTTTGGTGTATTTCCAACGCAACGTATAGCTTCCCGCATTGACGGGGTAAGTGTAATTGGTCCAACTGTTTTCGCCACTCCATGAGTTGATATTCG
>CANHWU010000179.1 GCA_947464415.1 Flavobacteriales bacterium
ATTTTAATGCCGAAAAAATCAAGGACAATAAAGTTTCTGAATGGATCTATCAATACGCAACTGAAAAGGGATTTAAACTTTCCAAAAGCATCAGTGATTTATTGGCCGCACATTTGGGTAATGACCTTTCAAAAATTGTCAATGAAATCAACAAGCTCGCTATCGTTTTTCCGCAAGGAACAGAACTCAACGCTCAAATCATTCAAGATTTCATTGGTATTTCTAAAGATTATAATCCCTTTGAACTCCAAAAAGCACTGCTGGAAAAAAACGTCATTCAAGCCAATAGAATCGTGGAATATTACATAAAGAATCCCAAGGATCATGCATTACCTGGAGTAATTGCTATACTCTTCGGATTCTTCAACAGACTCAATATTTATGTCAGCGCAGAAAATAAAACCTTCGCCGCCCAGCAGCTCAAACTCAATGATTATAGCCGCGGAGATTATTTGTTAGCTGCCAAAAATTTCAGCCCTGCTAAAATGGACAGAATCATCGGCTATCTTTTGGAGGCTGACAAACGGTCAAAAGGAGTGGAAGCAGGGCAAATGAGCTACGAAGACATATTATTGGAGTTGGTTTTTAAGATTCTTCACTGATCTCATGCTTACCTTTGGACCATGCGTTTAGAGAATGATTTATTGTTGCGAGCGGCACGCGGAGAAAAGACCGAACGGCCGCCAGTGTGGGTAATGCGTCAAGCGGGAAGAATTCTTGCAGAATATAGGGCCACACGAGCGCAAGCGGGAAGCTTCATTGGACTGGTTAAAAATCCCCAGCTCGCTGCAGAGGTGACAGTGCAACCTGTTGATATTTTAGGGGTAGATGCCGCCATTATTTTCAGTGATATCTTGGTCATTCCAGAAGCGATGGGATTACCTTACCAGATGGACGAGGGGAAAGGTCCATTTTTTCCTAAAACCATTCAAAACCTTAAAGACGTTGAAAATTTAGACTTATCGAATATCAATAACCATTTAACATATGTCTCAGAGGCCATAGAAGCTACCCTGCACAAGCTTCAAGGCAGAGTACCATTGATAGGTTTTGCAGGCGCTCCTTGGACCATCTTTTGTTACATGATTGAGGGTAAAGGAAGCAAAGAATTTTCTTTGGCAAGGAAAATGTTAGTACAACAACCTATGCTTGCAGAATCCCTCCTGACAAAAATTACCGATGCCACTATTGCTTACTTGCAGTCGCAAATCAAAGCAGGGATTCATTTATTTCAGTTGTTTGACTCTTGGGCAGGTGTCCTCAATGCAGAACTTTATCAAACCATGATAATCCCCCATGTATCGAGAATCCTCTCCTCCGCACCTCCGCACATTCCTACCACTTTCTTTGCCAAAGGAGCTCATTATGCTGCCAAGAGCATTCAAACATTAAACTGCAATGTGATCGGTCTGGATTGGACAATGGACCCTGCTTGGGCCAAAAATCAATTTCCGAATAAAACCTTACAAGGAAACCTTGACCCTGCCGTTTTATACGGCACAGATGAAACGATTCGTACCTCTACTGAAAAATTGTTGTCCGAATTTGGTGAACATCCTTACATCGCCAATCTAGGCCATGGCGTATATCCTGATATTGATCCAAAAAAATTGAAAATTTTCATAGAAACCATTCAAAAATCATAAATTAGCCACAATGAAAACGAAAATGCTCATCCTCGTGATGCTCCTCATTGGAGTTACCACACTATCCGCTCAAAAGAAAACGGACGATAAAGCTAAATCGGGAACCAAGACCGAAGAAAAAGGAAAAAAGGAACCTGTAGTAGACACGGATCCCAACATGGTATCGAACGGCAGCTTTGAACAAGTGGACATTAAGATGCTAAAAGGTAGAGGTCAGCTACAAATGGCCTGTAAGCCTTGGATGTCTGTATGCAAAACAGGGGCGGACATGTTTGCTGCAGGAAATTCGAAGAACAAGAAAATCAACGCCCCAGACAATGATTTAGGCAATCAAATTGCACAAGATGGTAGCAATTATGCCGGCTTTGTGGGCTATAGTAAAGATCCCAAAATCAAAAGAACCTACCTCTCTCAAAAGTTGAAGAAAACATTGGTAAAAGATCAGTTGTATTGCGCCACCCTTTCTGTATGTCTATCCGAAAATTCAAAATTGGCGGCTAACAACATCGGTATGGTCATTGGCGACAAGAAATTTCAATTTGAGGACGACCAAAACATCACCGTTGCTCCTACCATTGTCATGCCCGCGAATAGACCTATCAATGACATGGACAAATGGACTACCATTTGCGTTCATTTCTATGCAAAAGGGAACGAAAACTATGTCACCATAGGAGGATTTGGTAATGATGGTGATATGAAATTTGAAAAAATTAAAACCACTGCCAAACCAGTGGGAGTGCCACTCAATGGTGCTTATTATTTTGTAGACAATATTTCCATTATCCCCATCAATGCTAAAAGTGAATGTAACTGCGGCAAAAATACCGTTGTCGAAACAGATTATATTTATAGTCGCTCGAGCGCTAAAGCTGATGGAATGAAGCCCGAGCAACTGATAGCGGCCACAGCCATCTATTTCTCAAAAGAGAGTGCAGCCATACCCGCACAATTTGAAATTGAATTGGAGGATGCTGTCAAAATATTGAATGAAAATCCTACTATAAACATTATGCTCACTGGTCATGCTGATCTCGAAGAAATGGAAGAAGCTAAAGTTAAATCTGAGTTAAAGGAGATAGCCAAGGAAAGAGCAGAAGCGGTAAAAGCCGCTTTAGTGGAGAGAGGAATTGCTGCCACCAGAATCAATACCGATTCTAAGGATGCCAATGAGCTAGCCAACACCAAAGGTACTCCCATGAGCAAGGCTCAAAACAGAAGAGTGATATTCAGTGTACGATAAACCAAATGATATTTCAAAAAGAGAGGTAATTCCTCTCTTTTTTTGTGCACTAATTTCTGTAAATCCTCGTTGTTAAGCTATGAAACCCGGACTGTTGTTTTTGATAGTATGCATCTGTTGGATGCCCATTCAAAGTCAAAATTTAGTGATCAATCCGAGCTTCGAGGACAAGGAGTTTTGCCCTAGTGATTTCACGATGCAAATCATTACCTCTCTGAAAAATTGGAAACAAGTAGGAGATGGGACACCAGATTACTTCCATTCCTGCAGCAAAAGAGTGGGAGTTCCCAATAATATTTTTGGACAACAAGACGCAAGAACAGGCGAGGCGTATGTTGGCATGGGAACCTTTCTCAATAACAATGGACGATACCGTGAGTACTTATTTTCAAAGCTCATGCGACCATTGAATGCGGGTGAATTGGTTTGTATTACACTTTACTACTCAGCGGCTGAAAATTGCCAATTTGTACATGATGGATTTGGAGTAGCATTGAGCAAATTTATACTCAGCCAACCGGGTACAAAGCCCATCAAGGTGAAAGCCCAGGCGATGAGCAATCCGAATTTCAATATGTTGGATGAAACCAATGGCTGGTCGGAGCTGAGCATGCACTACATTGCGGAAGGTGGTGAGCAATTCATTACCATCGGAAACTTCAAAGAAGACAATGAACTCAAATTGATCCGAAGAACGCAAGATCCGAAAATACCAGCATACAAAGAGTATTCCTACATCTATGTAGACGATGTTTCAGTTGTACCCATCAAAGAAAAAAAAGAGTGCAGTTGCATGAATGAACAACTCGAGGCCATCGCCGTTGATCCTCCCCTAGAATTATCAGAATATGATGAAATCCGATTGGATGCGGTTCATTTCAATTTTGATGAATTCACACTCACTGATTCAGCCATCCACCAATTGAATGAAGTTTTCGCGATCATGAAAAGAAATAAGGCCATTTACATGGAGATTTC
>CANHWU010000180.1 GCA_947464415.1 Flavobacteriales bacterium
CCCATCAATGATGGTCATTTTTCCTATGCCTGCGCGGCAAATAAATTCAGCCGCAAATGAGCCCACTCCGCCCATCCCTACTACCATCACATGCTTTTGTGTCAAATTTTTCAACGCCGTCTCTCCGATCAACAGTTGCGTTCTTGATAACCAAGTTAGATCCGTCATTCCTTTAAAAATTGAAACCCCATCTCTTTGCATTTTGCTCCATTTGGGCTTCCACCACTTCCAACGACTCCTGCCAAATTTCCGCCAAGCAAAGATAAGCTTGTTGGATACTTTCTTGCCGATCATCCGTTTCTAAAAACAAATGCTGGCGATTGACCTTCATGGCTACTTCATGTCCTTGAGGCAGCGTTAGAAAATACGCATTGACAGAAATACAGCCGCCGTGATCAATGATTGCTTCCGCCATACTCAATGTCCTGTTAAACCCATGAAAAACAAATGTTCCTTTGTATCCCCTTAATAGTTGGAGAATCTCTTGTTGTGCTTTAACACAATGAATGATCAAAGGCTTTTTAACGCTTTGAGCCATCACCCATTGACTTTCAAAGGCAAGCATTTGCAAATCCCATGAAACTTGACAACGTTTGTCTAATCCACATTCACCCACAGCTAAAACAGAGGGATGGTGAATCACAGACTCCAACCAGTCCAGTTCTTTCTTCAGATTGCTCTCCTTCAAATACCATGGATGAAGGCCCACTGAAAAGGTTTGACTCCCCTCTGCTTGCGCGAAGGGATTCAAATGGAGAATGGCACGAACATTCGATTCCAGTCGAATTTGGTGAGTATGCAAATCAATCCATGCCATTTTTTATTACCTTTCAAATGAATTCCAAATGTATTGAGATGAGACTCGCGCAGCAACATGAAAAAGAAAAAATCATTGCTATCATCATCGATGCCATCGAGTTCAATCCAAAAATTCAATACCTCCTGGGAAACAAAAATTATGACCGAAAAGTAAAAGCACTAGCGAGATTTATCTACTCGCTCTCTCATCGCAGACGAGCCATCCATGTCTCAGAAGATGGCCATGCCGTACTCATTTTTATGCCTCACTTCCAATGGAGCAAAAACTGGAAGGATATTTTGGACTATTGCAAAATGTTCGTCACGGCATTGGAGTGGAAAAGACTGTTCGCTATTCTCAAGATGGAAAAAGAGCTAGAACAATTCCGTCCCACCCAAGAAGCCTATCTCTACGTGTGGGTGCTAGGAACCCTCAAAGAGCACAAGGGTGGACCACAAGCTCGAGAGCTCAGAGACGCGCTTTTTGACATTGCGCACAAAGCGCAACTTCCCATCTATGCGGAAACCGCTTTTGATCAGAACTACCGGGTATATCAGAGATTTGGATTTGAAGCGTATCACACGCAAGATTATCCGCATATTCCCTTGACCATTCGTTTTTTGAAAAAGGAGGTGAGTTAAAATTGATACGGCAATTTACCTGCCTTTCCAAATTGATAATGTTCACGAAAAAAATCCTCTTCTAACAAGTGCAAACCATAAGCCCCTTCCATTCCGCAAACTCTTATGTTGTTCAAAGGCGCTAATAGTTAAGTCTGTTTATCTCCCCTGACCATTAGATAGAACCAAATCACAATGCAAGTAAAACATGATTTTTTAAAAAAACGTCAACTTTATCTCCTTTGAGTTGTTCATATAGAAAGATATTTATGTCCAAAACCATATTAATAGCCGGAGCGAGCAGTGCCATTGCACAAAGCAGCATCATACAACTTCAGCAAAAAAACCATACCGTGATTGCATTGAGCAGACAGTCCTTGACGATACCAGGGGTAGAATGTCATCAAGTGGAGGGCTATCAACCAGAACAACTTCCCGCCATTGACCAACCTCTAGACGGCATGGTCTATTTTCCGGGAGCCATCAACCTCAAACCGTTCAATCGGATTTCCCTGGCGGATTTCAAAAACGAAATGGACATTCATGCATGGGGAGCGGTGAGCGTACTGCAGAAATATGTTCCACTCATTCCAAAAACGCAAACGGGTTCCGTGGTCCTTTTAGGCAGCGTAGCCACCCAATTGGGAATGCCCTATCACGCCTCGGTATCCATGGCCAAAGGTGCCATTCATGGACTTACTCTAGCCCTTGCCGCAGAGTGGGCTCCTCGCATCAGAGTAAATACAGTAGCTCCCTCCTTGACAGATACGCCGATGGGAGAAAAGCTCATCAATACGCCTGAAAAAAGGGAGTTCATTGAAAAGAAAAATCCAATGGGTAAAATCGGTGAAGTGGAGGACATTGCCCACGCGATCACTTTTCTCCTATCGGATGAGGCAAAATGGATCACCGGACAAGTTGTATCGGTGGATGGTGGAATGGGAAAATTAAAACTCTAAACTTTCCTTCTTCAGAAACGATGAATATCGTTTGGCTCAAACGAGACTTGAGGCTGCGCGATCATGCCGCCATCAAGGCCGCCGTTGAGGCCAAAAAACCTTTTATTCTGCTTTATATTTTCGATCCCCAACTCATCCAAGCGGAGGACAGCGATATTCGCCACTGGCGGTTTGTGCAACAATCCTTGGTTGATCTCAATGAGCAATTAAAAGACATAAAATCCAAGGTTTACATTGCCTATGAAAAGAGTGAAATCGTTTTTCAAAAGCTCATTGAACAATTTTCAATAGAACGCATTTTCTCCTATCAAGAAACGGGCACTCGAATTACTTTTGATCGAGACATCGTCCTCCAGAAATTATTCACCGAAAATGGAATTCATTGGAAAGAATTTCAATGCAATGGAGTAATCAGAGGATTGAAAAACCGCTCTGATTGGGATGATCAGTGGAGAAAATTCATGATACATCCCCCCGATGATATTCCTTTAATCAATGACCATTTCGCTGATATATCAGAAGAAAAATGGATGAGCTTATTTCCGAATTCCTTACCCGTTGACTTTTATGACAACCCTCCATTGTTTCAACCCGGTGGCGAAAAAAATGGCTGGAAATACTTGCAAAGCTTTCTCCAAAGCCGACATCAAAATTACTCCCAACACATTTCCAAGCCACTGCTCAGTCGCAAAGGCTGTAGCCGACTCTCCCCTTTTCTTGCCTATGGCAACCTCAGCGTTCGTCAGGTATATCAAATGACATTGGCTAGCTTGCCAACATCCAAGAACAAAAGAAGCTTGTATAATTTCATCTCTCGTTTGCACTGGCATTGTCATTTCATTCAAAAGTTTGAAACAGAATGCCGAATAGAATTTGAAAACTTCAACAAGGCCTATGACACGATTATAAAAGAACATCGTTCAGATTGGATATCCACTTTTGAAAAAGGACAAACCGGAATTCCCATTGTGGATGCGAATATCCGATGCCTCGTCGCTACCGGATATACCAACTTTAGAATGCGAGCAATGTTGGTTTCGTTTTTCTGCTTTAACCTTTGGCAAGATTGGCGGCATTTGCATTTCCTGGCGCGACAATTCCTAGATTACGAGCCCGGTATTCACTACGCCCAATTGCAGATGCAAGCGGGAACAACAGGAATCAACACCTTGCGCATTTACAATCCTATCAAAAATGCCCTGGACCATGATCCCGATGGGTCCTTTGTAAAGCAATGGATTGCCGAACTGGCAGACGTCCCATTTCCTGAAGTACATACTCCTTGGAAATTGGATGACAGCGCTCAATTGCTTTTCAATTGTAGAATCGGAATCGACTATCCCGCCCCCATCATCGATATAGAAGCCACACAAAAAAAGGCCAACGAATTCATGTGGGCGTTTAAAAAATCAGCAGAGGCCAAAGAAGAAGGCAAACGCATTCTTTCGCGTCACGTCAACTCTAAGCCCATGAGAAAAACAAAAAACA
>CANHWU010000181.1 GCA_947464415.1 Flavobacteriales bacterium
CAAAGAGGAGAACAATTCTTGATCAAAAAATATCATGCTATTTTCCTTAAGATAGACCTCAATGATGGAAGTGGGAAACCATTTTTGAATTTTTTGAATGGGTTCTTGAATCAATTTTTCTAATGAGGTCTCCTCATCTTTTTTCTCAAAAGAGTTGGATTGCGTTCGGGTGGTGAGCAGTATATTTTCAATTTGGTTTTGCAGTCTTAGGAGCTCTTGCTGAGCGTCTTTTACCATCTGCTTTTGTAATTCTTCATTTGTCTTGCGAATGAGCAGTGTATCCAACATCAATCGAATACTGGCAATGGGAGTTTTGAGCTCATGAGTGAAAGACAACAAGAAGGTACTCTCGAGCTGTGCGGATTGAATATCTTTTTTGATGGACTTGTGGATATAGCGAAAGCCGATGAAGAGCAAAATTAAAAAGACAGATCCCTCCCCGAGAATCATCCAGATTTTGTATTGCAGGAGATGAGCATCAGTAACATTTTTTTGATAGGATTGAATAAGTTGAAAACCCCACCAAAAAAGTTGCGCCAATACATAGACAAAGAGCACATAAAAGAGGATGTAACGGGCCTTTTGACGATGCATGAGATGACAGAGTTTCTTACAAAAAAGAGTTTAACACATTCGATGCAAAGGTATGTTTATTTTTGTCAAATGAAATGGTCTTGGGCTCTTCTCATTGGCTTTGTATTGATGTTACAGGTGGGCGTTGCTCAGCAGAGGGTTCAAGACAGGCCCAAGGTGGGATTGGTGCTGAGTGGAGGAGGAGTGAGAGGTCTCGCTCATATTGGAGTTATCAAAGCTTTGGAAGAGCATCATGTTCCGATTGATTATATCGTGGGTACTAGTATGGGCGCTGTGGTGGGAGCTATGTATGCCGCTGGTTACACGGTAGAGCAAATGTTGGCGTATGTAACACATCCTGAATATGCGGCCAAGTCAGAGGGAGAATTAAATGAGTCTTTCAAATTTTTGATCAATCATGATTTGAATGACGCGGAAATACTGAACTTTCGTTTGGGTAAGGGAAAGTTTACCAAGACAGCACTGCCCACATATCTGGTGAGTGCGGAGTGGATGGATTGGGATATGATGACGGGATTTGCTGCGGCCAATGCGAAATGTAATGGCGATTTTGATTCCCTGATGATTCCCTTTCGGTGTGTTGCCGCAGACATTGAAAGGAAGACACAAGTGGTCATGAGAAAGGGAAATTTGATTGAATCAGTGCGGGCCTCGATGACCTATCCATTTTACATTTCACCTATCAGAGTGGCAGATCAATTGATGTTTGATGGAGGCATCTACAATAACTATCCGGTAGATGTAATGTACCAAGAATTTTTGCCGGATCTAATCATTGGTTCAGATGTTTCTGGTAAAATCGATAAGCCCAAAGAGGGAGATTTTTTTTCTCAGTTGGAAGGGATGATTTTGTACAAAACACCCATTCAAATCCAATGTGAGGATTGGATTGAGATCAAACCGAAGGCCGAGGGAATCGAAACATTTGGATTTGATCAGGCGGCCAAGGCGGTGGAAGTGGGATATATTGCGGCCATTGAAAAAATGGCGAACCTCACCAGTAGATTGGAACTCAATACTATTGATTATCCAAAAATGCTTGCCTCCAAACGACAGAAATTTGGCGCTGAAGCATCTCCCCATACCGTTAAAGAATTGGAGATTCTGGGCTTTGAAGCAAAAGAAAATGATCGATGGGAAAAGCACATGATGGTGGGAAATCAAACCAAAAATTGGTCTGTACTGGAGAAAAGATATTTTGCGATGTTGGACAACCATCGGGTGAAATCAATTTATCCGGTGGCTAATCCATCCAAAAACGGTGATGGCTATCTTTTGCAGTTGCGTGTGATCAAGGAGCATGATGCCAAAATCTCGGTCGGAGGTAATTTTGCGAGCCGTTCTATCAGTTCCGGCTTTATCAGTGCAGATTATAACATTTTGAAAGGACGAAATTTGTCTGTTTTTAGCAATGCCTATTTAGGTCGATTTTATAATTCCGTATTAGCGGGAATGCGATATCAAAGTCAAATGTTTAGATTTCCCTGGTATGTAGAAGTAAGTCATACACAAAACCGATGGGATTATTACAGAAGTGTATCTGCTTTTTTTGATGATGTTCGTCCCTCTTTTGTATTGCTGAATGAACGTTTTTTCAAGGGAGAAATGGGTATCTCTACGTCCCAACATAGTATCCTTTCAGCCGATTTTTGTCAAACTTGGCAAAGAGATCGTTACTATCAAACCAAGAATTTTATCAGTACAGATACGGCAGATGTCACCAATTTTAATGCGGCGGTGGTTAGGGTCAATTGGTTATATTCCACCCTGAACAAGAAACAATTTGCCAATGAAGGTTGTCGTATTGAAGTGCAATGGAAGAATGTCAACGGTAATGAGATTACCATTCCGGGTACCACTACCGCGGTAAGAGATACCTCTAAACGACATCATCAATGGAATACGATTCAAGCGGATTATCTGCATTATTGGCGTGTGTTTTCTTTTTTAAACATGGGATATCGGCTAAATTATTTTTACAGCACTCAGGGTGTTTTTGATAATTATATGATCAGTAATATTCAAAGTGGGGCGTACCAACCTACCATGGAGAGTGCCACCTATTATCTCAGTCAATATCGCGCTCTCACATATTCCGCTGCCGGAATAATCGGTGTTTTGAAATTGCGATCCAATATTGACATCAGAGCCGAATGGTATCAAATGCGATCCTCGAGAAGGTGGGTTCCCAGTGCGGCAGATTTGGTTCAATTAGCTAACGCATCGTTGTCTGTCGATCCATTAAAGGCCAGTTTGTGGTGTTTGAGTGGAATCTATCATTCTCCAATTGGTCCGTTTTCAGTCCAATTGAACTATTACGAAAGGAAGGAAGCAGAGCCATTCAGTTTTTTGTTTCAATATGGATATTTGATTTTCAATGATAGTCCTAGGAGATAGTTTGCCTAATTTTGTAGTTAAATATTTTTTCGATGTCAAAAATTCATTTTGCAGTTGTGGGAGCAGGTCATATCGGAAAGCGTCATGCTGAAATGGTGAAGCGCAATCCTGATACAGAGTTGGTGGCTTTTTGTGATGTGCGCGATGAAGGCGCATGTGGTATTGCGGATTTCAATGTCCCTTTGTATCACGACTTGTCTGCAATGCTCACGGCACATCCAGAAATTGAGGTGGTTTGCGTTTGCACCCCCAATGGATTTCATGGAGAACACAGTATGCAAGTGCTGAATGCTAAAAAGCATTTGGTGGTGGAGAAACCCATGGCCCTTACCAAAGCGGCATGTGAGGAAATCATCTATAAATCGCTTCAAGTACATCGCCAAGTATTTTGCGTGATGCAGAACCGTTATAGCCCTCCCAGCGAGTGGATCAAGGATTTGCTGGAATCAGGTAAGTTGGGAAAAATCTTCATGGTGAATATCAATTGCTTTTGGAACAGAGATGATCGATATTACAAGGCGAATCATTGGAAAGGTTCTTTGGCATTGGATGGAGGTACTTTGTTTACGCAATTCTCTCACTTTATCGACATCATGTATTGGTTATTTGGTGATATCACCAATATCCAAGCGCGTATGCTGGATTTTACGCACGGACATTCAACTGATTTTGAAGATTCTGGTATGGTGAGTTTTGATTTTGTAAATGGAGGGGTGGGAAGTTTTAATTTTTCTACCGCGGTTCATGATGTCAATTATGAGAGCAGTATGACGATTGTTGCAGAAAATGGTACTGTGAAAATTGGAGGACAATACATGAATGAG
>CANHWU010000182.1 GCA_947464415.1 Flavobacteriales bacterium
ATAGAAGAGCGATGCTCAAAAATTTGAATAAAATGCGTGCAATCTATGGCGCTGATCACCTCAATACCATCTCCAGCAGTACATGCTTTTTCAATTTTAGTAGCCCTGATTTGCTCCAAAAGTGATTTTAGTTCGATGATGAAAAAATTGGCGTCTTTACCTCTTTTTTCTAATTGCGCTCTATCTTTATCGGTTAGTGAATTCACAGAAGATCAGGATTGTTGCAAATTAAAATGCCATGCATCTTTTAATGCTTCGGCGGTGGTTCTTGTGGTTTGCCAACCTAGAAGTTCTTTTGCCTTGGTTGGGTCAGCGAATATTTGAGTAATATCTCCCTCACGCCTTGGTGAAATTTCAAACGCTACCCGAATTCCATTAATGGATTCAAATTGCTGGATGACTTCTAATACGGAATTTCCTTTTCCTTGTCCCAAATTGAATATTTCCGATTGGTTTGGATTTTTTTCTAACCATTGCAGTGCCTTTACATGAGCTTCTGCTAGATCCATCACATGGATGTAATCTCGGATACAAGATCCGTCGGGTGTCGGATAATCATTCCCAAAAACCTGAAGCGGTTGTTGCTGTGAGATTTTTTTTATCATCACGGGAACTAAATTGTTGGGCATTCCCAAGGGTAATTCTCCGATCAAACCACTATGATGTGCACCTATTGGATTGAAATAACGCAAAATAACATGACCAAGGGGGTCCTGGATATGCCTTTCACCAATGTATTTTTCACCCAATTGTTTGGTGTATCCATAGGGAGAGGCTGCGCTTTTCCAGGGAGTATTTTCCGATACAGGGTTTACTTCTGGCTCGCCGTATACCGTACAGCTACTGGAAAATACCAAGTTGGGAACACGATATTTCTCCATCAAGGTCAAAATATTTTGAAGTGAACCCATGTTGTTATCTATGTATTTTTCTGGATTGGCAACGGATTCGGCTACGGACTTGAAGGCGGCAAAATGAATGATACCATCGAATCGGTGCTTTTGAAAAATCAAATCGAGTGGATCTAAATGGCAGCAGTCTATTGGGTAAAATTTAACTTCCCTTCCAATAATTTTTTCAATTCCGGCAATCATAGACTCCCTGCTATTACTCAAGTTGTCTATGATGACAGGGGTGTAGCCAAACTCACAAAGGGCAACACAAGTGTGAGATCCAATGAAACCAGCCCCGCCTGTTACTAAAATTTCTTTGCTCATATCATCCAATGATTTGCAATGATGATCCAATTGATGGCTGTTCCTAGAATGAATCCAGCATACACTTGACCATGTGTATGCGCGTCCAATTTTACCCTGCTGTATCCTGTCAAGGCGGCCATTGCAATGGTAAGCATCGCAATTACCGATACATCCGCCATGTGAACGTATTTGAGCGCAAGCAGGCTTCCAAAAACTCCTCCCTGTCCTAACATATGTACACTGATTTTCCAAAAGGCGTTAATAGACAAAGAAAGTACCAATGAAACTATTACCGCCAGCACGAAGGAAAATACCTCTTTGGGTAAAATGGGCCCTTGCCAACGCAGGGCAAGGTAGGAAATGGTGTAATAAAAAATTACCAGCAGATAAGGTCCCCATCTTTCATTTCTTTCCCTTAATTCAATACCGCTTACCCAGCCATATTTGATCATGACGAGTATGCTGAGTGCTGGGGCAACGATGTTGACAACCAACAAGAGAAGAATGAATCCATCCGCCTCTGTCGGAGCTATAAAATAAGGATCCATCCAACGCACAATTCCATAAATGAGCAGTGGCATCCACAAGGGATGGAAGATGATAGAGAGGATTTGTGCTAATCGATACATTAAATTTCTTTTCTTAAACGAGCGACTGGAAGTCCCAGCTGCTCTCTGTATTTTGCCACTGTTCTCCTTGCGATATTATAACCTTTTTCATTGAGAATGGCCATGAGCTTTTCATCGGGAAGAGGTTTTCGTTTGTTTTCTTCTTCGATAGCCGTTTTTAATATTTGCTTGATTTCCCTGGAACTAGCTTCTTCTCCCTCGTCAGTGGCGAGGCCTTCCGAAAAGAAGTATTTCAGTAAATAAGTACCAAATGGAGTTTGAATGTATTTGCTATTGGCCATTCTACTCACCGTTGAAATGTCCATGCCTACTTGATCGGCGATATCTTTGAGAATCATCGGTTTTAGCTTAGCCTCATCCCCAGTCATGAAAAAATCTTTTTGAATTTCAATGATGGCTTCCATACAAATCATCAATGTTTGGTTGCGTTGTTGGATGGCGTCAATAAACCATTTCGCAGAGTCAATTTTCTGTTTAACAAATTGTACAGCTTCTTTCTGCTTAGGATCTTTTTTAGCGACTTTAGAATAATGATCGAGCATTTCCTTGTAGCCCCTACTGATTTTCAAATCGGGTACATTTTTTCCATGGAGCTGCACTTGCAAGCTGTCGTTTTCATTGTTTAATATGAAATCAGGTGTAACTTGCTGTGAACCTCTTCCCGCCTCGGAAATACTGTTGCCTGGCCTTGGATTCAAATGTAGAATGAGTTGAATGGCTGGTTTAACTTCTTCTAAATCCATGCTCAATCGATGCGCAATTTTTTCGTAATGCTTTTTGGTGAATTCCTCAAAGTGTTCTTCTATGATGGTAATGGCTAAATGAGTATGGTTACTTTTTTTCTCAAGTCTGTTGAGTTGTAATAAAAGACACTCTTTCAAATCTCGTGCACCTACACCTGGTGGGTCAAGGGATTGAATATGTCTGAGTATGGATAACAATTCAAGTGGGTCTGTAGCGATGTTAATGGAAAAAATCAGATCGTTACAGACGGAGTATAAGTCTCTTCGTAAATAGCCGTCGTCCTCGAGGTTGCCAATGAGATAATCGGCCAATTGCATTTCTCTTTCATCCAAATCAAGCAGATGCAGTTGAGCGTATAATGTGTCTTGAAATGAGTATCCCTGTCCCAATGGTGTCTGTCTTTCTTCTTCGTCCTTACCCTGATTTTGAATAGTAGTCTTGTAGTCGGGAATTTCGTCCTCATCGTAGTAGTCACTCAGATCAAATTCTTCTTCGCTTTCATTTTCTTCTGATTCTGCTTCAGTGTCTGAAGTTTCTTCCTCATCTTGATCTGAACCTTCCTCTAGTGCTGGATTTTCTTGTATTTCATCTTTGATTCTCTGTTCCAATTCAGCCGTAGGTACTTGCAACAATTTCATCAACTGTATTTGTTGAGGGGAAAGTTTTTGCTGGAGCTTCAGTTGAAGTTGATTCTTTAACATGTTTCAAAAATACAATCAAATAAGTGCATTCAATAAAAAAACCGCCGAAGGCGGTTTTCCTCAATATTAGTCAGTAGACTTATTGTTTTTTCCAAAGGTTATTTTCTTTTACCAAAGTGATATGCACACTGGTACCTTTTTGAATATTTCCAATAGTTTCGGTGGAAGGCACAATCACATTTCCAGCGTTGTCTTGAATGCTATATTTGAGATGGGTCAATCGTCGCTCACTATCAAATACAGGTTCATATTGAAAAACCAATCCTTGCGTTTTGAGTTGCTCATGAATTTGCCATAATTGACCGCGATCTGTCGTGCTCGTAACATCCACATGGATAGGATTAGTGGTTTGTGCAAATACAGCTGTCCCCATCATTAAAGAGAAAGCTACAATCAAATGTTTCATTAATTTCATCAGTTTCAGTTTTACTTTACAAGTATAAGAAAAGATATTGGCTCTTGGTTGTATTTTTGAAAAAATATAATGTTAAGATGAACAAAGAGGGCATTGTGATAGA
>CANHWU010000183.1 GCA_947464415.1 Flavobacteriales bacterium
GGAGGATGAGGTGGGTCAAACCTATGATTTATCGGTTGTTGTGGAGCAAACGGGTGTGTCTTTGTTTGGTTTCAGTATCGTGGCATTGGATGCCAATGGAAA
Source organism: Flavobacteriales bacterium (assembly GCA_947464415.1). GTDB lineage: Bacteria > Bacteroidota > Bacteroidia > Flavobacteriales_D > Sanyastnellaceae > CAMCTV01. The sequence goes on from CANHWU010000183.1 coordinate 103, forward strand.
TAGCGTCGGTACATGGATTGCCGGGACTGATAATCATTTAGATGCGGCTACCATATCGGGTGTAACAAGACAATATTTAACCCATGATTTCAACGGTGGAGCCACTGCCGACAGCCATACCTTCAGTTTTCAATGGACTGCACCTACTGAAGATTTTGGAGCTGTTACTTTTTATGCGTCAGGTAACGCGGCCAATGGCAATGAGGCCTCTTCAGGAGATAAAGTCTATACCACCTCTGCTCAGATTCAAGCTGTACAACCCATAGGAATTGAGGAGAGTAAAGAGTCAATGTTACTTTGGAATCCAAGTAGCATGGAGTTAAGTATAAATGGAAATGTGATTGAAAATTGTCAATGGGAAATTTTTGATGTTAATGGAAGATTGGTGTTGTCTAAAAAGGGGCAGACTAATCAAACTATTAAGGTAAGTGACATGCAAAAAGGTATTTACATGGTGCATTGTGTTTATGGAAATAAGACTGAAATCAAGAAAATAACTATTTAACAGATAAATTAGTGTTATCACCAAAGGCGCAAGATATTTGCGCCTTTATTGTTAGATGGAAATAACACAAGAAAATATTTGGCCAAGGTACTTTTTAAAGCTGTCCTACAACGGTGGTGAATTCCATGGATGGCAGAGACAGCCCAATGCTATCAGTGTCCAGTCTGTTTTGGAGGAAGCTTTGTGCAAAATATTGCGTCAAGAAAAAGTGATAACAGTGGGATGTGGTAGAACAGATACTGGGGTTCATGCCACTGTTTTTTATGCACATTTCAATGCCAAAAGTGAGATTGAAAACACCGAAGAGATTATTTTTAGATTGAATCAAGTTTTACCTCAAGCTATTGCCATACAAGATGTGTTTAGAGTGGAAGATAAATGTCATAGCCGATTTGATGCCAGAGAGCGATCTTACCAATATTTTATTCATCAGAAGAAAGATCCTTTTTTTTATGGAAGATCTATGTTCTATCCCCATTCTCTTGATTTCGCTGCGATGAACCAAGCCGCCGCTGTATTGGTGCGAAAAGCTGATTTTTCGAGTTTTTGTAAAACAGGAGGTGGACAAAAAACCAATATTTGTGATGTTAGAAAAGCGCAATGGACAGTGAACGAATGGGGTCAATGGGTGTTTAACATAACAGCGGATCGGTTTTTAAGGAATATGGTGAGAGCGGTGGTAGGTACGCTAATGGAGGTAGGTAGAGGAAAATTGGCCATTGAAGAAATGGAAAACATTTTGGAACTTCAACAACGAGGAGCGGCGGGTGAAAGTGTATATGCATGTGGTTTGTATTTAACGGATGTTCAATATCCATACATAAAGGAAGGTAAGTATGTCGGCAGCAGGGAAGGCATTTGATAGCAAAATATTTTGGCGCTTGTATCAGCGCAGTTCTCCATACAGGGGTCAGTTTTATTTTACCTTTTTTTGGGTGTTGGTTTTAGCATTTTTGTCTATTGTACGCCCTGCTCAAATGCGAGTGATCATTGATGAGGCATTGCCAAGCGGAGATATGGACGCAGTCTTTTTCTGGTCGGCGGCCTTTGTCGGAATGTTGATTATAGAAAGTGCCATTCAGTATTTTCAAACTTATCAAGCCAATAAGATGGCTCAGTCTATCACACTGGATATGAGAGCTGATTTATTCAGGCATAGTTTGGGATTTCGATTAGGATTTTTTGATAAAACGCCAGTAGGTCAAATGGTAACACGCCATATTTCGGACATCGATGGCATTGCGGAGGTTTTTTCTGTTGGATTGCTGGATATATTCAGGGATATCCTGAAATTAGTGGTCATCATCTTTGCTATGATTTGGGTGGATTGGAAGATGACCCTCATTGTGGTGTTGCCCATTCCCATTCTTTTGTATGCTACCCGCATTTTTCAGGAGGCGGTAAAGAATTCTTTCAATGACGTGCGCAACGAGGTGGCGCGCATCAATGTATTCATTCAAGAGCATGTAACGGGCATGGGGATTATTCAAATTTTTGGTCAAGAGCAGCGGGAAGAGAAGAAATTTCATGAAATCAACGCAACTCACAGAGATGCGCATATCCGCGGTATTTGGGCGTATTCGATTTTTTTTCCGGTAGTAGAAATTTTGTCTGCTATGTCGGTGAGTTTGATGTTATGGTGGGCATTGAGAGGTACCTTTGACGCTACAGCTTCCCCGGGAGTGTTATTACAATTCTCCACTTTTATCTCGATGATGTATCGACCCATCCGACAAATGGCGGATAATTTCAATGTATTGCAAATGGGGATGATCAACGCCGATCGCGTTTTTCAAATGATGGATAAAGATGAATCACAAGCTGAAGATGCTACCGCTCCCTGTCCGATACAAGGAGAAGTTTGTTTTTCAGAGGTTAATTTTTATTACAACCCAGATCAGCCTATACTCGAGAAATTCTCTCTCGATATTCCTTCTGGAAAAATGGTGGCTTTGGTAGGTCACACCGGAAGTGGGAAATCTACGGTGGTTCAATTACTGAACCGATTATACGAGCCTCAAGGTGGAATCATTACTTGGGGAGGGAGGGATGTGCGACATTTTTCTTTGGATGATTTGCGAAATAAAATCGCAGTGGTTCCTCAAGATGTTTTTTTATTCAGTGATTCCATTTTCAATAACCTCACGTTGAATGATGCGAGCATCACAAAGGAGCAGGTTATTTCGGCTTGCAAGAAGGTAGGAATTCATGATTTTATTGAGCGATTGCCAGGAGGATACGGGTTTAATGTCAGGGAGAGAGGGATTGTGTTGAGTGTAGGACAAAGACAATTGATGGCCTTTGTTCGTGCGTATTTGAAAAATCCAGAGATTTTAATTTTAGACGAGGCCACTTCGAGTGTAGATAGTGAATCAGAGCAGCAGATTCAACGCGCTACTGAGGTGATAACGGAAGGTAGAACTTCTATCGTCATTGCCCATCGTTTGTCTACGATACAAAAGGCGGATAAAATCGTGGTAATGGAGAAGGGAAGGAAAATGGAAGAAGGAAATCATGATGCATTGATTCAACTCAACGGAATGTATGCTAAGTTATATCAACGACAATTTTTAAGCTATGAGTCCTGAAGAAAAGGCCAAGACCATTGTGGATCTGATGTACAACCAAGATCCGTATTCGCAATGGTTGGGTATTGAGCGCGTTTTGGATGCGCCTGGAAAGAGTATTTTAAAAATGAGGGTAAGGGCTGAGATGTTGAACGGTTTTGGTATAGCTCATGGAGGTATCACCTTTTCCCTGGCAGATAGCGCCTTGGCCTTTGCCTCCAACGCCCATGGTGTGCAATGTGTGAGCGTGGAAACCAGTATCTCTCATGTGAAAAAAGTATTGGAAGGGGATGTATTAACTACTGAAGTGGAGGAGAAGTCAATATCCAGCAGAATGGCCGTATATCATGTCACTATTTTTAATCAAAAAGAGGAAGCTGTTGCCTTTTTTAAGGGCACCGTTTTCCGAACAGGGAAAGACTGGGAAGTGATCAGTGAGAACGGGAATCTAACATGATCGTAACGGGGCCATCATTGATCAGTTCTACTTGCATATCGGCTCAA
>CANHWU010000184.1 GCA_947464415.1 Flavobacteriales bacterium
TCACTCGAATGGTTCCATTGGAAAAAACCTCTGCGAAATGAAAAGGGTAATTTTTCCTGACTTCTTCCCCACCTGATACCGGAAGATAAGCCGACATTAACCTCCCCTTTCCCATTAAACAACCCAAGGACCACTCGGCTTTCTTTTGCAGGATGAGCGTTCGCTCAAAATACCCACCATAATAAGGCATTCCAAAACGAGCCGTCACAACAGGAAAATCCCATTCTTTCACCTCATTTTTCTTGATACCCCCTGTCCAATAGTAAGCAAAGCCAACCTTAGTCACCCGTCTGATTTTGAAACCCGCATGAAAACCATACCATGCTGCATCTTTGTCTACAATCCAACTGTAGCGCGTATCAAACCCAAAATCCGTGGTGAATTTTTTATACCGATCGTCCAAGGGTATTTTTCCCTTCAGTGTGCTAACAGAAAAGGAATATGGGTGAACTTTTGGCTCCTTTTTCGGCTTTTTGTTAGGTACAGTATCACATTCAAAGGCCTGAACACCCGTCCAAGCAGTCAACAAAAAAACAAGTGCAGCCCATCTTTTCATGAAAGCGAAAATACATCAAGCGGCATATTCTTGTTGCAATTGTGAAAAAGCAATCAAAAAAGAATTTTTCCAAGAGACATTGTTCTTGGGAAGGAATTGAAAAACTTCTTGAATCCTTTTGACCCGCGACATCATGTAAGTGCGGAATCTCCATTGATCCTCCTCCGCCATGTTGCAGAATGCTTTGAGGACTTGCCATTCAAAATGATCCAGTTGATCCGCGATATGCCAACGGTGAATCGGTCCATTCATGATGTGCCATCTTCCATCTTTCATCGGTTGAATGAGACATTGTCCACCCATGAACCCTAAAGCACCTTTGGAATGCGCAATTTGATCAGATTTCCATGCAACAAAACCGTTCTCTTTTTCGTCCAATAAATAAGCTACTGTTTTTTTCATAATTGATTATTTTTGACAAATGACAGGAGCTACTTTGTAATGTATTTACAAAGTGAAAAATATTTAGTTAAATTCGCGGGGTTATGATAAAAGTATTGAAAGAAGATTATTTAGAAGCACGAGTTACCCAAACATCAGGGTTCATTTTAACCATGATATTTTTACTAGCTAGCTTTTCATTATTCGGCCAAGATGAACCAGTTAACGCGATGCCCGCAACTGCAGGTGCAGGTGGATGTGTCGTGGCTAATTTGGACGGAACAGCCACTCCCTCAGCCAATCCCGGTGCAGCAGGCTGCGCAGGCAACTTTCCTGGTAATCCTCGCCCGGATGTATGGGCATTGGTAACAGTCCCCCCAACTGGAGTCTTGTTTTTATCACCTAATGGTGCAGGTGATGCAGGTATGGCGGCATACACAGAAAATGGTGGTGTGTACACTCAAATTGGATGTGATGATGATACTGGCCCCGGCTTGATGCCTCAATTAAGTATCACCACACTTACCCCAGGAACCCAAGTATATGTGCAATTGTGGTCCTACAGTGGAATCAATATGACCTTCAATTTTTGCTTTTTTGATTGTGATCCCAATCTCACTTTCTACGGTGACGCCGATGGAGATGGTTTCGGTGATATCAACACTACTTCATGCTCAGCGGCAGCGGGTTTTGTAGATAATTCCCAAGATTGTGATGATTCAAACCCCGCTATCAACCCCAATGCTTCAGAAGATTGCAACGACCCTGCTGACAATGATTGCGATGGGACAACCATCGACTGTGACAACGACGGTGATGGATTTGATGCTACGGTGGACTGCAACGACAATTGCAATGTGCTCTACCCCGGGGCGCCCTGTGATGATGGAAATCCGACAACCGTAGGGGACGTATACACCGGAGCGAATTGTACTTGCCAAGGGACTCCGCCAAGTGTTTGTACTCCTGAAAGTGCTCAAAGTATTACTTTCAATGGACAAGCCAATCCACCCGCTGTGCTTACCAATAATGTTCAGATTTGTTATACATTGAATTACACACAAGCGAGTGGAGATTGGCTCGATGGCATTGCCTTTACCTTTGGACCTGGTTGGACGAATATACAGCCCAATCAAGCTCCTGCCAATTGTGGAGGTGGTGCACCATTATGGATTTGGCAAACTTCAAACTCCGCCAACGGAGCCACTTGCGGTTTGGATACGGGACTTGGCTACTACTACGACACCAATGGTAATGGAAACGGAGGAGATGATTGGGGAGATGCTGGCGCGTGCACATTCGTGGCTTGCGTAACAGCTGATATGACCTCCGTCGATAATCTGACAGTATCTGTGCTTACTGGAGGGGACAGTTATTTCGGTAGTTTTAATGGATGCCCAAATAATTGTGCTCCATCGCCGTTCAATTACCCCACCAACACGGGTGTTGCCGGCTGCCAAATCAACCTTCCGCCTTGCGTCACTCCCACAGATTGCGATGTGAATACCGGCAATTTCTCTATTCTCGCAGCTGATGGAAACATAATCAATGTATTTAACCCTCCCGCTGGCCTTCCTTTGGTGGTATCACTCGATGGAACACCTGTTCAGATCTTCCCACCGCCTATTGCAGGAAACCTGAACTTGAATATCACCGCCGCCACCCTTACCGCCGCTGGAGTTGATCCATCTCTGGTGCTTTCTGATGGACAGCAACATACCTTATCGGCAAGTTTTCCAGGATCTACCTGCACCGCCACTCAAGATTTCAACTCTCCTGCTGCGTGTGGATGTTCCATTACCATACCACCGGCCAGTATAACTGCCACATGCACCGGAACAGACGCCAACGGGATTGGAATTTATGATGTAACTTTTGAAGCCATCATCACCGCTCCGCCCGCATCAGGTAACTTGAACCTTTTTAACTCCTGTGCGTTAGGTGGCGAAACTATTGCGTTGCCTGACGCTACACTAACGGACGCTACGCCCAATATTTATACCTTTTCCAATGTACTGGTAACGGCACCCAGTGGACTGAGCCCCACCGGTTGCGAACTCACCGCGGTATTCAGCGCCAATGCCAATTGTGTTGTGGAACCTGCAGCCTTTTATTTCCCTCCCATTACCGTAGTCAATGTTGTATCTGCCACACAGGGCACTTGTCAAAACACCGTCAATGGTTCCATGAATACCATTGATCTCGAAATGAATGTTACCAACCCTCCAGCAGGCGCTACCACTATGGATGTCCTTATTGACGGGCTCTCGGTTGGAACCTTCCCCCTACCCCCTCCCGTAACTTCGGCCCCTTCTACCATCTCCGTACCCGCCGTTTTTGTGGAGAATGCCCTTGTTCCTGGCACTTTCGACCACATCATATCGTTCGATTTTGGGGGAGTCAATTGTATGGCTGTCAATCCCACCGCCGGAGTACCCAACACCACGGAATACCCCTTTACCTTCACAGGCCCTAATGGCGAAGTCAATGCCAATTGCGTTTGTTCGTTGAATATAGTCTCCGCTACTCCGTCCGAATGCAACGGTTACGCGAGTACATTCGACATTTCTTTTGAAATTGAAATTTCCAATCCCCCAACAGGACAAGATTTAAACTTCTATATCTACGACCTCACTGCTCCACTATCAGGACTGCTAGGGAATGTAAATCCAACTCCTCCCGGCACTCCTCAAACAGTGAATATCA
>CANHWU010000185.1 GCA_947464415.1 Flavobacteriales bacterium
GTATGCGTTGGGCTATCCGCAAAGAATCCCCTCTGCATTTCCTCGGTTTTCTTTCACACAATATCCACAACTCACCTTTGAAGCTCCAGATAAGCACACCTTCCGTTGCTTGGAGCTCGCCTATCAAGCCATGAATATGGGAGGAACAATGCCCTGTGTGTTGAATGCGGCCAATGAGATTGCCGTTTCATTATTTTTAAAGGATCAAATTTCCTTTCTAGGCATTGCTGATTTGGTAGAAAAAATGATGGAACACCACACTCTGATCCACCAACCGAGCCTGGAGGATTACATGGCCACGGACGCGCAAGTGCGCCAAGCAGCATTGCAATCAATGGGTGCGTAACTCGATGCTTACGCTTTTCACTTTTCCAGGAATGGGAGGGGCTAGCTTTGTGAGCTTCATTTTTATTTGATCCGCGTCAGGAAAGCGATTTTGTAAAGCATGCAAAATGCGATAACCAACTGTTTCAATGAGTTTGGCGCGAATGGCCATTTCTTGATGTACAATCTTACTTACTTCCACATAATCCACCGTTAGTGATAGATCATCGTACTTAGCTGCACTTTTGACATCGGTATGAAACACTACATCGACAGAATACAAGCCACCGATTTTTGCTTCTTCTTCCAAACAGCCATGATAGGCATACACCTCAATATCGTTTACATAAATTACTCCCATCGCCTTTTTAATTACAATAGTGCTTCCTGAATCTCCTTTACGCTCATGATGAAAATCAACCGAGCGTTTTTACTCCTTGGTCTATTCTCTTCATCACCTCTTCCTTTCCAATTAATGCCGCGACATCCATGGAGGAAGGACCTGTCAGGGTGCCGGTTAACATCAGTCGAAACAAAGGCATTACAGCCCCCATGCCCAAAGATTTGGTTTGAAGAAAACCTTTGAAAGCCGCATCAATGCCATCATGCGAAAAATCCTCTACCGTCTCGAGGACAGATTTCCACTCCATCATCAACGCTCCTGATTCTCCAGGCTTCCATTTTTTAGCAACCGCGTCTTTATCATACTCCACAGGAGCTTGAAATAAGTAATGTCCCTCCAACATATCAGCCACAAACACCGCTCTTTCCATCATCAATTTACAAACCCCCTCCACATAGCTAGGCTCCTTTACCCATCCCTTCTCTTGCATCAGCGGGATGAGCGCTTGGGCCAATTCAGGAAGAGGAGTATTTCGCAAATATTGTTGATTGAACCATCGCGTTTTGTCAGGATCGAATTTAGACCCACTCTTACCAATGCGCTCAATGGTGAAGGCATCGATCATTTCCTGCTCCGTAAAAATCTCTTGATTATTACCTGGAGCCCAGCCCAAGAGCAAAAGCATATTGATGAACGCTTTGGGGAAATAACCCTTCTCACGATATCCACTTGAAATCGCCCCTGTCTCCGGATCTTTCCACTCCAATGGGAATACAGGGAATCCCAGACGATCGCCATCGCGCTTGCTCAACTTTCCGTTACCATCTGGTTTTAAAATCAAAGGCAAATGCGCAAAAGCAGGGGCCTCCCATTCAAAAGCTTTGTACAACATCACATGCAAGGGTGCACTGGGCAACCACTCTTCACCTCTGATGACATGGGAGATATTCATCGTCATATCATCTACCACATTGGCCAAGTGATAGGTAGGCATCCCATCGGATTTGTACAAAACTTTATCATCTAATTCATTGGTAGAAAACACCACCCAACCGCGAATCAAATCTTGAAAACGCACCTCCTCGTTGCGAGGCATTTTAAAACGAATGACATAAGGATCACCGGCCGCTATTTTTGCTTGCACCTCATCCACCGGCATGGTCAATGAATTTTTCATCGTCATGCGGGAAATAGAGTTGTATTGCCAATTGGGCATCTTGGCCAATTCCGCCTGCTTTCTGATATTGTCCAGATCTTCCGATGTGTCAAATGCGTAATAGGCCCAACCTTTTTCCACCAGTTGCTCAGCATAGGGCTTGTACATCGGCTTGCGCTCGCTTTGACGGTAAGGGGCACAATCACCTCCATACCCTACACCTTCATTGGGCTCGATTCCACACCACTTGAGCGCTTCAATGATGTATTCCTCCGCACCGGGAACATAGCGGGTTTGATCCGTATCCTCGATACGGAGCAAAAAATCGCCGCCATGCTTTTTGGCAAACAAATAATTATACAAGGCGGTTCTAACACCTCCCATGTGCAACGGTCCGGTTGGACTGGGTGCAAATCTGACTCTTACTTTACGCATAAATTATGCAGGCAAAAATACAGTAAAGCCGCAATTGGCGGGGAGGCAAATCCTATAAATTTCTTCATGCTCATTTATAGGAATAAGGTTTTACTCAGAGGCCTTTCAAATTTGAAAGAAAAAATAACACCATGAATATAATTGACCCCCACATCCAGAGCATTTTAGAGATGATTGAACACCGCCATTTGCTTGCTATTACCGAGCATGAAATCATCAATGAAATTCAATTGGCCTTTGAATTTCATTTGATCAACTTTTACGAATACGAAGCGCTATTGGTCAAACTCCTCGCCAAGGAACCCAGTGCTTGAAACTGCGTAATGCAAACAAGTAGATATCTCCACCACCATCCAAATCATCCCATTTTATGCTTTGCCCATTAACACTCCATTTTATCCGAAAAACTTCATGAATACAAAATTGCTCGTACAAGACATTTCAGTCCTCATCGAAAAAAATCAGCAACATGTCATTAAAACGGCCAACAGCCGACTGACCATTCTCTTTTGGCAAGTAGGTAAACGCATCAACGATGAAATTTTACACAATCATCGGGCGCAATATGGTAAACAAATCATATCACAAGTGGCAGATGCGTTATCGTTGAAATACGGTAGAAATTTCACAGAGAAAAATTTGAGAAGGATGATCAGATTCTCTCAAGAATTCACTGACCCTAACATTTTGCCACCACTGGTGGCAAAATTGAGTTGGTCTCATTTTATAGAACTCTTTCCATTAAAATCCATGGAGTCTAAATTGTACTACGCTCAACACGCAATGGCCAATCAGTGGGGAAAAAGAGAATTGAAGAATCAAATAGAAAGAAAATCATTTGAAAGAAACGAAATCGCTAATTTCCAAATCTCTTCTCAAAATCCCCAACTCCTCAATACTTTTAAAGATCCCTACTTGCTGGACTTTCTTCAACTCAAAAACACCTATCACGAAAATGATTTGGAAAACGAAATATTAAGAGAACTAGAAAATTTTGTTCTGGAATTAGGAAAAGGATTTGCCTTTATTGAAAGACAGAAAAGAATGATCATAGATGGTGAGGACTTTTATCTTGATTTGCTTTTTTACAACCGCAATATCAAAAGACTCGTAGCCATAGAATTGAAATTAGGGAAATTTGAGGCCGCTCATAAAGGTCAAATGGAATTGTACTTGAATTGGCTTCAACAGCATGAAAGACAGTCCGATGAAAACGCACCCATTGGCTTGATTTTATGCGCCGAGAGCAGTCCAGAGCAAATAGCTTTGCTGGAAATGCATAAAGTTGGAATAGTTGTGTCTGAATACATGACCATCTTGCCACCCAAAAAAGAACTCGAAAGAAAACTGCAGCAATTGATTAGCGCTGCACGAGAAAGA
>CANHWU010000186.1 GCA_947464415.1 Flavobacteriales bacterium
ATCGGAACATCCGATCCAAAGAAATTCTGGCCTTTGGATTTTTGATAGACGCTCGAAATATTCTGGATCATCACTTACCATCTCATGAGCCCAGGCTTTGTTTTCCAATAGTAGTTTTTCTATGCTATCCATGATCAAAATGTTTGGAAATTACTTTTTCTTTGGTTGTATTTAAATTCAATTTGGATTTGATCATGTGGAGCATGTACAACAAAATCGCTTATGATCTCTCTAATATCTTGATCCAATCTTTCTGTTTTAGAAAAGTCCAATAGCACAGAGGTGCCACTGGGAATTTTTCTGATTTTTTCTTTTAATAAAGGTCGATTGAGAAAAGTTACTTCTTGTTGAAAACGCAACAAGTAATTGCCTTCATGCTCATACAATTGAACACCTTCCTTGAAATTTCTTCTGATTACGAAGTAGATTCCAACCAAAAGTCCGATCCCAATGCCTTTCAGCAAATCGGTAGCAATAATGGCGATGAAGGTAACCAAGAAGGGTAGGAATTGAATTTTACCTTGACTCCAAATATCTTTGAAAATACCGGGCTTTACCAATTTATATCCGACAAAAATGAGAACCGCCGCCAAGGAAGCCAATGGAATCGCATTGAGCAAATGTGGAAATAAAACGACACTGATCAATAAAAATATTCCATGCAAAATGGTGGACATCTTGTGCGTGGCGCCAGCGCTAATATTGGCGGTGCTTCTTACCACCACTGAGGTGACAGGTATCCCGCCGATGATCCCAGAGGCGATATTTCCGCAACCTTGTGCGATTAACTCTAGGTTGGATGGCGTATTTCTTTTGAGAGGATCTAATTTTTCCACGGCTTCCACTCCAAGCAATGATTCCAAACTGGCAACAATGGCCAATGTGATTGCAACCATCCATACTTTGGGTTGAAATAAACCGGTGAAATTGGGAAATTGCAATTGTTGTGGCCAATCTTGAATGGTGGCAACAACGGGTACATTTACCAAATGTTCCGAGGCCATTTTCCAACCTTCCCAATCTTGGGTTACTTGAGTATATACCAGTCCTGAAATTACTACCACCAACGATCCGGGCATCCATTTAAAAAAAGAGTGTTTTTTTATGGATTTCAATTCCCAAACCATCAAAATGATTAGACTGCTGATTCCCACGATGGCGGCGGCAGGAGTAATTTTAAGAAATGCTAAGATGATCTCACTAAAGGTATTTTCTCCATCTAATTGAGAAAAGTCCTCATCTCCTTCAAAATCGTGATCATATCCCACCAAGTGCGGAATTTGTTTCATGATGAGGATAAATCCAATAGCAGCCATCATGCCTTTGATGACATTGTTGGGAATATACTCACCCAATCTTCCAGCTTTTAGAAGTCCAAATCCAATTTGCAAAACTCCAGCGATTACTACGGCTGTCAGAAATAAAGGATATTCTTGTAATTGGAGAATAGCGGCTGCTACGATCACAGTGAGACCTGCAGCTGGACCACTCACGCTCAGGTGTGATCCACTGATGGCGCCAACCACCACACCTCCAATGATTCCTGCGATCAATCCAGAAAAGGCGGGGGCTCCTGAACCCAAGGCAATTCCCAAGCATAGAGGTAGCGCCACCAAGAAAACGAGTAAGCCAGGAAATAAATTTCGTACTATATTTTTCATCATTTTTCCATAATTCCCGCAAAATGCGCCTGAAACATCGCCCAAACTTCTCCTTTCCAATGCTTGGTGAGCCAACCAGCGTGTTCTTCAGGCACTCCGATATGGTTAAAATGAATACGTGTTCCTCCGTTGTCCATGTCTGTTAATTCAATATGTACAATCGTATGAATACCACGAAAAAAATAGGCATGTCGCCATGTCATGACGATGTATTCATTTTCCTCTGAGGCCAAAAAATAACCGGATACCTTCTTGTTTTCACTTTCAAAAAAACTTCCTTTATCAGCTTTGAATTCCGCGTGCAAACCTGTAATGGCATAAAAGGTTTTGTAATCAGTCAATGCGGCATACACCTTAGAACGGGGTGCAGCGATTTCTGTGATTTGAAAAATATTTTCAGTTTTTACTTTCATAATGATTCAGAATAACGATTTCTAATAATGAGATTGAGCTTGCGCATGTATTCATTTTTCAACCAATCTCTATAATTCTCGGTGCTTTTTGAAATGCAGTAACTGAAGTGTTTGACTCGACTTTTCACATCGATTTCCAAAATTTTCACCAATTCCAAAGCTTCAAAAACATCCACCGCATTCTCCATGATGATGGTAGCATGTTGATCGATGGAAACATCCAGAACGTCTTTGGCTTTCCCTCCATTTTTCATGATGCGCAAGTAATGTTCTTTGATATCAAAATCAATAACAGGTGATTGCTTGAAGCGATCTCTCACTTCAGGTGTCATCTCATATTTAGTCTCACGCTCCATCACCTCGTCGGAGATGATACTTTCAATGTAGGCGTTTGGATGCGCAAAGATTTCCTGCCAATCAATGTAAGATTCCCAAAGTCCAAAGCGCTTGGCATTATTACCCAAATCAATTACGTTGAACTTGTCTTTTCCTGGAATCAAACGGGACCCGCGACCAATCATTTGATGATACAAGGTCAATGATTTTGTGGCGCGATTGAGGATAATGGTTTCCACTGTCGGCTCATCAAAGCCGGTGGTTAGAATGGAAACTGAACTCAACACTGCATTGGGCGTTTCATGAAACCATTGCAGAATTTCTCTCCGCTCTTGTTCTTGGTGGGTATTGTCCAAATGCCGAATATCATAGCCCGACTCTTTGAACATCATATATACCTGCTTGGAGGTGTTGATTCCATTGTTAAAAATGAGAGTCTTGGTTCCTTTCGCTATTTGCTCGTAGGCGTACAATAATTTTTCTTGCATGAAAATGTTGCCATACAACTTCTCAGAACTGGATACTGTATAATCGCCGTTGATCCCCATTTTCAGCGAGTGAAGACTTACATCATAGCTGTAGGTTTCGGCCTTGGCTAGGTATCGTTGCTCTACCAAACTGCTGATGCTTTCACCTACCAAAAGCTCATCATAATTTTCATTCAACGGTAGGAGAATATTGCTGCTCAAAGGAGTGGCGGTAACGCCAAGGATGATTTGATCTTCAAACCATTTGAACAATTTTCTGAAAGAATTATAATGCGCCTCATCCACAATCACCAATCCCAAATCTTCAAAGCTCATTTTTTCATCGCGCAAACGATTGTTGAGCGTTTCTACCATGGCCACAAAGCAATCATGGTTGTCATCCACCTCCAAAGTCTTAACTTTGCTCACAATGATCTTGTTTCGCACGTTGAAATCATCCAATACCCTGGAGGTTTGCGCCAATAATTCCACTCTGTGAGTAAGAATCATCACTTTTTTGCCCACTTCTTTGATATAGCGCCGAGCGATTTCTGAGAAAATGACGGTTTTTCCACCACCTGTAGGCAATTGAAAGCAGAGATTGTAGGACTTGGGAAACTTTTGAATGCGGTCAAAAATTTTGTCCAATGACTTCTGTTGGTAGTCATACAACACCTTATCCTTCTTAATTTCAAGCGTTATGTCCTTTTCTACAATATCCATTTAC
>CANHWU010000187.1 GCA_947464415.1 Flavobacteriales bacterium
ATGATATACTGTGTTTTAGATTTTGAGATACTTTGTCCATTGAAGGTGACGGTTAATGTCACGTCGAAACTACCAGTTGTATTATACACCACCGTCGGATTTTGTGCCGTGCTAGTGGCCGGAGTGGCACCTGGAAATGACCATGCGTAAGTAGCACCAATTGGCACAACGGAATGATCTACAAAGTGGACCTCATCACCGTGACAAAAGAAACTTCTACTCTCCGCAGCAAAGTCCACTAGCATCGAAGAGGGCTCCATCAGAGGGGCTTCCCAAACGCCCAAATTCCATGTAGCCAACCGGATTTTTTGATCGCGATAAAAGGGAACCAATCGCATTGCCTCTGTGTTCACCGGTAATCCCGAACTGTATTCCATCCAATCATTCATGGTTGTATTTCGATACAACACCCTACCATCATTGGTGGCGATGTACACCCCACCATTGGTTCCCAAAGCATGTGCAATCGCCCAGGGGCGTCCGTTGCCTAGTACTGAACCACCCGTGTAATTGCTCCAATTTACGCCACCATCTATGGAACGCCATACCCTTTGGATATTACTCGCATTGGGAAATGTCAACCAAATCTCTTGGGAGGTAGCCCCCACAGTAAAGCACATATTATTCTGATTGATGGGTAGAGTAATCGCCTCAAATGAGAATCCCCCATTGCTCGATCGCCATAATTTGGAGGTATTTCCTACTCTTTGTTGAACATACAAAATATCTGGTTCCTGATAACATTGCTCCATCCACAACACCTTATCATTTTCATTGGATCCAAATGCATACAGCTCCATGAATGAACTTCCGTTGGTAGTGTAATACAACTTGTTGGCATTGCCCAAATAGGCATTATTAAAATAAACAGAGGAAAATAAAATTCGCGAACTCTCATTGTACCAATAGCTTTCATTGGGATAGATGGAGATAGAGAATCCACTGGGATTCTCTTGCACCGTTTCGGGTAAAACACGACCTTGGATATCACTGAAATAAGTTTTATTCTCATCGCTGTAGTTCACATATCCCGTCGGTGCCTCTCCCCCGCCTAGCGCCAGATAATTTCCCTGTCCATAATTCTCATGATATCCCATATTGCCATTATGGTAGCGGCCGCCCACCATGATATCCTCATTCCATCCTTGATCATAGCCCCAAAGATTCACCGCTCTGATCCCTCTATTCCTGGCAGAATAAGTATTTAAGAAATCATTGGAAACATTGATACCCCCATCATTGGAAGCCCAAATCACCTCCTCCGTGTCAGATATCTTATAAATTCGTAACTCTTGTTGATCTACATGGAAATAAGGAAGGCCCCCAATGTATCCCGCTACACCTTGATAAGTAGCACCACCGTCCTCACTCTTCCACAAATTCAATCCTCCAATGAGGATTTTATTGGGATCCAATTGTGAAGCAACAATGGTTGTGTTGTAATGAATTTGCGTATAGGTGCCATCATCGGCAGAAAAATTCATCAAATTGGGATGGGTGTCGATATTGTAAGGAGTCCCTATCAATCCATGAGGGTGGCTCCAAGTGAATCCACCATCGCTGCTCACATAAGTACCAATCCAACCGTTCAACTCTACTCCCGCATCGTATGTTCCGTATCCTGTCAACAACACATAAATCTTGTTGGGATCCGCCTCCGTTACGGCCATGTGACCGCCCAAACATTCTACATTGGTATAACCGGGTAATTCTTCAAACCATCCGTTGTCATACATGACAAAATTATTTCCCCCATCATCGCTGCGATAAAATTTGCAATAACCTAAAGAAGTCTCGAAATGAACCGTAAAAACCACGTTGGGATTACCCGGTTGAAAATTGACCGTCATGCACTCATTGGGAAGAATTTCAGACCAATTGGCACCTTCATCTGTTGATTTGAACAATCCTTGATTAGTCGCTGCAAATACAATATTAGGATTGGTTGGATGAAATATAATTTCCCAAGCGGCAATATTTTGGCTAACAAAACTCGCCTGTCCGATGACACTCCATGTCAATCCGCCATCCGTGGTTTTCCAAAGATCATTGGCCGCCGAGAAAATCGCAATATCCGCATTCAATGGGTGTATTTTAATGGCAGAGACTCCACCGACGGAATAATTGTGAGTGACATGACTCCATTGAGCACCTCCATCGGTGGACTTGTACACACCGCCCGACTCCGTGCCGCAAAACAAAATCGACGTATTACTTATGCTTCTATCGTGACAATACACATTGGCTTGCTCACTGATCTCAGTCTCTGTCCCATCTGCCGCTAGATGCACTTCAGGTCCACAGTAGGTCCACAGATTACCTCCCCCGCGATTACCCGTATTCAATTCCATTGAATGGGTAATCCTTCCGTCCACATCTACTCGAGATTGAATGGCATTCACCCAACGCTTGTAGTATTGGGTGTGTTCTGTTTTCACAAATGCATGGCTGGAGTAATAAGTCTCATACAAACGCTTTACCTCAAACGCATTCGGATTGTCTTGATACATTTTTACGGCCCAATCGGGCATGTCAGGATCATTCAAATGATTTTTAGGGAGATGAAAGTATTGGGCGGACCATTCGCCATTTACCAAAAAGAGAAAAATAAAGAACAAAAAAAATCTGCTCGTCGCTTGCTTTACATTCATAGCCATCATTTTACAATTTCCATTTCTTTTACCAAATGATCTGCGTTGGCATACACATCGATCACCCACAAAACATATCGAATGTCTACCATTATATTGCGGCAAAGTTCAGGGTTGAAATACACATCACTCATCGTGCTCTCCCAAGAACGATCAAAATTGATTCCAATCAATTCTCCTTTCGCATTGAGCGCCGGTGATCCACTGTTGCCCCCTGTAGTGTGATTACTTCCCGTAAAACAAACCCTCAACGCTCCTTCTTGAGCATAATCTCCAAAAATCTGATGGCGGTATAAAGAGTCCAACTTGGGCTGAATAGCGTAATCATATTCAAAAGTGCCACTCTTCTGCAAAATCCCTTCCGTAGTCGTAAAATAATCATAACGGACACCATCTCTGGGCTTACTGCCATTCACCTTGCCATAGGCCAAACGCAAGGTGCTATTGGCATCACACCATTTAGTAGCCACATCGTTTTGCGATTGTAACAATTGCACCCATTGCTTCATATAAAAATCATACTCCGCATTGAATGCTTTTACTTTTGGGGCCACGATACTCGCATGTTGATTGAACAAGGCTTTGCTCAATTTCATTACGGGATCATTCTCTAACATTTTAAAATCACCCTTTAAAAATGCTTTTTTCAATTCATTCTCCTTGGTGAAAATACTTTGCTCATACAACTCCACGGACACCCCGCCCCAATCATCTTCATTGTTATCCAACATCACTCTGAGCATTTCCCCCTCCAATTTACCACTCACCTTTTTTACTAGTAGAGGAGCCAATTCAAAAAATAAATCGCGCTCCGTCATCATATCGAAGTCCTTGTAAAACTTAGCAAGTTCCTCCCACTTTTGAGGTGCTACCGTTTTCCAATCG
>CANHWU010000188.1 GCA_947464415.1 Flavobacteriales bacterium
ATTCTGCCATAATAGTCCGCTTGAGTTGGGGTATTGCAAAAGGATCCACCACCCGTCAAAGTACCGATGATATGCTTATTCTTGGTATAGATAGGAGATCCGCTCGAACCACCTTCGGTAACCCCCCAATTGGTTTGAGTTTCCATCCAAACCACCCTCCAATGTTTATTGGGAGACTGCCAGTTTCCATAAGCCGCTGTATTGGCATTGGAAATCTTGAGTACATCTCCAGCGGGATGATGCAAGCAAACCACTTTAGATCCATTGGTATCCGCCACAGGCAAAGCATCGGTTGCATCCCAACCTGCATAATACACATCCCAGGTAGCTGGGATAGGATCCTGCAATTCCACCAAAGCAAAATCAGAACCCGATGCTCCACCATTATCATTGGAATCGGCCCTCAAATAGAGACCCGTTAAATTGCGCGTAGTAGTGCTCGTTCCACTTCCACAACCTGATTTACGAAAATCGAATCGGGCAGCAGACACCAACAAATCCGAATCATTGGAATCAACGGTGCAGTGCATCGCTGTAAGAATATAATTTTTACAATCCATCGCGGTATTGTTCACCAATGTGCCTGAGCACAGTCCGGCTCCTCCTCCGGCTATCAAACTTAATCTCACGGCAGCATTTTTCTCATTTTCCCATTGTGCTCCTTCCGGACAATTGGCATCTACTTCGCAGGGATCACTTTCGACAGTGGCGGCATCTCGCTCTGCTCGATCATCCTCAATCATTCGGAAGTAATGCACCACTCCTCTCAATACCAACTGAGGTTCACTGGTAACACCAGCAGGCTGACGATATTCTAAGATCGCTCTGTCGCCCCAAGCGTCACCTGTCCTGAACAAATGATGCTCCTTATTTTGTGCCGCCGTATAAGGACCTTCAATCCATGATTTATCAGTAGAATACAAGAATAATTGTGCTCCTTCTGGTAAATAAAAATAATCAAAAATGACGCTCATCGCCAACGCTCCTGGACTATTGAAAGCGTAATACCAAGTTTTAGAACCATCCGCATGATACTCCCACTCGCCAGCATTATTCATATCCACTTCACGAGATACAACAACACCATTCATGGTCATTTCACCCCTTTTATCCCTCTCCAAAGCGTCTCGCATCAAATCCTCTTGACGAAAGTTGGAGATAACATCTTCGTGAAGTTCAATAGCCGTCAATTGAACTTGAGCTATTACGCTACAATGCATCCAACAACATAACCACCCCGCTGCTAATAATGTGTAAATTTTTTTGTTCATTTTGTTTATTTCCTTCGGTTTAGAGGCGAAAGATAATTTAGCTTTACGCTCGATGATGTTAAAGCCTAAAAAAATATCAAAAGTTTTGCTCAATGCTTTTATTGGTCCATTCGTCATCACCTTTATTGTCTCCCTTTTTGTTTTTGAATTACAATTTATTTGGGTATACATGGATGACTTAATGGGAAAAGGGCTGGATACCTGGATCATCTTTCAATTGCTCATTTACGCCTCCGCAAGAATCGTGAACATGGCCCTTCCTCTCGCCATTTTAATGTCCAGTATAATGGCCATCGGCGCGCTGTCCGAGCATAATGAACTTACCGCTATGAAAAGTGCCGGACTTTCATTGATCAAAATATTCCGACCTTTACTCCTTTTCATTTTCGGTATCAGCATTTCTGCATTTCTGTTTGCCAATAATGTTTGGCCCATTGCCAATTTAAAATTTCGCACTTTGCTCTTTTCCATTATGCAACAAAAACCCGCATTGAATATCAATGAAGGTGTCTTCTACAATGGTATTGAAGGAATCAGCATTCGCGTCAAAAACAAGAACAATCAAACGGGAGAACTTTCTGATATTATAATTTATGACCACCGACAACCCGGTAAAGGAAATCGCTCCGTCATCCGTGCAGAGAGCGGTAAAATGGAACAAACTGAAGACAAAAGATGGCTAATCCTTACTTTGCAGAATGGCACGAGCTATGATGAAATTGAGGACAAGAAAAACAAAACTCAAAAATACCCTGCCATTCAATCGCAATTTACCGAAATGACATTGCGCGTCGACTTGAGTTCTTTGTTCTTTAAAGAAGACGACGAGGAGGTTTTCAAAAACGCCTTTGAAATGATGACTATCGCCCAATTGAATGGTGCATTGAAAAAACTCTCATTTGAAAAAGACAGCATATCGCAAACACTTCAAGAAAAACAAATTCAAAAACTGCGTTTGACTCCAACCCAAGTGACACATCAAACGGAGCAAAGTTTATTTTCATTGTTGCCTCCCACCTTACAATCCAAGGCCATCAGCAACGCAATCGATGTAACCAAAAAACAAATTAGCGCCAGTGGAAAAGAGGAAAGTATTGAAGAGGAGAACAAGAAGTTTTTTGCTCGACATCTCATTGAGTGGCACCGAAAATTTTTCTTAGGCATTTCGTGCATTGTATTGTTCTTAATCGGAGCTCCACTTGGAGCTATCATTAGGAAAGGTGGATTAGGTCTACCCTCTGTTATAGCGTTGCTGCTATTTATCATTTTTGAATTACTTACGATTTCAGGAGAAAAAATGGCTAAAGCACTGATCATCTCGCCATGGGTAGGCATGTGGATGTCGACATTGGTGATGACCCCCATCGCTGTTTGGATTTTGTTTGCTGCTCAAAAGGAGAAAAAATGGAATCTCACGTTTTCATTCCATCTGTGGAAAGGGAGAAAGATAAAAAAATCAAATCCATGAGGATATTACAGCTTTGCCATAAACCTCCCCTGCCTGCCAAAGACGGCGGGTGCATTGCTATGAATAATCTGACACAGGGACTTTTACAGGCAGGACACAAGGTAAAGGTCCTCACTATTTACACCCCAAAGCATGATCTTCATTTGGACGAAATGCCCGCGGAATATTTAGAAAAAACCGATATTGAAGGAGTATTTGTAGATACCTCCATCAATGTGGTAGACGCCTACATCGCCATCATGACCAATGACTCTTACCATGTCAATCGATTTTTTAGCCCCGATATGGATATACGAATTGAGCGTGTTTTGAAAAAGACCCATTTCGATGCCATCATCTTGGAAAGCCTTTTCATTACACCGTATATTCCCACTATCAAAAAGAACAAGAAAAATGCACCGCTCATCTTGAGAGCACACAATATTGAATACTCCATTTGGGAAAAAATTGCACTTCGTACTAAAAATCCAATCAAAAAAATATATTTAAACCATCTCACACGGCAACTCAAAGAGTTTGAATGTACAATGTACAACTTAGTAGATGGAATTGCCACCATTGCCGACTCCGATAAAATCAGGATGATGCAATTGGGCACGTACAAACCCATCAGAACTATTTCCTTTGGACTCAACCTTAACGAGTATCAACCTGGCATTGAAAGAAATGTAAATTTATTTCATATC
>CANHWU010000189.1 GCA_947464415.1 Flavobacteriales bacterium
ATGGCAATTTGAGTGGTCCCATAACCTTCCTCCAATAAACTCACATTGAGCAAGGCACTGTCCAAGATGATATCACGATGATTGGACAAAAACAAATAGGCCTTTGAACGGTCTAAATTCTGGATATTGGTAAAAGACATCCCAGAGGTAGTCATTTCTATCACCCGTTTGAACGCGGGCCCTGACACTTCCGATTGAAATTCATTGACAGAACGCACATTCATCAACATCGAGTGAATGGCATTCTTGCTCAGGCCCGGATAGACCCATCGAATCATCTTATAAAACAACGGCTCTTCCAAAATGCGGATAACCGCCTCCTGCAATTCCTGATCAGTATAAGGGCGGATGCTATCGTAGTTATGAATATCTATCGGAGCATTTTCCATCGGGGTAAAGATAGTTCATTTTTAACAACTCCACCAACAGTCTTGAAGGTCTGTGATCATGTGCAACACCAACCCCACTCCCCACCATCGGGTGGTAACAGGGAACAACAAAATCAGGTATATTGCAATGGCCCAATAGGAATGCAATGGATGAAAGCCAATGCTGCAACGACAGGGATCAAATATCGGCTGTGCCCATAGATGATCGATATCCACGATCATAGTACTGAGCAAAATGAGGTAAGTTCGCACTACTTTCTGGGGCGAAAAACGCCACGCAAGCGCGAAGGGAAAGACAAAATGCAATCCGTAATGCACTATGAAGCGCACCACCTCTTCCATCAATGAATCACTTGAAAAGAATGATAGAAAAGACCTTGGGAAGTTTTTATTCTACTCACATATATCCCCATCGGCCATTGCGCCACAGCGATCTCATTGGTTCTAGTTTGTTGATGAACACAACGTCCATGGACATCGAAAACTACCCATTGGTCTACCTCGTGAGCTTGGATATTGCATTTTAAAACATCGGTGGCAGGATTGGGATAAGCGATCAAAGGAGCAAGATGTTGCGGATGATCCACACTCAATGAAGCCGTATTGAAAACGCAGGTGTCTTCATCGTATACAAAATAAATATCTCCTTCAAAAGCATTGTCCACGGTCGTGACAGTTGGGTGAAAAACATTGGCGGTTTGCCCAAACTGTCCGAAATACTCCAAGTTGCCTTGAGCTACCGTATCCCCTGTGGTGTTCACCATCAACGCAATAAATGGATAGTTGATGAAAACCGATGAGTCTGCATCCAAGAAAATGGTCACTTCCCAATTTTCTTGATTGGCATCCATTTGAATTTGTTGTACAACAAAATTATCACAACTTACTTGAGCGTAGCTATTTAAAGCGATGTACATAATGCCCAACGTGATGTAAATGTATTTTTTCATATTGCTTTATTTACCGTCTAGAATGCGTCCTTTGGCTATGGCTGCGTCATCATAATCAGGCTGAATAGCCAAAGCCCGATCATAGTCTTCCAAGGCTAATTTCTTCTCTTTCATTTTTTCATAACAAAGCCCCCTGCTGTAGAACGCCTGATAGTAAGCTGGAAACGCCTTGATAGCTTGCGTGTAGGATTCGATGGCCTTGGAATATTCCTTCAAATAGGTGTAGTAAATGTAACCTTTGTTGTAATAGGCCCCAAAGAAGTTGGTGTCAATGTGTGCAATGGTATCATAGCAGCTCAAAGCGCGGCCAAAATATTCCACATTTCGATTACCATTCTCCTGTAAGAACATCGCCCTGTTGTACCAAACTTCAATACTCTTTGGCTTGATGTTGATCGCTGTCTTGTAATACTCCTCTGCTAAATCATTCCGCTGGGCGGCCACCAATAAAGCCAATTCGACATAGGCATCGTAGTATTGAGGATCCAATTCTACCGCTGTTTGGTAAGAAGAAATCGCTAACGCGGTATCCCCTTTTGTCTTGAACAATCGTCCCTTAAAATAATAGGGAATGGGATTGGTGTCTTGAATCTTCAATGCTGCATCCAATAAATCTAATGCCTGATCGAAATTATTCAAGACAATATCGATACTGGCCTTTTTGATAAGGCCATCAGAAAATTGTGGATTCTTCTCAATGCTCTTTTGATAGCTCTGATAGGCCAATTTCACTTCTTGCTTGCGCCAATAAATCTCGCCCCTTTCATAATAGGTGATGGCCTGGTTACTATCCAAAGCCAACGCCCTTTCTATATCTCGGATGGCATCTGCATATTGCTCCTTTTGCCCCAAATATCGCGCACGATTAACATAATGAATAAAATCCTCAGGGTACTGCAGAATTTGAGCATTGAGCGCATCCAAAATAGAGTCTTGACCTTGCTGACTTTTCACTACCGTGGGCGAGGGGTTGCCGCAACTGGACAAAATCCAAATACACCCTATGCTGCACCACCAAGCCCAATGCCATTGCCTACTCATATGGCAAAAATACAGTAATCAAGGGCTTACCCCATCAAGAATTAAAGATAAATCAATTCACCTTTTTTACCCTCTTCGGCTCCCGATACATTTTGTTATCGTTGGCAGAGAAAACGCTGATATCAATATCCTTGTACCACTTCCAACTTCCCTTTTCCCATTGATACAAATCATAGGTACCATCCGGACCGTAATCCGCAAATACGCCCGTCATGATAGGATTTTTTGGCGAGAGATGGTCCATCACAATGCACTTCTTTTTGGGATAGTATTTGAAAGAAGCGCTTACATCATCGGCATATTCAAACATCAATCTTTTTTTATTTCCGCCCACGGTTTCAAATACGCTTTCCCCAAATCGCAATTTCTCATCGTCTACAATTTTCAAGACATCCAACACTTTGGCATTGGTCATATTATCTCTTCCATCCCAGCCCATAAGAGTATAAGTATCTGTGTACTTCTTGTTTCGCTTATAAAGAGGAATGATCTCATAATACAATGCCCCCGGCCAATTTTCTTGATCGAAATAGCGATTATCCCATTTATCTACCTCACGGTTCATGTCGCGCAGCGGAATGGTAAAATAGCGTTTCTCCAGAAGATGATGCACCCAGACACAACCAAAATAGACATGAGTACCGTTTTCCAAAGGCACATTCCAATTAAGCAATCGCACTTGATCATCAGAAGAAATGACTTTGCAAAATTTCCAAGTAGCAAAAGCATAATGGAATACCTCCTCATCCACCCTACATTCACTGAGCAACATCAGAATGGTTTCTGCCTGCCGCAATTTACGTTCATCTACATCCGCCGACACAAGGGAATCCCAGTGCATTTTTACTTTTTGCTCTAAGGCCATCACGCTTCCGTCCAGGGCCGTTTGAGCGCACATCCATGCTGCGCTGAACTGACAGATAAGGATAGTTAAGATACTACTGCGCATGGTCACGGTTTTTAAATTTCTCAGCAAAAGTCCAAGCGAGCATTTTG
>CANHWU010000190.1 GCA_947464415.1 Flavobacteriales bacterium
ATCTCCATTTCCCCAATTGATTACCTTTTCAGCTCCTTCTTCTGGGGTCAAGGTCATGACACCTTGCACAATCCAAGGACAATTGATTTTGGCCACAAGCGCTTCATCGATATTCATCGTAAACGCAATTCCGTTTCGGTTCACACCGGAGCCAGCTCCTGTAATGTGGTATACATCATCATTAGGATTCAATAAGCTCTCATATCCTTCCACCCAAGTTCTTGTTCTGGTGCTGCTCCATGAGGTAGTCCATTCATTATTAGGGGCCACTATCTGTGCCTCCACGCTCACTGAGAAATAGGGTAAACCGGCATCGTTTAACCCTTCATGGGTAATGGTTTTATTACCGTAAATATTGTATCCATCAATGCTGAAATCTGAGGGGACAATCGTAATGGTGGTGCCTGGCGTACGATATCTTCCGGTAAAGGAAATATGCAATTGGCCTTTTCTTACACGGCCATCATTGCCCACACAATTGTCTTGACCAAAATCCACCATGATGGAACGCGGATTGGAAGTGGTGTCAATCACAAGGGTATCGACGCAGCCAAATTCCAAAATTTTGATGCCCGGTGTAGCAGATGCCACATTGTCGGCAATCTTATACATATCGTCCATTAATCCTTCTATGAGACTATGATCTTTACTAGTGGTCATATCTCTGCGTTCTCTCCATTTTCCGCAGGATGCAATCATCAAAGTGAAAGACACGGCACCCATGAAAAAGAGTGTTTTGGGTAATTTGATTCTAATCATGACCTAAAATTAAGGGGAATCCATTAAGGTTGTTGCTTTTTTACTTTATTTTTTTCTTTTTTCCTTTCCTGGATTCGTTTTTTCATTTCTTTACGAAATTCGTCGTCTAAGCCAATCAGGAGCGCAGTCTTTTCAACACCAATCAGTGATATGCATTGATTTTGGAATTGAGCCTCTTCCTCGGCTAACTTTTTCTTGAGCTGCTCTTGTTTTTCAATTTGTCCTTTGAGAGCATTTTCGGTTTGCGCATTTTTACATCCGGCTTGAATGGTCTTTATCTCTTTGCGGTATGTCTTCATTTTTTGATGATGCTCTTGAAAAACAGGATTAAATTGCTTCTGCTGTTCCTCATTCAAATTCAGTTTTTCTTTGTAAAATTCATTCCTGAGGTGCTCTATTTTTTTGCCGGCTCCATCTTTTTCTCTTTTTTCTGAAGCTTGTGAAAATGTTTTTTGCGCCATTACCATGATGGTCATGATGAGCCAGTAAGTGATTTGTTTTTTCATTTTATTGGGGTGTTTATTCATTTAAAATTCTTCTTCTTCGAGGAGATATATTTCCATTTCTTCCGTGGTTATTTCGCTCCAAAGTTTTTCTATTTTTTCGGAGGATTGTATCACGGGGACAATGGTGTTCTCCTCTGATTGTATTTTGCACTCTTCATTTTTAAGGGATATGTACGCACTTTCTTCAACGGGTTGTGGCTCGGAAATAAAAGCAGAATGATCCGCAGAAGTGGCGGAGAGGGAATTTTGAGGTGGATCTTGCCATAGTCTCCAAATGATCAATGCCATCACGGCGGCGGCGGCCATTAACCAAGCTAGACTTCGATTGAAAAGCGCTGGCAAAGTATTACGGGAGTCAGCGTCAGAAGTAGTGATGATCGTCATGATATTCTGCTGCTGTTGCGCCAGCTCTTGATCTGAAATCAAGGGTAGATTTTTATACTTCTCCATTTTGGATAATGGATGCATGGGTTGGTGGTTCATAGTAAATGGTTTTTGGATAGTAAGTATGCTTCTACTTTTTGAACAGCTATGTGATAGCTGGCTTTTAACGCCCCCACACTGGTGCCTGTGATGATATGGATCTCTTCATATTTTTTTTCGTCAAAATATTTGAGCGCAAATACGGCTCTTTGTTTTGCGGGTAAAAGTTCAATGGCTTCATAGAGCCATTGCAGCATTTGTTGTTCTTCAACGGAATGCGAAGATTGAATTTGAATGAGATGCGGATTGTTTTTAATTCGGTCATTTCGCTTCTGTTTTTTCAGCCATTGCAAAGATTCATGGTAGGCAATTTGATGCAGCCAAGTGGAGAATTTTGAGGAGCCATTGAACTGATGAAGTTTTTCCCAGACCAATAAAAAAGTGTTTTGCGTAACATCCAAAGCGTCATCATGATGATGAATGATTCTGAGCACAAAATGAAATAGGCGACTTTGATAGCAGGTCATAATTTCTTCGAATAATGAAGTCTTTTGCGCAATGCTGGTTCGTTCTCTTAAAATCTGTTCAGCGCTAATTTCCATTTCCATTGGATGATGTTAGCAAAGAAAGGTTTAATTCAAAGTGTGATAATGGAAAAAACAAAAAACATGTTTATGTTTGTGTAGTAAGAAAATCCGTTGGTATGGGAGTTTATGTAATTGGAGAGATTGGACAAAATCACAATGGTTCGGTAGATTTAGCCAAGTTAATAGTGGACATTGCCGCTAGACCGGTGAAAGAGCATTTATTTCAGCTGGATGTAAAAGCGATGGATGCTGTGAAGATGACGAAGCGCGATTTGAAAGAAGAGCTTTCACACTCCCAGATGATGCGTCCATACGACAGTCCTCATTCTTTTGGGGCCACCTATGGCGAGCACAGGGCGTTTTTGGAATTAGATGACGAAGCGCATTTTGAAGTGTATCAACATGCCAAATCAAAAGGTATGGATTTTGTCGAAACGCTATGTGCCGTCGGTTGCCTGAGTGTATTGAAATTATTTACGCCAGACAAACTCAAAGTAGCGAGCCGTGATTTAACCAACTTGCCTTTGTTATCTGCATTGGCTGAGACCAAAATCCCCATCATTTTATCGACAGGGATGGCGGGTGAAAAAGAGTTGAATGATGCATTGGAAGTGGTGTCAAAATACCACGAAGAGATTTCCATTTTACATTGTGTCTCCCAATATCCCACGCATCCACTCAATGTCAACTTACTGACGATTGCCTATTTGCAAAAAAACTTCCCTCAATATACCATTGGCTATAGCGATCATACCATTGGAATCGCCACTCCTGTCGCAGCTGTGGCCATGGGTGCCAAGGTTATTGAAAAACATATTACCATTGATCGTAATATGAAAGGCACGGATCAAGCGGGTTCTCTGGGATTGGATGGCATTAACCGAATGATGCGCGATATTAGAATATTGGAGATGCAGATGGGAGAGGAGAAAATATTCATCTCAGAAGGGGTGGAACAAGCCAAACATAAACTAGAGCGATCGATTGCCACTCGAAGGGATATGAAAAAAGGGGAGGTGATTTCTGAGAGCGATATACATATGCTCTCTCCGGGGGATGGGGTGAAATGGA
>CANHWU010000191.1 GCA_947464415.1 Flavobacteriales bacterium
ATTCTTTTTCTCTGACTGGAGTATTTCTGTGTTCTCTTTTTGTTTGGAGGAAAGTGAGGGAGGATTGCTCAAAGCCGGTGTTTGCACAGAATAGTTTTCTGGCTGTGATTGCGAAGTGGTAACTTTTGGCTGTAGGAAAAGTGACCAATAGGCGGAATAAACAACTAAGCCAGTCAACAAAGTAAATGAGCTCCACTTTGTCCAGCGATTCCATTTCCTTTTTCTTTCTATTTGTAGCCAAGCATCTGCGGGAGGCTCTATTTCTAGTGTTCTTAATTGGTCTTTCCAGTCACTCATGCGGTGGTCAATTTTAATGGAGTTTCAATCAAACTTTTCAATTTGGCTTTGGCCTTTAAAAATTGGGTTTTGGAGGTGCTTTCACTTACCTCCAAGAGTGTCGCAATTTCGGCGTGACTGTATCCCTCTATAGCAAATAAATTGAAAACTGTCCGATATCCTATGGGCAATTTTTGGATGAGATCCAAGATAGCTTCAGTGTGCAATTCACTGAGTATGCTAACATCTACATTTTCTGTTGGTGGAATAGATTCAATACTCACACTCCAATGCTTTTGATTGGTTTTGATTTGATTCAGCGCGCAATGGATAAAAATTTGTCGCATCCAACCGCCCAGAGGACCTACCCCTTTCCATGTATGGAGCTTATTGTACACTTTGATCATACCTTCTTGAAATACATCTTGCGCCTCTTGAGCATCTTTCATGTAACGAAAACAAATGGCGTACATTTGTCCTGAAAATTGATCGTACAGCGCTTTTTCAGCACGACGGTCTCTTTGCAAGCATCTTCTCACCAATTCGGCATCTTCCATGAAACTATAACTCATTGAGGGGTAAAGGTCACCAAAAGTTGCCTTCTAATGAAAAATTCTCCATTCATTAACATTTAGAAAATGTTTGAGGAGTCTTTTTTAATTGTACATTTGCTCGCTTAATCAAAAAAACATGAAGAAAATTTTATCCTTAATTTCCTTAGCGGTGGCCTCCATAAGCGCTTCTGCTCAATGTAGTGATGTTATGATTTCTGAGGTGGTAGAAGGCTGGAGTAACAACAAGGCCATTGAAATCTATAATGCCTCTCCCAACGCCATTGACCTCACGGGTTATGGTATAGTTCGTTTCCAAAATGGAAGCACTACTTATGGGAATATTTCCTATTTAGATGGCTACACAGTGGCCTCACATGATGTATTGGTGGTAGTATTGGATAAAAGAGATTCTTTGGGCACAGGCCTAGAAGCTCCGGTTTGGGATGAATTGCAAGACGCTGGTGACGCTTTTATCAATCCTACCTACGACAATGGAGTGTGGGCGATGTATTTCAATGGAAACGATGCCATCGCTATCGTGAAGAATGGTGGTCAAACATTGGTGGATTTGTTCGGTAGAATCGGTGAGGGCAGTGGTTTCGGAGGTTGGAGCGCTTATGCTACGGATTCATTGGGTGATCCTGTGTATGCTTCAGAAGATCATACCATGATCAGAAAAGCGAGCGTACAATCAGGAGTGTCTCAAAACCCTTCGTCTTTTGATGTATTTGCGCAGTATGATACTTTGCCAGCGAATACTTTTGATCAGTTAGGATTTCACAACTGTGCTTGCGGGAATACAGGAATTGAAGTGGCAAATGAAGAAGTGTTGGGTGTCTATCCTAATCCCGGTACTGGCGAATTGATCAACATCATTGCTCCTAGCGCAATTCAATCCATCACAGTGCATGATGCAATGGGGCGCAGAGTAAAATTGGCTACCAATGTGCAAGATAGAATGATGATATTGCCATCATCCGATTTGGCTAAAGGTAACTACATCGTCGAGGTGGAGTTGGTCAATGGGAATCGACTCAGACAACAATTTGTAAAATAATCCAAAGGGGCTCAGGCCCCTTTTTTTTCCGAGATAAATGTTATGAAGAAGATTTTATTGTGGCTTATCATTTTTTCGTCTAGCTCCCTTTTTGCACAAGAGGGCAAAGTGTCTGGTGTAGTAAAGGACGCCTTGACGGGAGAAACCATTCCGAGTGCGGTAGTGGTTTGGGGCGAGAAAAAAGACAAGGGAGTCATTTGTGATATCAATGGAAATTTTGTGGCCAATGTACCCAAAGGCAGGCAAGTGTTGTATTTCTCGGCTGTGGGGTATATCGACCAGAACCAAGAGGTTACTGTGGGTGTAGGAGAAGTAAGTTTGGAAATCAATTTGGTTTTACAGAATCAGAAGGAGCTCATCATCGTCACCGATTTGGCGGTGGGGCGCAAGGTGCCAGTGGCTTATTCTAACATTGACATGAAGCGCATTGATGAGGAGCTAGCCGGTAGGGAGATGGCCACTTTGGCCAACACTACTCCAGGGGCATACGCCACCAGAACGGGAGGCGGCGATGGTGATGCGCGGGTCACGATCCGCGGATTTTCTGGTAACAATGTGGCGGTGATGTTGGACGGTGTTCCCGTCAATGATATGGAGAATGGAACCGTGTACTGGAGTAACTGGTTTGGATTGGATTTGGTAACACAAACTACGCAAATTCAACGCGGTCTAGGAGCTTCCAAGCTGGTGATACCTGCGGTAGGGGGTACCATGAATACCATTACCCGAGGTATCGATCAAAAGAGAAGAATTCAGGTAAAGCAGGAGTACGCTTTTGGTGCCTTTGGTCGTACCTCTTTTGGAATGAATACGGGAAAACTTAAAAACGGTTGGGCATTCTCAACAGCGCTTTCTTTGAAAGATGGCAAGGGCTGGGTAGATGGAACTTCTACTCGAGGTTTCTTTGGATTTTTCAAAGTAGAAAAGGTGATAAAAAATCACATTCTAAGTTTCTACGCACTAGGGGCACCGCAAACCCATGGTCAACGATCAAGAGCGGAAGCCATTGCCCTGTATGATCGAGAGACGGCCGTTGAGTTGGGTGCCAATACCACCTATTACTTGGATTCTAACAATCCCAATGTGCCTATTTTTGATGGGGGCATCAACTACAATCCCGATGTCGGTTATCTCACCCGATACCAATTTCGCAATGGTGTTGTGAGTGAGCAGGAGCCAAGGGAAATGTACAATGGAAGAAGGAATTTTTATTTCAAGCCACAACTTTCATTGAAAGATATTTGGAATATCAATGAGCACTCTTTCTTGTCTACAGTGGGTTATTTGTCGTTGGGTTCTGGAGGCGGTACTCGTTGGAATGCTACCATTACCTCCAAAGATTATTTACCCGATGGATCTTTGAATGTTCAGTCATTTTACGACACCAATATCGGAGCCAATCCTCCCTTATTTACAGGACCTGATTATAACATCAA
>CANHWU010000192.1 GCA_947464415.1 Flavobacteriales bacterium
ATCTGTCAAAAAACCAAAACCTGAAATGCCCTGATCATGAAAGGAATTATCTTAGCCGGTGGCTCCGGTACCCGTTTGTATCCACTGACCAAAGCCATTAGTAAGCAATTGATGCCTGTCTATGACAAGCCCATGATTTATTATCCCTTGAGTACATTGCTCTTATCGGGTATTCAAGAAGTATTGATTATTTCCACTCCTCAAGATTTACCTCAATTTGAAAAATTATTGGGTGATGGAAGCCAAATCGGTTGTCGTTTTGAATACCAAGTTCAAGAGATTCCCAATGGCTTGGCCCAAGCATTTGTGCTCGGAGCTGAATTTATTGGAAAAGAAAAGGTATCGTTGGTATTGGGTGACAACATTTTTTATGGCAAAGGAATGGGCAAAATCCTGAGAGAAAATAATAATGTGGACGGCGGATTGGTATTTGCTTATCATGTCAATGACCCCGAGCGTTATGGGGTTGTTGAGTTTAACTCTTCAGGTAAGGCCATTTCTATCGAGGAAAAACCAACTCAACCTAAGAGCAATTACGCAGTACCTGGACTCTATTTCTACGACAACAATGTGGTAGAAATTGCAAAAAACTTAAAACCCAGCCCGCGCGGAGAATATGAAATTACCGATGTCAACAAAGAGTATTTATCGCAAGGTAGATTGACAGTGCAGAAACTAGATAGAGGAACCGCTTGGCTGGACACAGGTACATTTGCATCGCTCATGCAAGCAGGACAATATGTGCAGGTGATAGAAGAAAGACAAGGCCTGAAAATTGGCGCCATTGAAGAAATTGCATGGAGAATGGGATATATCAATGATGAACAATTAGAAACCCTTGCAAAACCCTTGATGAACAGTGGGTACGGAAAATATTTAATCCAACAATTGCGTCAAGGGAAACAATGACTTTATCGATTACACAAGCTCAAAATTGGATAGAAGAGGATTTACAAAATTTCTATCAATCCTATCCATCAACTCCTCTTTTCGAACCCATTCAATATCTCTTGAGAATCGGCGGTAAAAGAATGAGGCCGGCCTTGGTATTGCTCTCACATCAACTTTTTAGTGATACGCCGGAAAAGGCGAGGGAAGCCGCATTGGCCATAGAAGTATTTCATAACTTTACTTTGATGCATGATGACATCATGGATAAGGCCCCCCTTCGAAGAGGGCAAATTACTGTCCATGAACGTTACAACACCAATACTGCCATTTTAAGCGGGGACGCCATGATGATTCAGGCGTATCAGCTTTTAATGAAAAGACCCTGCAAAAATCAGCATGCCTTGATCGAGCTTTTCAATCAAAAAGCGCTAGAGGTATGCATAGGCCAAGAACTAGACATGTCATTTGAAAGCCGAAATGATGTCTCTGTAGAAGAATACCTTGAAATGATTCGACTGAAAACGGCAGTTTTGGTAGGGTGTGCACTTCAAATGGGAGCTATCATCGCAGACGCCTCACCTGAAAGTCAAAGACATCTATACGCTTGTGGCGAAGAAATGGGACTGGCCTTTCAATTGATGGACGACTACTTGGATGCCTTTGGAAATCCAGAAACGGTAGGCAAGCAAACCGGAGGCGATATACTAGCCGATAAAAAAACCTATCTCTATCTACAATTGCTATCCCGAGCCTCACAAGATGAAAAGAGAAAATTGCAAGGTCCGTTTTCAACCCCAGAAGAAAAAGTAGGAACGATTAAAGAATGGATGCGCTATTATAGCATTGACGAGGAAATAAAAGCGCTTGCCGATCAATATTCTCAATCTGCTATTGAGCATCTCAACGCCGTTGATGGTCATAATGAGAAGAAACAACCTTTGATTCACGTAGTGCAGCAATTACTTCACCGTCAAGCCTGAGCGATGGACGCCATTGATTTCACTTGGATAGAAATTGCAGCAGATTTTCAAAAAGACATGGATTTATTGGGTTGGAATTTACCCGCCCACTATTTTTCAGAAGGTCCGCAAAGTCTTGAGCATTTAATTCGTGACTTACTCCACACTCATCCACAACAAGTGAGAGAAATATGTTATCGCCTGGGCATCAGCGAATGGCGATTATCTGATATTCTTGTTCAAAAAGATAAGCATCTATTAGCGTCAGAAATTACCCAGCTCATCATCGACCGTTGCCGAGACAGGATTCAATTGAGAAAATTATTCTCTTGACCTTATTCCATTTTTTTTCGAACCAAAATCAACCATGACAATGAAACTTATTATTGGACTTTTATTCGGACTTTCTTTGCTTGCAGGGCGAGCTCAAGATCCGTATGTTACTCCTCAAGATCCCCTTGTGCAGCAGAAACTTGCTCAATGGCAAGATTTAAAATTTGGCCTGCTGATGCATTGGGGAACCTACAGCCAATGGGGAATTGTTGAGAGTTGGAGTTTATGCAATGAAGATGAAGACTGGTGCAAAAGAAGAGGCCCTTACAGCCATGATTACGATTTGTACAAGAAGAAGTACGAAGAATTACAAACTACATTTAATCCCAAAAATTTCAATCCTGAAAAATGGGCCGAAGCTGCAAAAAATGCAGGCATGAAATACATCGTTTTCACCACCAAACATCACGATGGTTTTTGCATGTTTGATACCCAACTGACAGATTACAAATCCACTTCACAAAAGTGTCCCGCTCACAGAGACTTCACAAATGAGATTTTTGATTCTTTCCGAAAAAAAGATTTTTTCATTGGAGCTTATTTTTCAAAACCCGATTGGCATTGTCCGGATTATTGGTATCCCTACTTCGCTACCCCCGACAGAAATGTCAACTACAATCCTAAAAAATACCCTGACAAATGGGCCGCCTATGAGCAGTTTACAAAGGGACAAATCAACGAACTCACTACACAATATGGCAGAGTCGATTTGTTGTGGCTCGA
Organism: Flavobacteriales bacterium; assembly: GCA_947464415.1. Lineage (GTDB taxonomy): Bacteria > Bacteroidota > Bacteroidia > Flavobacteriales_D > Sanyastnellaceae > CAMCTV01. The sequence goes on from CANHWU010000192.1 coordinate 2,907, forward strand.
CGGTGGTTGGATACGGCCCCTACAGAAAAAAAATCCGGCTTGGGTCAATAGCCCTTATGATCAAAGTATCGACATGAAAGGCATAGCTGCAATGGCTCGTAAAAATCAACCCGGAATGCTCATTGTAGATCGCAGCGTAGGTGGGGAATTTGAAAACTACTGGACTCCCGAACAGCATATTCCACCCAAAGATGAAAAGTTGAATTATCCTTGGGAAACATGCATGACCATGGGAAATTCATGGAGCTATATTCCCGATGAGCAATACAAATCTACGAGAGACCTATTGATCAACCTATGCACCATTGTATCGAGAGGAGGCAATTATTTGCTCAACATTGCGCCCAGTCCAGATGGCACTTGGGATGAAGAGGCATATTTAAGATTACAAC
>CANHWU010000193.1 GCA_947464415.1 Flavobacteriales bacterium
GCTTCAATTCAAATGAACTAGCTTTTAGTTCACTCTCTATTTTAATTTCTTCGGTTGTGGCATTAGCCATTAACTTGAGTCCGTCTGGAACGCTCGATCCTGCTAATAATTGAACATTCCCCTTCAATAGCACAGGAGTTTCGTCTGCCTCTCTTTCTATTAAAACCTCATAAATATCTTGTAATCCTTTACCGCCAATTTTTGAAGATGTGTAATAACCTTTTCTTGAAATTGGCACTGCCTGAAAATAATAATCATCATCGCAAGTAGACAATGGGAAACCAACGTTAACGGCATTACCAGCGCCCGTCTTTTTATCCAACTTCGTATAGAAAATATCATACCCCCCCATGGTGTTATGCCCTTCCGAGGAGAAATACAAGGTCTTTCCGCCTCTCGCCAAGGATGGGGAAATCTCATTGTACTTCGTATTGACCAAATCACCTAAATTTTCAGCAGGACCCCACTCGCCATCCTTATCCAATGTCGATTTCCAAATATCGTATCCACCCAATCCGCCCGGACGATCAGAAGAAAAATAAATCGTTTTCCCATCACTTGATATGGTCATATCCATTTCTTGATCCTTTGAGTTGATGTTACCTCCCAATGCAACGGGCTGCGTCCATTTTTCGCCGATCAATTTGGTCATCATCAAATCCGCATTTCCCAAATCTCCTTTGGCCAAGTATAAAGTGTGTCCATCAGCACTTACTGCCATTACTCTATCACCCTTATCATCCGTAATGTTGAGTAATTCCGCTGGACCAAAATCTTTTGAAGCACCTTTAAAGCAAACATAAATATCATCTTCGTACTCCATCGTTTCTGGATTCACAAATCTCGCATTGCTTCTGTTCACATCAGCTCTTTCTCTGTTGGAGGAAAAATAGATTACACTCAAATCTTGCGGAGACACCCCATTAAAATCTCTGTATTCAGAATTCATATCTCCGTTAAGAGCCTTGATGACATGCTTTTTAGGAGATTTCATTTGTAAGCTAGCTTCCGCGCATTGCTCCTCTCTGCGGGGTAAATCCTTCAACAAAAGATGTCCAGGATTTTTAATTTTTGTCTTCAATAACTCCGTGGTCTCTAAAGCATCATCGGGTTTGTTACTGACATGTTGCGCAATCGCAAGATAATACAATGCATCAATAGGGGGTGTTTCTTCACTTGCATCAGTAGGATCGTAATTTTTTTCAAATTCACCTTTTCCAGTGGCAATTTCGAGGTGTTCTAATGCATCTTGTTTTCTCTTGGTTTGCAGCATGCACATCCCCACTTTGTAATGATAGTTGGCATTGAGCGGATATACCTCCAACAGCCGCTCCCATTCAATCACCGCTTGGTCCCACAACTTTTCTTCAATCAAAGTATTGGCTTCCTCAAAACTGGGAGGTAACTCCTTTTTTTGTGCTGAAACACTATAATTGAACATCAGCATCAATGAGGCCACAACAAACGAAAAAATGGTCTTCATATCGTTATTTACATTTAAATTTCTCTATTCTCATCCCAATTTTCTAAATAATCCGCCACTCTTCTGACAAACCTGCCGCCCAATGCACCATCTACAATGCGGTGATCATAACTGTGCGATAAGAACATCATGTGACGAATACCAATAAAATCTCCGTGAGGGGTTTCAATCACCGCAGGTTTCTTTCTAATGGCGCCTACTGCCAATATCGCTACTTGTGGTTGATTGATAATGGGAGTTCCCATGACATTACCAAAAGATCCGACATTGGTCAAAGTGTAAGTACCGCCCTGGATTTCATCTGGGGTGAGTTTATTTTCTCTTGCTCTATCGGCAAGGTCGTTCACTTTTTTCGCAATACCCACCAAATTCAATTGATCAGCATTTTTGATTACAGGGACTATCAAATTACCCGAGGGCAATGCTGTGGCCATTCCGATATTGATGTCTCCGCGCAAAATAATTTTATCTCCATCCACTGATGCATTCACACCTGGAAAATCTTTGATGGCCTTGGCCACTGCCTCAATAAAAATAGGCGTAAAGGTCAATTTGGTTTTTTCTTTTTGCTCAAAACTCTTCTTCACTTTCTCTCTCCACATCACCACATTGGTCAAGTCTGCCTCCACATAACTGGTGACGTGCGGTGAGGTTTGCTTGCTCATCACCATGTGATCTGCAATCAGTTTGCGCATGCGATCCATTTGCACAATCTCATCGTTGCCATTCACAGAGATGGCTGCCTTGGCTTTGGGAGCCTCCTTGGGAGCTACCACAGGAGTCTCCTTCACTTCTGGCTTTTGGACAGATGCAGTTGCCGCAGCTGGTGCAGCGGAGCGATGGGCAATGTATGACTTGAGATCCTCTTTCGTCAACCTTCCTCCTTGACCACTGCCCGGAATTTGATCTAACTCTGCCTGACCGATGCCTTCTGCCTTGGCCATGTTCTTTACCAAGGGGGAATAAAAACGATCACTCGAGACGATGGGCGCTGCTTCCGCAGCGGGCACAAATGGAATAGACTCGATTTTCACTTCAGCTGTAGGAGCAGGGGCCGCAGCTGCGGGAGCAGAAGCCGGAATGGAATCGGCTGCACCTGTCTGGATCAACGCAATGGGTTGACCCACTTGAACGACATCCCCTTCTTTTACCAAGCATTTCAACAATATTCCATCCTCAGGAGAGGGTACTTCACTGTCCACTTTATCCGTCGCAATCTCGATGATAGGCTCATCCGCTTTCACGGACTCTCCCTCTTTCTTCACCCACTTGATGATGGTAGCTTCCGCCACACTCTCTCCCATCTTGGGCAATAACAATTCAATCTGTGCCATAGTATAGGGAACAAAAATAAGCAAAATGGGCCTTTCAATGGGTATAATTTGGGGAGAAAAGAGGGAGTTGTTAAGATTCTATTTTTAATGACTCCAAAGGCCTCTTTTTCTATCTAACCAACAGGACAACCCCTCTCTGAACATCACCTTTTTGACCCACCTTAGGAGTTACAACCCAGTAATAAGTTCCCGTAGAGGCTCCATCTCCACTCCAACCCTTGGAGATATTATCGGTATGATAGATTTCTGTACCCCAACGATTAAAGACAGTTAAATCCCAATCACCCGGATACATCTCAAAAGGAACAAACACATCATTGTACCCATCATTATCGGGAGTAAAAATATTTGGTAGCGTGACATTACCATCA
>CANHWU010000194.1 GCA_947464415.1 Flavobacteriales bacterium
GTGGCAGAAGAATGGGGATTTTTAGGAGTCACCATATTGATCAGCACCTACGCATTTCTCATCATCCGCCTCATGGTCATTGCTGATCGACAACGATCTAGTTTCTCCAGAGTATATGGATACAGTGTGGCCTGTATTTTCTTTATGCACTTTTTGATCAATATCGGAATGGTCATTGGACTCGCCCCCATCATCGGAATTCCATTGCCCTTTTTTAGTTACGGTGGCTCCTCCCTAATGGCCTTCACATTATTGCTCTTCATCATGATCCGTTTGGACTCTGAACGCTGGAGTGTGTTGAAATAAAAGCTATCTAAATTTTTCTCTGATTTCCTTCATGAATTGTGAAGCAAATACAAAGTCATTCAACAAGGGATGATTGACCTTTAAAATGGAATTTCGATCTCCACTCCAGACAAACTCTCCCTTACTGATAAAGAAAATAGCATCTGAAATTTCAATCACAGAATTCATATCGTGACTGATCACAACAGTTGTCATCTTGTAACGATCTGTGATTTCTCGTACCAATTTATCGATCATCAAACTGGTCACGGGATCCAAGCCAGAATTGGGTTCATCTACAAACAGGTATTTAGGATTCAACGCTATGGCCCTAGCCAAGCCAGTCCGCTTCTTCATACCTCCCGACAATTCACTTGGATAGAGTTTATTCTTTCCTATTAATCCTACATCCTCCAAGATTTCTTCTGTTTTATCCGCGCGTTCTTTAGCCGTCATGGTGGTAAACATTTTCATAGGAAACTGCACATTCTCTTCCACCGTCATAGAATCAAACAAGGCCGCTCCTTGGAAGAGCATTCCAATATCTTTCCGCACATGCTTACGCTCCCAACGATCCATTTTGGTGAATTCAGCTTGATCATAAAAGATATTTCCACTGTTCACTTCTTCCAATCCCACCATGCATCGAGCCAACACACTTTTTCCTTCTCCACTTTTTCCGATGATAAAATTCACTTTACCAGGCTCAAATACCGCCGTAATTCCTTTCAAAACTTGATGATCGCCAAATGACTTTTGTAAAGATTCCAAACGAATCATAATAGCAGTAATTGAGTCAATAAGAAATTAGCAATCATGATGATGATGATGCTATACACCACCGCTCTGGTGCTGCTCTGTCCCACTTCCAAAGCACCACCCCTTGTGTAATAACCATGATAAGAAGACACACTACTCATGATAAAAGCAAAAAAAACAGTTTTTATCAAAGAATACATCACATCCCATACCCGAAAATCATATTGTGCACCTGCCTCAAAATCAGTGATTGAAACCACTCCACTCAAAATGGCAATAGCGCCCCCGCCAAAAACACCCACAAACATCGCCAACAGCACCAAAAAAGGTAGAATAAAAACAGCGGCAATGATCTTGGGTAAAATCAAATAACTGGCGCTATTGATTCCCATGATGTCCAAAGCGTCTATTTGATCGGTAATCCTCATCGTTCCAATTTCAGAGGCGATATTGCTTCCTACTTTTCCTGTGATGATAAGGCAAACAATGGTAGAAGAAAATTCCAAGATAATGGATTGGCGTGTCGTGTAACCGATCGTCCATCGCGGCACCCATCCACTTTCAATATTGGAAGCCGTTTGAACCGCCACAACAGCACCCATAAACAAGACCAATAAACTCATAATACCCACCGATTGCAATCCAATCTTGTCCATTTCTTTGGTAATCAATTTGGGATACACCTTCCACCGCTCAGGTTTGGTGAACACCTGAATCATGAGCTCAGTAAATTTTCCGATGCTAGTGAAAATGGGCATGTTCCAAAAATAGTGGTAAAAAAAAACTTCTATCCAATAAAATTAAGAGGATATTCATTACCTTCGGTGAACAAGTTTGAGTACATGAAAAAATTGATCATTGTCCTGGCAGCAGTCTGTTTAATGGCGTGCAATACCCATAAAAAACCCAAATGCAACACCTGCCCCAAGTGGGATGATCACATTGAGCAACCTGCGCATTGACCATGCCTTCCAGAGCCTCTACTGATTTAGAATCCGCCCTATCCCGTTTCATTCCCGCCAATGCTGTGCCTTTGGCCTGTTCTCTATTGCGTCAACATCCTCACCACATCAATATTACCCCACCTCGATCTACCAAGCATGGAGATTTCACCGTCAGACCTGATCGTGAAAAACACCAAATCACGGTCAATGGCAATCTGAATCCCTATGCTTTCCTCATCACCTTAATGCATGAGTTGGCACATCTAATCACATATAATCAGTTTAAAAATAGCGTCAAACCGCACGGAGAAGAGTGGAAAACCAATTTTAAGAAAACGCTGGGTCCTTTTCTTCAAATCGGAGTTTTTCCTGCAGATGTCCAGCATGCTGTGCACCAATATCTATCCAATCCCGATGCCGCCACTTGCTCCAATATTCCGCTCTCATTGGTGTTGGCGCAATACGATAGAAACCAAAATCCCAATGTGACATTGTTAGAGGCCATGCCCGATGGAAGCCATTTTTACTACGGAAAGGACAAAAAAGAATTTATTCGATTGCATAAAAATAGAAAACGCATTTTGTGTAAAGAAATCTCAACGCGTTTGGATTATTTATTCTCCCCTGTCACCAAAGTAATACGCAAGGATTCTAAAAATGATCAGCACGCTGGGTAAAATACCCTTTGCATTTACCGTCATTCCTTGGCAACATTCAGGATCCAGTGGATGGGTATTGGTGAATGTGCCCCATAAGATGAGTAATGAAATAAGGAAGCATTTCAAAAGAGAGGAACAAGGCTGGGGCAGGCTTTCCATCATCGCCCAAATCAAAAACACGAGCTGGCCAACAGCCATTTGGTATGACACCAAACACCAAACCTACCTCCTACCCATCAAAAGCGAAATCAGGAAAAAAGAACACATAAATGTCGGACAGAGTATCGAGGTAAGTATTTATATCTAGACCGATATTGTAAAGCACGGATCAATACCAAAAGTTGGGGAGGAGTTTACAAAATTTTCGATTTTTGCAAAAAATAGAAATTGGAAAATCATCTAGAATTATTGAAGTTGTTTTTGCCGGAATTTTTGGTAGAGCACTTTGACATCACAAAGACTGAACAGGAAA
>CANHWU010000195.1 GCA_947464415.1 Flavobacteriales bacterium
CATGAGGCAAAAAGAACCGCGATTACCGCAATTATAATTGAATGTTTCATAACCTAAAAGTACACAACATTCTGAAACTACAAAAAAGACCACCCCCAATAATTCTCAAACGATTACTATAAGGCCCTTTCGCTTCGGCTGCTTCGTTTTTTCAAGACGATAAGTTCGCTGCGCTCACGACACAAGCTCGGCGGAGCCGAGGGGACAAAAGGGACAAAGCGACATCTCCCCTCCTGCTTTTGTGAATCAAAAGAAAGGAGGGGAGATGTAGTCCGCTCTCGCTCTCAAATGATCACACCATATGTAATGGACGGAATCTGCGCTAATGGGCCACCTTGTTGGCGGTTACAATTCGGATGATCTCCTCTACTACCGATGGATCCAATAAAGTTGTGGTATCGCCAATCGACTCGAACTCACCTTCCGCAATCTTCCGAAGGATGCGTCGCATGATTTTACCGCTGCGTGTTTTGGGCAACCCTGAAACGATGACCAACCGATCGGGCTTGGCAATCGGACCTATTTGTTCTACTACGGTTTTTACAATTTTTGTCTGGATAGATGGGATATCCATCTCATGTTGGTGGTCACAAATGACAAAAGCAAAAATCCCTTGCCCCTTGATATCGTGGGGATAGCCCACCACAGCGCTTTCAATCACCTGCGGCGCGTGGTTGATGGCATTCTCTACCTCCGCGGTACCAATGCGATGCCCACTGACATTGAGCACATCATCTACCCTACCGGCCAATCGATACATGCCCTCTTCGTCTCGATAAGCGCCATCCCCTGTAAAATAATATCCGGGATAAGTTGTAAAATAGTTCAACAAGCATCGCTCATGATCGCCCCAAGTGGTGCGGATCATCGAAGGCCAAGGTTGGGCAAAGCACAAATTGCCCGTGACATTGTTCTCCGTGATTTCCATTCCTTGATCATCCAAGAGAACGGGCAATACTCCCGGCAAGGGCAAAGTAGCAAACACTGGCTTTTGCGGCGTAACGCCCGCCAGATTGGAGATCATGATACCGCCCGTTTCTGTTTGCCAAAAAGTATCTACAATGGGGCAGTTCCCCTTGCCCACACGATCATGGTACCATTGCCATGCCTCTTGATTAATGGGCTCTCCCACGGATCCAAGCACACGGAGACTGGATAAATCTTTGCCCTCCAACCACTCGTCACCTGCCGACATCAAACTGCGGATGGCCGTGGGGGCGGTGTAAAAGAGATTGACCTTATGTTTGGCTACTATCTCCCAAAACCGTCCTGCATCCGGATAATTGGGTACCCCCTCAAACATCACACTGGTAGCGCCGTTGAGTAATGGTCCATAGATCAAATAACTGTGACCCGTTACCCATCCCACATCGGCTGTGCAGAAATGGACCTCCCCCGGTTGGTATTGAAATACATTTAAAAATGTAAAAGCCGTCCATACCATATAGCCCGCGGTGGAATGCACCACGCCCTTGGGCTTTCCTGTTGAACCACTGGTGTACAAAATAAAGAGGGGGTCCTCCGCATCCATTTCCTGCCCTTTAGTAGCGTAAGCGTTCATCGCTTCCACTTGTTGGTACAAGTCCTTCCAATCCACATCATGATGGGCATGATTACAAGGGGTATGCAAATAATCCAAGACCAATACTTTTTGTATCGGATAACCATTGGACAGGGCCTCATCCACCACCGACTTCAGAGGAATCATCTTATTGCCTCTTTGCGCTGCATCCATGGTGATGATGAACTGTGCACCGGCATCTTCCAAACGATCCGCAATGCTCTTGGCACTGAAACCACCAAAAATCACACTGTGTATCGCTCCAATGCGCGCACAGGCCAACACCGCAAAGGTCAACTCCGGCACCATGCCCATGTAGATGCAAACGCGATCTCCCTTTTTTACTCCCAATGTCCGGAGCATCTCCGCCACTTTCATCACCTCTTGTTGAAGCTGTAGATAGGTGAAAGAGCGCGTGGGCGTTTGCGGATCATTGGGTTCCCAGATCAAGGCCATTTGATGGGGCTGCGCCAATGCATGACGGTCAATGGCGTTGTCTGTGATATTGAGCTTGGCGCCTCTGAACCACTCCGACCTCGCCGACGCAAAATCGCCCGACAATACTTCTTGCCAGGGCTGTCGCCAACTGAAATATTGGGCCATCTCTTCCCAAAATTCATCCGGTGATTCAATGCTTTTTTGATAGGCCACGTGATAAGCCTGAAAACTGGTAATTTTCATCATGACTTTCTTCTTCCAATATTTTTTGAAGTGACATAAAAATCCTCATCAACCACCACTACTCTGCCTTTCAGCTCAGCTGACTTCCACTCCTGAGCGATGGGAAATAAACGGATGTGTTGACCATCCAACTCAATATCCACCGGCATGTCAAATCCCTCGATGCAATTGACCCAACGGTAATACAATTTCCCTTTGTCTAATTTATATTCGAGTTCCGGCACTTGAGGAGTTCTCAAGTACTGATCAAATACTTTGTTCAATGATAGGGCCAAATCAGCCGCCATAAAAGCCTCTATCTCCTGCGTGGTAACGGTTTGATGATAATACACACGGTTCATTTCTCTCAACATCGCTCGCCAACGCTCATCGTCGTTTTTGATTTGTCTGATGGTATGTAATAAATTACAACCTTTGTAATACATATCTCCTGGGCCATCTTCATTGACTCCGTAAGGACCAATCAAAGGATTGACATTGAAAATATTTTTGCGCAATCCTCGGATGTACTCAGCACCCGCTTCCTTTCCATAATGATACTCTACAAATAATCCTTCTGAATAAGTAGTAAATCCCTCATGCAGCCACATGTCGGCCATGTCTTTGTAGGTGATATTATTGGCAAACCATTCATGTCCGCTTTCATGCACAATGATGTAGTCCCAATCTTTTCCCCAACCAGAGTGAGACAAGTCAGATCCCAAATACCCATTCTTGAATTTATTGCCATAGGCCACTGCGCTTTGATGTTCCATGCCGAGGAAAGGCACTTGCACCAATTGGTAACCGTCTTCGTAAAAGGGATAAGGTCCAAACCAATATTCAAATGCCTTGAGCATTTTGGTGACTTGCTTGAACTGAATACG
>CANHWU010000196.1 GCA_947464415.1 Flavobacteriales bacterium
ATGAAGCGTGAGTTCTAATCAGGAATTCTACCGAAAAATATGAAGAGTGGCCTAGTGCCACTCTTTTTTTATTCTATATATTTGAGACATGAAAAAAAATAATATCCTCTTATCGGTAGTGGCCATCATGGTGGTGACCATCACCTCTTGCACAGTGACCAAGCGTCATTATGCTCCAGGTTATCATGTGGAATGGAAAAATTTCAGAACCCACGCTACCGCCCCTTCCTTACAAAAGGATAGGTCTGCATCCACGGCTGAAGTGAATGTTCCTGCATTGTTTACCAATGAATGGTTAGAGAAAGATGTGCCATCAGTAACGGCAAGCACAAAAGAAACAGCTTCCACATCAAAGGCAGCAGCAGTTGAAATCTTTAAATCAGTATCGCCGAAGAGAAAGTTGGTGAAAATAGACAGCCAGATCAAGCAAGTGATGAAGCATTTTAGCGATCAATCTTACGAAGCGAATATTCACACGAGCAAAGGACCGGATGGTCTTTCTTGGCTGATTTGGGTAGCGGCTATTTTGTTCATACCAGTTTTTGGTGGACCATTGTTCATATTGGTTTGGACAGCCAAGAATAATGGACAACCTGAATGGAAGCCCATTTTGTTATCTTTACTTTGTTACCTGCTTTGCTGGATCCCAGGTGTTATTTACGACATCATCTGGATCAAGAAAAATTGTAGCGGAAGTCTGTTCTAAGCCATTGGCTTTTGATGCTTCCACCGCTTATGAGACCATAACCACAAATGAGGATGCGCCAAAATATCGGCTTCTAATTTTTGATTCAACAATTCGATGATTTGGCCATATCCCATTTGCTGGGGATCTTCACATACCAGCTCATAGGTGGTTTCGTAATGACCGCGTTTTGTTTTTACAATATGCCCATACACAATGGGCATATTCCATTCTTGGGCGAGCTTTTCAGGTCCGAAGTAACTGGCCGTCTCCTGTCCAAGGAAGCTCGTCCAATAAGCTTTTTGGGGATTGGCGGGTGATTGATCAATGGCCAGCACAGTGGCTTTTAAATCGTTGACATGATCTTTTAAATATTGGGCTATCTCTTTGGTGGCTACCAATTTGGTTCCCCACTTGCCTCTGCTGCTGCGTAATTTCTGATCAAAGAAAGGGTCGCTCAATCTCTTGTAGACACCGATGATCTCGTGTGGTATTGCCAGTGCTGCACTCACTCCCCACAACTCCCAATTGCCCATGTGCCCTCCCGCAATGATCACCGATTGTCCTTTTTGTGCAAAGGGTGCAAATACGGCGGTATTCAAGTGCTTCATTCTTTGCTCCGCATCCGATTGGGAAATATGAAACTGCTTTACCGTCTCGCAAATCAAATCGCAAAAGTGCCGATAAAAATCGCGCTCTAATTGCAGCCTCCATGCGGGTGTTTGATCGGCAAAAACGCGTTCAATATTTTTGCGAACTACTTTTTTTCGATACCCAATCCATTGGTACAATACCACATATAGCACATTACTCACACCATAAATCATCCAATAGGGCAGACGGCTGATAGGCGCAATGAGACAGTAGTATAAAAGTTGAGATTTCATATTTCAATGGTCAAACCATCATGGGCGATTTGAATGTTAGGAGGCAGCGAGGCACTTACCTCTTCGTGCTTTCCCAATTGATGGCTGATGTGGGTGAAAAAGACAGTTGGGATTTTTAGTTCATTCACTAGCTCGATTGCTTCTGAAAGCGTAAAATGTGAGGGATGGGGCTCATGTCGCAAGGCATTGATGACCAATATTTGGCTACCTTTTATTTTTTCTTTGGTCTCCTCACTGATGAAGTTGGCATCGGTTACATAACTAAAGTCACCGATGCGAAATCCCAAGACAGGCATTTTCAAATGCATAACAGGCAAGGGTGTCAGCGTGATATCTCCGATTTGAAATAGATCCTCGTGGATGCGCTGAATATCGATTTTGGGAACGCCGGGATAATTTGGATTGTCAAACACATAGGCAAATTCCCGCCGCAAGGCCTCTTCTACTTGATAGGTGCATGCGATTTTCATAGGGTTGCCCGTGGAATAATTAAAAGCCCTGATATCATCCATTCCCGCGACATGGTCCTTGTGCTCATGGGTAAAGACAATGGCATCCAAAGTTTGCACTTGATGGGTGAGCATTTGTTGCCTAAAGTCAGGACCTGAGTCAATCACCACTTGGGTGGTCTCGCTCGTAATCATGATAGAGGTACGCAATCTTTTGTCTTTTAAGTCAACGGATTGGCACACCGGGCAATCACAAGCAATGACAGGTACTCCTTGCGAAGTTCCGGTTCCTAAAAAAGTGACTTTCATGATGCTACGAAAATAGGCAATTTTAGGGCATCCCTCCTTAACTTTGCCGTATGTCAAATTCACCCCACCCTTGGAGAGTTCCGTTCATGGTCTATGCCGACCAAGATGGAAATATTTTTGAAGATACCACATTAGAGGCGGTGGGGCGTTCGGGATTTGATGTATTACCGCTCACGCCAGAAGATTTTATTGAAATGCCTTTTGGTAGCGATTTGCTTACGCTTCCGGGTCGTCGCCCTTATGGATTGGATGATTCGGGTGAAATGGTGGTAAGAGAGGATGTGCAAGCCGTTGCGGCTTTGAATGCGCCAGCATACACGCAATTGTATTCCGCTGCCTTTGGTACAGATGAAGAAAATGCACCCACTTTGCCCTTGTATGCCTACACTACAGTGGGGTGGTTAGACGATAAGTTTTATACCACGGCAGTGCGCATCGATCCCGATGAGCGCCAAGATTTAGTGAATTTCGATCGAGAAAAAATTTGGGAGATTACAGAAGAAAGAATCAAGCAACATCCCAACAATCGCCTGATTCAGCATTTGGGACAAAATTGTTCTATTCGGTATTGCTGTCCTGCTGCACGCAATTTTTTCATGGGTCGTTGGGAGTGTCCCATACCCATTTCGCCCGCCTGCAATAGTAATTGTTTAGGTTGTATTTCATTTCAACCGAAAGAGCATGAACTAACTTCCCCA